>JAFGDU010000057.1 GCA_016931915.1 Actinomycetota bacterium
GAGGGCAGGCGGTCCAGCCGCGCGCACATGAGGTCGCGGGCGGCGCGGTAGTGCTCCCGGAACCCGGCGACGCAGTCCTGGGGCCCCCGCAGCGCGGCGAGGGCCGCGTACTGCGAGACCACCGGGGCGCAGATGGCACTGGGGATATGCACCTTGCCTATCTCGGGGATCAGATCGCGCGCGGCGTGCAGGTAGCCGATCCTCCAGCCGGTCATGGCATAGGTCTTGGTAAAGGTGAAGCAGCTGATGACGCTGCCGCTCATCTCCGGGATGGAGCCGATGCTGAAATGCTCCTCCCCGTCATAGACGAAATACTCGTAGGCCTCGTCGGTGATGACCATGAGGTCGTTGTCCAGGGCGATTTCCGCCAGCTGCTGGAGCTGCTCCCGGGAGTAGACGGTGCCCGTGGGGTTGCAGGGCGAGCAGTACATGATGGCCCTGGTCCTGGGGGTCACCGCCTTCCTTATGCCCTCGATGTTCAGCGCGAAACCCTCCTCCTCGTCGCTGGGGACCAGCACCGGCTTGCCCGAGGCGGTCACAACCTGGCGGATGTGGGTGGAGTAGGTGGGGGAGGGCAGTATCACCTCGTCCCCGGGATCGATCACCGCCATCACCGCGTCGAAAAGCCCTTCGATGGCCCCCACCGTCACTATCACCTCGGAGGGGTCTGCGTCTATGCCGTTGTCCCGCGCGAGCTTCTTCGCTATCTCCTCACGCAGCTCCGGCAGGCCGGCGTTCTCGGAATATCCTCCCACCTTGCCCTCCCTGATGGCCGCTATGGCGGCTTCCTTGATGTGCTCCGGGGTATCGGAGGTGGGTTTGGCCCAGGAGAGGAAGGCCACGTCCTCCACTTCCTTGGAAAGCCTGGTCATCTCGTGGATGGCCGATTTCCTGATGTCCCCAACCCTGCTGGATACTCTGCGCTTGTCCTGCATCTCGCCTGGCTCCTCTCTCAATACATCTCATCGCTTGTCGCGATACTTCGCTATGCAATCATAGGGCGCTTCCTAGACATCTCCGCGCTGCCGGCGGCGCCACTTCGCCATGCCATTAATATCATATTAGCTCTCTCCGGGGCATGCGAGATGGTAAGATAGTAGCGGCAGCAGGAGCATATGGGGTAGCCTGGGCGGTGATTTCTCCAGCCCGTTCCATTTGCGCTTACGCTAGGAGAGGTGCCCATGGAGCCGCTTATATGTCCGAATTGCGGCAGGGAGAACAGTCCGGACAGCAACTTCTGCAGTAATTGCAGGAGCAGCCTGACCGCCCCTGTTGATGTCGAAGACGTACCGCAGCCCTACCCCCAAGCGCAGCCGCAGAAGAAAGGCATAGCGGCCTTGAGCGGGAGGGCCAAGATCGGCATATCCGTCGCCGTCCTCCTGGCGCTGGCGCTGACCGGCTTCATAGGATACAAGGCCATCAAGACAGCGACCTATCCGGACCTCGTGCTGGATGCTCCTCCGGACGGATATCAGCAGGTGACGGGCCAGCAGTTCGATGATATCGCGGAGCAGTTCGAGATCGCGGAGGAAGATACAAGCCTCGACGCTTTCTACTTCGCCGGCGATGGGAGCGATCAGATATTCCTGGCGCATGCCGTTAGCGGTGAGATCACCCTGGTCAGTTTCGGCAGCAACGATGAGCCTCCCGAGACGGAGGACCTGGCGGAGATGGAGAGGTATATAAACGGCAACAGGTCGCTGCTGGAACGGGAGCTGGAGAAAGAGTATGGCAGGCTTTCCCTGGACGCCGAGACACTGCTGATGGAGGCGGTCCAGTTGGAGAGGGAGGGGCTTTGCGGTATACGGATCAATGCGAGTATTTATTATGGCGAGACTACTATGCTGCAGGATCGCCTCCTCTTTTTTAGAGACCAGGTGACCTATATCGCCGCCGTGCAGAATCTATCCGATGAGAGCAACGACGAAGGCGTGCAGTACCTGCTGGAAAACCTGTACTTCGAGTAGAATGATAATCGCATAACGGAGCCGGAGCGAACGAGGGGGATGATCGCATGGCGGATACGCTGAAGATGAAGGAGAGGCTGCTGTCCCTTACCCCGGAGCTCTGCGTGGAGAGGGCCAGGTATATCACCCGCAGCTACAAGGAGACGGAGGGAGAGCCCGCAACCACGCGCAGAGACAGGGCGTTCGCCGATATCCTCACCAATATCACCGTCAACATATGGCCGGGAGAGCTCATCGTGGGCGCGACCACCGGCAAGGAGGTGGGGGGAGGACTCTACCCGGAATGCAGCGGCCGCGTGCTGCAGGAACTGGAGGGAGTCGGCACGAGGGAGACCAACCCCTTCTCCGCACGGGAAGAGGAGCTGCGGGAGATCACCGAGGAGATCATGCCCTACTGGCAGGGCAGGACAGTGGAGGAACGCGCCAGGTCCAGGTGGTCCGAGGAGCTCAACCGCAGGGTGAACGCCATAGGCGGGGGCATGATCTTCACCGAGGTGGTGGGCATGGGCCACATCCTCCTCAACCATGCCCGCGTGGTGAAAGAGGGCCTCAACGGCGTGATAAAGGAGAGCGAGGAGAAGCTGGCGCGCACCCCGCGCGAGGACGAGGAGACCCGCACGTTCCTGGCGGCGGCCGCCGCGTCATGCCGCGCGGCCATAGCTTTCGCGGAAAGATACGCCGACGAGGCGGAACGCCAGGCGACCGACGAAGAGAACGAGGGTAGGAAGGCGGAGCTCACGGAGGTCGCCCGCATCTGCCGCAAGGTTCCGGCCCAGCCCGCGGAGACTTTCTGGGAGGGGCTGCAGTCCATCTACTTCACGCATACCTGCGCCCAGATCGAAGACTACGACATGTCCATATCCTTCGGCGGCATAGACCGCTACCTCTATCCCCTCTACGCGGCGGACCTGGAGGCCGGAAGGCTTAGCCGCGAAGAAGCCCGCACTCTCCTGGAGTGTTTCTTTTTGAAGCTCAACTCCAACGCGTCCTGCCTGGACACCGCGGGAGACATGGCATTCGGCGGCATCAAGACCTCCACTAACCTCATAGTCGGGGGCATGGACGCGAGTGGGGAGGACATAACCAACGACCTCTCCTTACTCGCGGTGGAGGCGAGGGAGAGGGTCTACATGACCGAGCCGAACTTCGGCGTGAGGATCAGTGCGAAGACGGACCCGGACTTTCTGCGCCGGGTGAGCAGTTCGGTGGTGGAAAGCAAGGGGTTCCTGCAGTTCTTCAACGACGACGTGATCGTCCCGTCCCTGGAGGCGTGCGGCATCCCCCACGAGGAGGCGGCGGAATACAGCGTCATCGGATGCGTGGAGCTGGGGATACCCGGCAAGGGCCTCACCTCGGCCAACGCCTCCCTCCTGGACCTGTCGCTCTGCCTGGAGCTGGCCCTGAACCGTGGCAGGAAGATGGCGGGGAGTTTCCTCTCGCAGTTCGAGGCGGGAGAAGAGCTGGGTCCGCGTACCGCCGACCCCCTGGAGATGGAGTCCATCGAGGAGCTGATCGCCGCCTTCCGCGAGCAGGTGGAAGCCCTGGCGGCCAAGATGGCCGCCGGCCTCGACGCGCTGGCCGAGTCCCAGGCGGAGTACCGGCCGCTACCCTTCATCTCGTCCTTCACCGCTGACTGCCTGGCCGAGGGGAAGGACGTCACGTGGGGAGGAGCGAGGTACAACTCAGTCGCCATCCAGGGAGTGGGGATGGCCACTGTAGGTGACTCCCTGACGGCCATCGACAGGATGGTATTCCGCGAGAAGAAGGTGAGCATGGGTGAGATGCTGCAGGCCATGCAGAACGATTTCGCGGAAGACGAACCCCTGCGGCAGACGCTGCTCAACAGGTGCCCCAAGTTCGGTAACGATGATGACGACGCGGATCTCTTCAGCGCGAGGGTCATGGAGATCTTCTGCGATGCGGTAGGCAGGCATCCCTGCTGGCGCGGTGGGCGCTACCTGCCGGGTGCGCTATCCACCAACGGCCACGTGGCCTTCGGCCTGGGCGAGCCCGCCTTTCCCTCGGGCAGGAGGATGGGGGAGCCCATCTCACCCGGCCTGGGCCCCGAGCAGGGGATGAACAAGCAGGGACCCACGGCCGCCCTGAAATCGGTAGCCAGGATCGACCAGGAGAGGCTTGCCAACGGCGTATCCCTGAACCTGGAGTTCACCCCCGAGTTCTTCCGCGAGGGCGAGGGGGCGGATGACTTCGCCGACCTCCTGCGCACCTATTTCGAGCTGGGTGGGATGCACTTCCACTGCAACCTCGTGGGCAAGGAAACCCTCGTCGAGGCCATGGAGAAGCCGCAGCTCCACCAGGACCTGCTGGTGAGGCCCGCCGGCTATTCCACGCGCTTCGTCAACTTAAACCCGCTGGCGCAGAGCGAGATCATCGCGCGCACGGAATACGCCCGCTGAGAGCAGACGAGTCCAACAGGGAAGGCCCTACGTTCCCGAAGCGCGTCCCTAAAAGGAAAGCTGTTCGGCAACGGAGGGCTCCAGGAAGCCGGCCGGCGTGTTCCAGTCGAGTACCTGCCATCCGCGTTCTACGGCCAGTCGCCTCAATCCCCTCCCCGGGTTTACCACCACCGCGTGTCCGACGGCTTCCAACAGGGGGAGGTCGGCGATGCTGTCCGTATACAGGTAGCAGTCAGCTAGATCCACGTCTCTCTCGGCCGCGTACAGCTCGGCCATGGCCTTCTTGCCCTCGTTGTACGGCAGGAGATTGCGCATTTCATCGCTGAGATGCCCGTTCTCAAAGCCTGCTATAGAGGAGATCTTGTCGGCGGCGCCCAGCTGTACCCTGACTTTCTCCGCGATGAACTCCCATGCCGCCGTGGCTATGACCGTCAGGTGCCCCTTTTGCTTATGAGTGGAGATACTTTCTTTGCCTTCGCGATACAGGCGGGGCATGATGCGGCGTTCGTAGCCCTCTTCGACTATGCGCATCAGCTCCTCCGCTTCGAAGCGGCCGAACTCCCTGTAGACCCAGCGGCGCCATTCCTCGATGGAGACGCGGTCGAGTCGGGCGAGAAGGCAGAACCTCGCCATCTTCAAGAAGGCAGCCATGCCCAGGCGTCGCGTCCCGATCATATAGGTTACGAGCAGGTTGTCGCTGTCGCCCTTGAGCAGGGTTCTATCCATATCGAAGAAGGCGATAGACGGCACCATCGGCTGATCAGGCGGGCTCGCCGGGCTGGCTTTCGAGGGTTTCGGGACGGTAGAGCATGGTCCTGGCCGCCTTCTTGAACATCTCGAGGGAATAGTCGAAGTCGGTGGTCTCGGGATCCAGGATATAATGCAGGGTCATGCCCTCGATCACCCACAGGATGATGGACACTACCGCCTGGACGTCCTTCTCCGAGACGCCCGCGGGCAGGTCATCGCTGGCGAGGACGGCATCCTCCAGCTGTTCGGCCACCCTGCGGTAGAACTCGGTCATGTTCTTGAGTATCTCGGGGTTTCTCCTGCCGTTGATGGTGGCCTCGTAGATGGCTATCATGATGCCGGGGTCGGCTTTGAACCCCTCCCAGAAACTGCTGAGGCCTTTATCGATCCTCTCCTCGTTACTGGGATGATCCACGATGACCCCTGCGACGATTGCCAGCAGACCCTCGAGCACCGTCCTTATGACCTCGACGATAAGCATCTCCTTGTTCTCGAAATAGTAGTGGATGAGGCCCTTGGATGCCTCCGCCCTCTGCGAGATCATCTTGGTGGTTATATCGCACAGGCCGTTCTCGACGATGGTCTCGTAGGTGGCCTGGATTATATTCCGCCCCTTCCTGGAGTTCGGGGTCCCTGCATCTTCTGCCATGTCCACTCCTCTAAGGTGGTCTCGGTGCCTTCGGATCGCATGGGTCAATTCTATGCAAGCCTTGATTGAGGTGCAATCGCATATTCGCAGAAGTATGCGTGCCAGATGCTATTTCAGACGTACACGTGCCAGGTCTTTGACGTGAACTAGTCCAGGCAGCAATACGAAATCTCCCCTTCACGCCAAAGACCATGGCACTGTCGCGCTGAAGACGGCGCAATCGCTTACGCGATGCAAGCTGTCCAACATTTGACTATATGCTATCCGTATTCTATTACCACGCCGGTGCCCCCGGCGGGGTAGGAGAAGTCTATGGCTCCCGGCTCGCATACCTCCCAGCAGGCGGCGCACTCCAGGCACAGCTCCTGGTACCTGACGGCCAGCTTGGCCTTGCCCTGTTTCACCGCCCAGAGGTTGAAGGAGCAGACCAGGGCGCACATGCCGCAGCCGTTGCACTTCTCCGGGTCGTAGGAGATGAAATCCCCCATCTTGTCCGTGTCAACCCGCTTGACCAGCTCGAAGAAATCTACTTCCATATCTTGCATTGCCATCTCCTCCCTACAGGCTTCCCCGCGGCAGGGGTGCTTGCTGTTTCGCCCCCGGGTCCAGGTAGGGCGCCAGCCCCCTGGAGAGCCTGGCCACCACCTTGAAGAACCTCTCGTCCGAGAGCCTGTTGAGCACCGGTATCCTGGGCTTGACCATGGAGAGTATCCTCTTCACGTTCTCCGGCCAGATGCCGCGGCCCAGGGGGGCGATGTATTTCTTGCCGAAGTCGCCGAACTCGGGGACCAGGTCCAGCATGTGGCCCAGGTGCTGGTTGAAGCAGTCGATGTGGGCGTCCCCCCAGTCGAAGACGACGGAGAAGGGGTGCAGCATGCTGAACTCCAGCATGATCTGGATCTGCTTGACCATGGATTCCGGGTCGAAGATGGAGTTGTGCCACAGGTCCACGAACTCCTGCCCGAACTCGTGCTCCTTACCCAGGTCCGAGGCCTTCCACCTTCTCTCGTACTCCCTCAGTGCGGTCTCGGAGGCATCCCCCTTGGAGATGGCCCAGGCCGCGGTCTCCCCCGCGATCCTGCCGGACATCATGGCGTGCCATATCCCCTCTCCCTCCAGGGGGCAGGGGAACCCGGCAGCGTCGCCCACCAGCATCATGCCGCCGGTGTAGGTCTTGGGGGGCTTCTTCAGCCAGGGCAGCAGGTGGGCCTGGAACTCCCTGGGCTTGGCGTCCACGGCCCGGCACATGGCCTGGAAGGCCGGGAAGTTGAAGACCTTCCTCACGATGTCCTTGGGGTTGGTGTCCCAGTACTCGTCCACCCAGGTGCCGGCCCCGAGGTGGAATCCGTCCCTGAAGTTCACCTGGTAGGCGCCGTAGAAAGGTCCGAACCAGACCCACTCGGCGTTGCCTATGACGTCGTCAAGCTTCTGCTCGTCGCACGAGAAGTCCAGCTGGGGAGCGAGGGTGCATCCGCCTTCCCAGCGGTTGCGCATTCCCGAGGTCCTGGCCATGGTGGACATGGCGCCGTCGGCGGCGATGACCACCTCGGCCGCTATCTTCTCCCCCTTCTCGGTCTTCACCCCCGTGACCTTGCCGCCTTCTATTACGGCCTCGGTCACCAGGGTGGAGTTGCGGAGCTCGGCCCCGGCGCCTGTGGCCAGCCCGGCCAGGTAGGGATCGAGGTCCTTGCGGTAGACGCTGGCCCCGATCATCCCCCGTCCCTGGGGGAAGCGGGCCGCGCAGAGGTCCGAGCCGGTGGTGCCGGAGCGGTACCTGAGGCGGTCGTGCTCGTCGACGAGGTTGATGACCACCATCTCGCACTTGCGGTAGGAGGGCATGTGGGTAACCGCCTCCATCTCCACCGGGAAGTCCTTCCACCAGCGTTGACCCAGGCCGCAGCCGGATGAGTTCTTCTCCCCGGGCTTGCGCCCCCTCTCAAAGAAGACCGTCTTCAGCCCCTTCTCCGCAGCCGTTTTGGCGGCGTAGGAACCCCCCGGGCCTCCGCCCACGACAACGACATCCCATTTCTCCATAAGCTTCTACCCCCTTACGCTCTAACTGACGTTTATTACCAACAGGCGTGCGGTCAAAACCCGCCTGCGTATGGTTGAGGAAAGCCGCTCTCACAAGGCCGCTCTTGACCTCGCGGCCCCCTGCCGCAGGTGGCGGACTTCCTTGCTATCCCGGCGGGCCCTCCTCCGTCCAGGTCCTCTCGGCCACCAGCCGGTCCATCCTGGCCTTCAGGTCGGCCCCGATCTTGGAGTAGTCGTAGTCCTCCTCGTCGCAGTACATGCCGGAATCCGCGGCGCGGTTGCCGTCGAAGACCTCGGATATCTTCCTCTGCCAGCGGTTGAAGTGGCCGGCCAGGGGGCTCAGCACTTTGCGCTGGCGCGCGTCGCATACCGAAAGCTGCTCCTGGCACATCTCCACGGCGTTGATCATCGCCTCTATCTGCATAGGCTCGACCGACTTGAACTGCTCGATATCGCGGGGGTCGTATTGAAAGATGACCTCGCAGTGGGAGAAGGTGTTGTTGTCGAACAGGGCCATGAAGGGATTGTCGTTGAGGTCGTCGAGGATACCGCCGGAGGCTATGTACTCCTTCTTTATCTCCTCCCCCTTCTCGTACCAGTCGAGCTGCATGTCCCAGGTCTCGTTCCTGCCCAGGAAGGAACAGAATAACCCCCCCATGCGGAAGGCCATGGGGATGGCGGTTACCCGGAAGAAGTTCATGAACACCATGGGGCCTATGACTGGCGTCTGCATGGCCTCCATGGACATCCCGCCGTAATCGGCCAGGATCTCTTTTAAGGCCGCCTCCTGGTACGCGATCTCCTGCGGCGTGTGGCCGGCGAGCATGATGACGAATGTCCACCTCAGGGCACCGCTCAATATGCCCCGCAGGGCGGTGGTGCGGGTTATCTTGCGCAGCAGGTGGGGGGCGAAGGTATAGATGAAGGCCGCCGTGGATGTCTTGGTGGCGAGATAGCCTATCTCGGCCTCCCCGATCTTGTACACCGCTTCGGCCGAACTGTTGCGGTCCGGGAAGAAGCAGATATGGAACCTCGCGTGCTCGGGGACCTCCGCCTGGGCGTCGAGGAGCATGCCCTGTATGTCCACCTGGGGCTTTCCCGGCCAGCTGTAGAGCTTCAAGGCCCCCCGGGTGAAAACGCCCAGCCCGCCGAGGGCCCCGGTGGATCCCCGCACCAGTCCCCTCAGTGAGGGGCCGGGACCGTCGCCCGAGTACCAGCCCGACTCAGAACCCAGGGTCCCCAGCCGCACTATCTCCCCGTCGGGAAGCACCCATTCCAGGCCCAGGACGTTGCGCGGGCTATAGCCCATGTAGATACCGTCCCAGCCCACGCCCCATCCCGAGGTGGCGCTGGCCAGGGGGGAGCACACGGGCCCGGCCCCGATGATATGGGTGTTGAGCCCCAGCTTCATGGCCTCGGCCTGCAGCTGGGCGCCGGTGACATAGGGCTCCACCACGGCGTACATGTTCTTCTCGTCTATCTCCAGGATGCGGTTCATGCGCCTCAGCTCGATCTGGACCACGTTGTCGTAGGTCGGCCCGCCGTATATGCCCCATCCAGTGGCGAAGGCCTTGAACCTCAGGCCGTGCCGGTTGCATGTCCTCACCACCTCCTGCACTTCCTGCGTGGAGGAGGGGAGCACCACCGCCACCGGCCGCTTGATCCATTTCGCGGGGTCGTCGTTTATCATGGGCTGCCAGGCGTAGCCGTCCAGGACGGCAGGCTCCCTGGATACGTTCTCGGGACCAACGACCTTCTCCAGTTCCTCATAAGCTTCGTCGGAGATCATCTCTTCACCCCCCAGTCGTCTTCATACATGGAAGATTTGTATTGCGAATCGCCGGAAAACCTCATGCGAAGAGTGCTGCAGCTGGATGCGTAACCCCTGGTATTTGACTGGCTGGCCAGTCATTCATAACTGAACATATAATAGTTATAATGTATTGTCAAGGGGAAGATAGAGAACGTCTCTATACCTGCAAGATATCCTTGCATCCATAGATGAAATCGGGGACTTTGTGAAGGATATGTCCTTCGATGGACAATAAGAAAGGATGTCTGGCTATCCGGCGGGCTCGACGCCGATGATATCCAGGAATCTCAAGGCCCTTTGCCTGTCCTTATCATTCTTCAACGCGAACCAGCGGTCGGTTGCTTCCGGGTATTCCCAGATGACGTTTCTGAAGCGGGGGAAAGCGCCTTTGCCGTCGATAGCAACGAGGAGAAGCTTCTTCAGCTGCTCGTCCTCTTCGGTGGAGATGAATTCCTCCATGTCGCGGTAAGCATCACGAGATTCAACTTTATCTATGTACATATATCGCTCCGATTCGTTTTCGATCGCCTCTAATATCTCCGCATATTCCTCCATGTACTCGCAGTCTTCGAATATAGCTATGACTTCACCTGTCTCCATGTCCAGGTAGTACTCCGTATCGTAATTGCTGTCGTTCATCGCCGTAATCAGTTCACTCATGTCTACTTTGAATGTCTTCTTCTTTCCCACTTCAAAGACCCCCGATCAAAGGTTCCGGCTTTCCCGGTGCCAGGTGTTTTCGCCCTTAACAATATCTTTAACAAGTTGTCTCAGGATTGCCTGGGCTTATTGGAATAGCAGTCTTTCAGGCTTCCAGGATCACCTTGGCCTGTTCCAGGGTGCTCTGGTGTACCTTGCCGATAACGCGCTTGATGATCAGCTCCAGCATGTGGCCCGCCAGGGGAATGGGAACCTCGAAGCGGCTCAGCCAGCGCACGTCCGTGCCGCTATCGCGGGAGGTCAACTGCACGCTGCCGGTTTCGTGCCGGAAGGGGAGGGGGAATCTCGTGATGCGGTACTCGAAACGGTGCGGGGGCTCGTAGCCCACTACCTCCCACAGGATGGTGGCTCCCATCGCCCGGATCTTCAGCACCGCTCCAATCCCGTTCCTGTCGCCGCGCCCCTCCTCGAGCAGTTCCGCTTTGCTGACTTGCCTCACGAAGGTATAGCCCTCCTGGTCGCTCAGAAGCTCCCATACTCGTTCGATGGGTGCACCGATGTTTATAAAGAGATCGATGGCCTCCATACTCTATCCTCATCCCGTGCCCGCTGGCGGCGTACGCTAGTGGCCGACCCAGCCCTCGAACATCGAGTTCAACCTCAGTATCTTCCCTAAGACATAGCGGACGGGCTCCGGGACGGTCGCCGCCATGAGCGGGGTCAGCTTGACCACGAAGGGCTCCATGACCGTGGTCTTGTCCTTGTGGTAGCCCTCGTAGATCTTGTCCGCCATCTTCTCTGGCTCCACGAACGGAGAGAGTATGGGGGCCTCGCAGCCGTCGAACATGCCGGTCTTGACTATCGAGGGGCAGATGGAGGTAAACTTGACGCCGCTCTTCCCCCTCTCCTTGAACTCCCAGCGGAGGGTGTCCATCCAGTGGCGCACCGCTGCCTTGCTCGCCGCGTAAGCGGACGCGCCGGGGGTCGGGGTTATGGCCGCAGCCGAGGCGAGGGCTATTACGTGGCCGTCGTTCCGCGCCGCCATGTCGGGAAGGAACGCCTTGCACGTCCACATGTGGGATATGAAGTTGATGTCGAGCGTGCGGAAGTTGTCGTCGTCATCGGTGTCGAGGAAGTGGCCGCCCTTGACTATCCCGGCATTGTTCATGAGCACGTCGACCGGGCCGACATCGGCTTTGACCCTGTCGGCCGCCGCGTATACCGCCTCGCGGTCCGAGACGTCGACGACGTCGGTGGTGACATCGTAGCCCCTGCCCTTGAACTCTGCTGCGGTCTTCTCGAGCGCGTCCTCGTTCACGTCCCAGATGACCACCCTGGCCCCATCGCGAGCGAACCGCTCGGCGACCAGCTTGCCCATGCCCATCGCGCCGCCCGTCACCAGGAATACCTTGCCCCTGACGTTCTTTTCCATACTCGCCTCCTTCTTGACGATACCCTTCCCTGCTGCAGAAAACGGATATGGACACTTTACCGCACTCCGTCATCCTGCGCGCACTCGCCGGCCGAACGGAATACACGCCTTCGCTTTCGTTCTCTCCGTTTCACCGCCCATCGCTCATTATTAATATACATAATTCCTATGCTGCGTATAAAAATTACGTTTGCGGGCAACGAAGAATTTGGGCAGAAGGGCATCAGCTGCCGCCGGAGCGGCATGATTGCACTGATCCTACCGGATAAGCGGTACAATCCTTGCGCCAATCGATCCGGGTTATAATATTCAGAGTCTGGGACCAGCATGCTTTGCGAACCGGGCCGGTCCTTCCTTCAAGGGCCTGGCGGGAGAGGGATGAGGTCACGATGGCGTCTGGGCGGGTGAGAACGTGACTGCGGCGAAGGACTTCACGTGGCCGGAGGAGTTCATCCCGCCCTTCGCCGATCTCATCATCTCCATCGTCCGCGATTGGGCGGACAAAGAGGTGATGCCCTTGCGCAGGCGGATCGACGAGGACTGGGAGGACGGCCGCCTGTACCTGCCACCGCTGAAAAAGCTTCTGGGGGAGTACGGCATGCAGCGCTTCCTCTTCCCCGAGGACCTGGGGGGCATGGGGATGGGCGGGTCCAATTATCTCTCGCTGCTGGCCTTCATGGTCTTCGAGGAGATAGCCCGGGCCGATTCGGGCATGGACCCACCCCTCGGCATGGTCTTCGTCCCCCTGCTGTTCATAGCCGCCGAGCCCCACGTCAACCGCCGCCTGCTGGAGGAGTTCGCCCCCATGTTCTGCGCGACCAAAGAGGCTACCTACGCGGCGCTGGGCATGACCGAGCCCCAGGGTGGAGCGGACATAGAGAACGTGGGGCTGATAGGGGGGAGCACTATCACCACCACCGCCGTGCGGGAGGGCGACGAGTGGGTGATCAACGGCCACAAGCTCTGGCCCGCCAATTCCGGGGGCCTGGCCAGGTTGATAGCCGTGGTCTGCACCACCGACCCCGGCTCCAGCGACCCCTCGGACATAGCCGTGATCTACGTCCCGGGCGACGCCCCCGGCGTTACCCAGGGCAACGTGTACGAGAAAGGCGGCATGGCATCCTGCCGTAACGGCGATATCTGGTTCGAGAACGTGAGGGTCCCCCTGTGGTACCGCGCCCACGGTCCCGGGGAGGACGCCAGGTGCTTCGCCGAGGCCCTGGCCCTGATGAACATGGGCTCCATCGCCTACGCAACCGGGGCGATGATGAACATCCACGAGAGGCTGCTGGAGTTCACGGGCAGCAGGATGTATCGCGGCCGGCCCCTGAAGGAGAACGACGCCGTGGCCGGGGTGTTGGCCGACTTTACGGCTAACATAGAGGCCCTGCGCATCCTGGGATACCACTCCGCCCGCATGTGTGACCGCCCCGACCTCTACGGGCCGCGCTGGAGCCCGCAGTTGGTGGCCAAGACGCGGGCCCACCGCTACTTCGCGGCGGACAGGTGCTCGGAAGCCATCGGCAGGGTGATGAACCTCATGGAGGCCTGCGGGGTCGACCGCGACTGGGACGTGGAGAAACACTGGCGGGACAGCTCCATACTGCACTTCATGTTCGGTGGCAAGCAGCTGTGCCAGGTGGAGGTGGCGCGCTGGTTCTACGGCTGCGAGACCATCTGAACGGACGGAGGCGTGGACCTGCGGCCTGCTGGTTTCAAATCACTCGTCTCTGGGGCGCATGTCTAAGACCCGGTAGGCCTTGAGGGCAACGGTGGGGTCGTAGATCTCCTCCATGGGCACGAATTCCACCCGGGGCCTCATCTCCACCGCGGTTATGAGTCTGGTCTGGATCTCCTGCTCCAGTTTCTCCATATCGAAGCCTTCCTCTGGAGAGACCTTGACCATAAGTTCATCCAGGGAGTAAGGATCGTCGGGGTCCTTCTTGGTGAAGATGATCTGGTATTCCTTGACCCCACGCGTGTTGGCCACCTCGTCCCTCAAGATCTCGGGGTTGATCAGCGTGCCCTTGAGGTTCACCAGCTCCGAGGTGCGGGTGGCATAAGTGCTGCCCACCGCGATGACGGTCCTCACCCCGTTGCGGCCGCAGTGGGGACACGTCTCGTGGGTTATGGCGCCCAGGTCGCCGACGATGTAGCGCAGCAGCACGGTCCCGCGGCGGTTGATATGCGTGATGCAGATGAGACCGCGTTCGCCGTCCGGCAGGCGCCTGCCCGTCTCCTCGTCCACTATCTCGAAGAAGTACAGGTTCGGCGCCGGATCATGGCAGCCGCTGAAATCGTCGCATTCCGGCATGGCCCCCTGCATCTCGGTGAAGCCGTAGGAGTTGCTCACGAAGGGCTCCTCCGCTCCCATGTTCTGGAGCCTTCTCTTCATGTCCTCCCGCATGGCCTGGGGGCAGGCTTCCCCCAGGGCCTGTATGTGCAGGGTACTGGAGAAATCCCGCCCCTCGGCCTCCGCCTTCATGATCAGGCGGCGCATGAAGCTGGCTATGCCCAGCCATATCTGGGCCTTGCTGTTCTCGATGACGTCCATGGCGTAGTCCATGGAGCGGTGTACGGGGAACTCCGGGTAGGTCATGCCCGTAGCGCCGAAGCTGGACGAAAACCCCACTCCCATGATGCCGATGTCCCGGGCCCGGAAAAAGCCGATATGCGGCACCGGGCCGAGGGGGAAGAGATTCATCAGCCGGGCGTTGGGCGGCAGGCCGCCTATCTTGATGCCCCGGAAGAGCAGCTGCCAGACGCCGTGGACGTCGTGGATGGTGCTCCAGAAGGGGGTGGGCATGCCGGTGGTCGAGCCCGTGGTGTAGGCGATCTCGAAGTCCCAGTCGTACAGGGTGGGCTCGCTGGGCTTCAATTTGAAGGAGTCGGGCTCGGCCATGTATTCTTTCTTGTAGGTGAGGGGCAGTTTCTCCAGGTCGTCCAAGCCCTGGATGTCTCCCGGCTCGATGCCCTGCTCGGCGAAAACACGCTTGTAGTAATCGTGCCCGTCCCATACCCATTCCATCTGCCGCTTGAAGCTCTGGTCCTGCATCTCCCGGATCCTATCCTGCGACCAGAAGAGCGGATCGTCGTCATCACGATAAAGCGGGATGCTCTCTATATACTTTCTCGTGTTCTCGGGGGTTACCGGAAGCCTGTCGTAGGTGCCGTCTGATTTCGGTAAGAACAAAAAGCTCACTTGCATACCTCCTTGCCGTCAAAGTGTACCCTGGTTTTTTCAAGCGGCCCTCAAGGCAGTTACGTTCAGATGACCCGTTGCTGTTGCTCCCTCCCGGTGACCACCCTGGGGCTCTCTCCGGTGCGGCCGTTTCCGGCGCCCTTTAATCGTCTTCCAGCTCGAGCTCCGCCGTACCCTTGTCCGTCACCCTGGTCCCGTCCTGCTTCTCGGACCAAACCTCGCAGGTGACGTGAAGCACGCCGCCCTCCTTCACGACATCCCTGACCCTGCCCCTTGCGGTGACCACTTCGTCGGGATAAACGGGGGCTCCAAAATCGATCTCGATCTTCTTGAGCCTTTCCGGGTGACCGGCGAAGTCGCACAGCATCTGGGTCACGTAATTGAGATGCATGATGCCGTGGGCGAAGATCTCCCCATAGCCCACATCCTGTGCGAAATCGTCTTCCTCGTGTTCGGCGTTGAAAGCGCCCACCATGCTGCCGTAGCGTAATATGTTCGGCCTGGTGACGAGGTGTGATACCGGGGTGAGCTCCATGCCGGGCTTTATGTCTGACGCCTTCAATGTGCACCACCCCCTATCTTCAGGGTGGAACGGGCCACCACTACCTGGTTCCCGTCCTGGTCTATGATGTCCCCCTCGAAGGTGATGGTCTCGTGGTCCTCGAACGACTTGATGTCCGCTATCCTGCCCCGGATGGTCAGTACGTCTCCGGCCACGGCCTGCCTCTTGTACTCATGCATCTGGTGGGTATGGATAACGCTCTTACTCACGTCCATGTCCAGTTCCTCGTCCATCATGATGTGGGGCGCCAGGAGCAGCGTGTAGGCGCCGATCAGGGTATGGGGAGCATACAGGACGTCCGCCTCCTCGTCGTTGAAGTAGGGGTTGGGATCCTCTACCACCCGCGAGTACTTGAGTATCATCTCCCTGGTCAACTCGTAGGTCACATGGGGATATTCCTTGCCTATGACGCTCTTGTTCATCACAGCCCTCCTATCCTGTGATCTCCCGCCCTCATAACCTCATCTCAAGTAGCGGAAAGCCTTGAGGCCGCCGGCGGCGCTGAAGCGGGCGATGGTCCAGCTCGCCGCCCTTCTCAATACTTGGGGAACCGCTGCGGTGCCCGGTCCGGGAAGCCTCGTGAAGCCCTCGCCCTCGTGCAGCTCTTGCAGGACCCTGAGAGCATCCATGTCTGCATGCTTCTCGATCTCCTTCCATACGCAGGATCTCTCGGGGTCCACGCTGCAGGCAATACCATGGCGGGGGTAGTGTTCGCAGGGACCGTAATGCTGCCCGGAAGGGCAGCTGCTCAAGGGACATATCCCCCCGGTGTAGGATATGACGCAGTGCCCGCACGCCGAACAGATGCTGCCCGCCAGGGTGGACTCCTGCCGGGTGGTGATCATTATCCCGCCCTCCACCTCCAGGGGGCAGTAGAGCGGCAAGCCGGGTTCACATAATAAAGCGGCCTTGACCCCGCTCGGGCAGCTCAGGATGACCAGCGTATCGGCCCTGGCCAGGGGCTCGGCATAGAAGGAAAAGGCCCTGGACATCACGGACTCGGAACAGCCCGGGATGATGCTCTTTGCAAACACCACTTCCTTTCCCCATCCCTCGAGGACATGGGTCATATAGCTGGTCCCCCTCGTGCCCCCGGTATCGAAGAGGTTGGCGCAGAAATCACAGCTGATTATGGCGACCTTCTTCGCCTCCCGCAGCGAGTACCTGACCTCCTCGGCGCCCTTCCACCGCGTTTTCAGCAAAATCCCGTTCCTTTCACGTGGTCAGGTCTCGAATATCGAGTCACTAACCATAATCTACCAGAATATGCGATTTTCGAGACCTGGCCCCAAGTCGCCTTCACCTGATCCAGCCGAAAAACGTACCCAGGCGGACCTGGCTGAGGCGTACGGCCACCCAGCCCAACATCTTCCTTGCGAAGGGCGGGGCCGTCCGCGCTGACGGCCCGCGCAGCTCCGTGCGGTTGCCATCCCGGCGCAGGCGTTCGATGGCCCGCAGGTCCGCCGCATCCCCCCTGGCCTCTATCTCCTTCCACACGCAGCGTCGGCCGGTATCGAGCACGCACATACCGCCGGCATCGTCGTATCCTTCGCATGGACCGTAAAGCCGGCCTTCGGGACATCCGTCTACGGGGCAGATGCCGCCGGTATAGGCCAGCACGCACTGCCCGCAGAAGGAACAGATGCTCGATGCCTCGTGGCGGTCGCGCCTTCCGGTTATAACCGCCGTTCCCAGCGTGTCCAGGGCCCCGACGACCTTCATCCCCGGGTCGCAGGCCATGACGTTCTGAACGCCGGCGGAGCAGCTGAGGACCACCAGCGCTTCGCAGCCTGCCAGGGGTTTGCGGTATATTCTGAGGGCCTGCCTGATGATCTCCTCCGAACAGCAGCCGAGGATGCACTTCTGCACGACCACCGTCTTTCCCCACTCCTCCAGCAGGCCAGCCATGTATCGCATGCCCCTGGTCCCGCCGGTATCGAAGAAGTTGGCGCAGATGTCGCAGGAGACGATCCCCACCATGCCGACGTCCTGTAAGGAAAACCGTATCTCCTCAGCGGATTTCCATGTGGTGATAAGTGACATCTACCCCCCTTGCTATATACAAACCTAGCGTTCCAGGAAAGAATATGCAAGCCGAGGGGCCAGGTCTCGCCTCGTGCCTGCGGCAGTGTGGTCAGGCCTCGCCCCAGTACAGGAAAAATACAGGGAAAGAACCTCAAAGTTTCGATTGCATCTATCCCGGGGAAGGAAGGGAGCCGCATGCTACGGGAAGGAAACCCCGTAGATTCTCACTGAATTCCCATCCTATTCCCATATTTTCATAACACGTGCGGTAGAAAGTGAAGACGTTGGTTGAATGTCTAGAACGGGAAAGAGGTAGCGAGGATGAAAAGAAAGGCATTGGTTTTCTTCCTGATCGCGGCCATTGCCCTTAGCGCCATGGCGGCCGCGGCGGGATGCCAGAAGAGCACTACCCTGCTGGGCCAGGTGACGGCGATCGAGGGCAACACTATCACCCTGGCGCTGGGCACCCAGAACGAGGCGGGCGAGCAGGGTGCTTTCCAGCCCGGTGCGGGCGAGGACGGCACCTCCGCCGGCGAGGACGGCACTACCCGGCCGGAACCCCCCGACGGCATGCAGCCGCCGAGCGGGGAGGAAGGAGAAATGCCCGAGCCTCCCGAGGGGATGGGCGAAGAAGGAAGCATGCCTCCCGGAGGTGCGATGGGACCCGGCGGGCTGACCCTGACGGGGGAGGAAAGCACTATCACCGTATCCGACAGCACGGTCATCACCATCGAGGAGATGGGCGAGACCACAGGCGGCAGCCTGTCCGACATAGACGTCGGCGATATCCTCTCGGTCACCCTTGACGGCGGCACCGCCACCACCGTTACGGTCATGCAAGGCGGCGGAGGAGGCATGGGTGAGATGGAGGGGTCCTCCGCGGGCAGCATCGAACTCACGGGCGTCTATACCGTCGACGGAACCACGGAAACCAGCGCAGGAGAGACGTGCACCTCCGATCAGGGCGATGAGAACGTGGTGCTGGTGACCGGCGGCGGCGACCTCACCCTTGCGGGAGCTACCCTGAACAAGAGCGGAGATACGAGCAGCGCGAACGAGAGCAATTTCTACGGCCTCAACGCCGTACTAGCGGTCGCGGACGGCAGCACGGCTACCGTAACAGGCACCACGCTGACCTCCTCCGCGGAAGGGGCGAACGGGATCTTCACCACCGGAGAGGGCTCCGTCATCACGGCCGAGAACGTAAAGATATACACCAGCGGCAATTCCTCCCGCGGGCTGGACGCCACCTACGGGGGCACCATCAACGCCGCGGACGTGGAGATCGTCACCGAGGGAGCCCACTGCGCGCCCATCGCCACCGACCGAGGAGAGGGCACCATCACCGTGGAGGGCGGTACCCTTTCCGCCGCCGGAGGCGGGAGCCCCTGCATCTACTCCACCGGCGATATCACCGTCATCGGCGTCACCGGCACGGCCACGGGAAGCCAGGCCGCGGTGGTGGAGGGCAAGAACTCCATCACCCTCACCCGCTGCATCCTGACCGGGGCGGGGGAGAACGGCGTGATGCTCTACCAGAGCACCTCCGGCGATGCGGCCGAGGGCACCGCCAGCTTCAACGTGACGGACTGCACCCTCATAACTACCTCCAGCGGTCCCATGTTCTACGTCACCAACACCGATGCCGAGGCCACGCTGACGGGAACCACGCTCGAGTTCGGCAGCGGCATACTCGCCGAGGTGGCGGGAAACGACACCAACAACTGGGGCACCCCGGGATCGAACGGCGGGAACTTCACCCTGACCGGAGTAGGCCAGGTCCTGGACGGCGATATCCTCTGCGACGGGATCAGCACGGTATCGCTCCTGCTCACGGAGGGCTCCGTCTTTACCGGCGCCGTCAACGAGGAGAACGCCGGCGGGGAGGTCACCGTCTCCCTGGACGCCTCCTCGCAGTGGAACGTGACCGGTACGTCCTACGTGACGGTCATCGAAAACGCCTCGAGCGACTGCAGCAACATCAACTCCAACGGCAACACCATCTATTACGATGTGTCGAACTCGGCCAACGACTGGCTGGACGGGAAGACCATCTCCCTCCCGGGAGGAGGCAGTCTCACGCCGGCATGAGATATAAGTGAATGACCTCCTGATGCACGCCCCGTCCTCCGCAAGGACGGGGCGTTGCGCTTATCTGTCTATATAATTATGCGCGGATATATGACCATACCTTGAGTCTCGCCAGTTGCCCCGTACGCTCCTTATTTCTCGACCAGCACGATATACAGGCCCTGTACAGCATCGGGAGCGATGCTCACCTGGCCGTCGGATACCTCTCCCAGCAGGCCGTTCTGGGCCAGGAAGTCCTGTGCCGCCTGGAGGTTATCCACCTCGAGGACGAGCCCGGTGATGACGTCCATGTCTCCCTCGCTTATGAGGACCGAGGGGCCCGAATCGAAGGTCATCTCACCGTCTGAGGACATGGGGGCCGGGGCGAAGACCGCCTTCCACAGGGCGCGCGTCTGATCGGTCTGCGTGCTGGCGACCGTGATCTCCTTCACTCCCAGCAAGCCGATGCCGCCCAGGGGCACCGGGTTGGCCTGGGCGCGCTGCTCCAGGTGCTCCTCGGCCTGCTGTGTGTACTCGCATAGGTAGACAATATAGTAGTCGGTGCACAGCCCGTTGAGGGTCACGTTGGTCCATACCTTGACCTGCTGCCCGTTGAACTCTTGCATCTGATCCTTGGGATCGCCCGGGTCCGCGCCGCGCTGCTTGAATTCGTCCATCACCTGGGAGATGGGGTAGGACTCGAAGACGATGCCGAAGAAAGCGGTGGTAGGGGGAGGCCCACCCGAGTCCTCGCCTGAGCCTTCGAGCTGCAGCGTCTCGATGTTCGCGTTCCCGCAGTAGATGCCCCCGGTGGTGAACCCCGGGTAGGAGGAGAGTGGCCAGGCCTCCGGCAACCCCAGCGTCTGCGTGAAGACGCTAAATAATGCTCCTGGATCGGTACAGCTGATGGCGATGTGGTCCACCTTCTTGACCACCGGCTGGGCCTGTGGCTCCGGTTGTGACGCCTCGCACCCGCAGGCGAGCAGGGGAACCATCAGGGCGATGATGGACACGAGGCTGAAAAGCACAAGATAACGTGGGGTGTTGCGTATAGACATCTCTCTCTCTCCTTCAGCTCCACATGGATCAAACCTCCGCATGTAATATCGGCTGTTTGTTCACCCCGCCGTAGCACAATATTTTCCATGGAAAACGGGTAACGGCGAGGACATTCCTTGCTGGGCGGTTTTACCGGCTTACTCGTCAGGGAGCAGGTAGAGCGCCAGACAGGTGAGCGGTATACCGGCACCCTAAGGCGACAGAGCGGGTAAGTCTTAGACCGGAAAGGATGAAACTTTTTTCTCTTTGCGAGCATATTAAACTGTAAAACGGCTATAGAATCAGATTACAGGGCTGAAAAAAAGCTGCAGAGTGTCAGGACTAAGCGGAGTTTATTATGCTTGCAGAAACGGAATGTGCTGAACTCGAACGTAGAGTCATGCATGATCCGGAGGCATTCGGACGACTCTACGAGCTCAACTACAAGAGGATACTCAACTATATCGCCTACAGTATCCAGGATGTCGATGCGGCTCTGGACCTGACCGCCGAGACCTTCTACAAGGCATTGAGGAGTATATCCAAGTTCAATCCCAAGCGGGCCGCCTTCACTTCCTGGCTCTATGGAATCGCCTCCAGGGAGGTCGCGGCGTATTTCAGGAAGAGGAAGCGCAACAAGGTGATGCCGATGTCCTATTTCAGCTATGCGGAGGATATCGAAAGAGCCCATCAGGCCGCGGATAGGGCCGAGGTAAGCGCGGCCAGTGCACGTTTGGAAGCCAACGAGGATGCGATGGTGATATCGCAGCTGCTGCGGGAACTACCGCTCAAGTACCGCGTGATATTGGCGTTGAGGTTCTTCGAGGACCTGTCCTTCGAGCAAATCGCCGGGGTGTTGAACAGACCGGTGGCGACGGTGAAAACACAGAACTACCGCGCCCTGGAACGTCTCAAGAAGACAATACTGGAGCGATCTTCGCATGCATCTTCCTTGCTGGAAGAGCCGGAGATCGCGATGGCCGTAAATGCCGTGGGCGAGGAGGCTGATTAGCATGGAGTGGTTCAGCGATCTGAAGTGGTCCGAGATAGACGTACCCACCCATGGTAAGAGCTTGAAGGAATTGTTGTTGAGCCGCTACGAGGCAACCATGACCGCGGTGGAAGTGTCCGTTCGCAGGCGGAAGTGGACCAGGCGGATCGCCATCTCGCTGGCGCCCATCGTGGTGGCGGTAACGATCGTCGCCCTTATCCTCATGCCGCATGCGCCTCAACCCGTGAGCCAGTCAGGCCTGCTCGCCGGATCGTCCAGATGGTACGAGAAGGTGAGCGAGAGCGGCACCTGGGAGCATTCCCTGGTCTATGTCGAGACCCATAAGGACCTCATGGCGCCGGAGGCGGAGGGTTTTCTGTACGAATTATGGGTGAACAAGGAGAGCGGTAACTCCAAGGCCATCATCAGGGATCCGCAATCGGGGGATGCGCTGGAGACCATGATCGCCTCGAGAATGGGCCTGGATCACCAGGTACCCATCATATATTGGGAGAACGACGAGGAACACACGGAATACCTGTCCATCTACGAGTATGAGGTATATACGGACAGGCCGGAGGGGGAGACATCA
The DNA here is from genome assembly GCA_016931915.1 of Actinomycetota bacterium. Taxonomy (GTDB): domain Bacteria; phylum Actinomycetota; class Geothermincolia; order Geothermincolales; family RBG-13-55-18; genus SURF-21. The sequence goes on from JAFGDU010000057.1 coordinate 22,203, forward strand.
TTTTTCGAGCGCTGGATAAGCGATGATAACTGGGAGCCTTTCGTGGGGAAAGGTGGAACGCCGATGGGCTTCAGCATATCCCCTCCGTTCTGGGGCTACATGTCCGGGATGACCATGAGGCCCGGCGAAAACCCCTTGCAGATCGACGGCACCTTTTACGGTATGTTCGGCCAGGGCCAACTGGGAATAGACCGGGGCGAACTCGTTATTCAAGGCCGCAAGTACATAGCTGAGTTGGACAGGGAGGTGCTCGAAACCACTCCAGACGAGAACTATATCGGCTCGGCTCTTATCGAAGACGGCGCCCTGGTCTTCAGCATGAGCTTCCTCTTCGACCCGGACGATTATGCCTACCTGGGGGTTATAAGCACCCTGGCGAAGAAGGGTGAGGAGATATGGTCGGACAAGGCTATTTATCTCGCTTATGAAACGACCGATACGGAGCTGGATATCGGCACCGACGGCATGAGGCTGGTTGCCACGGTCCAGGCTCCGTGCGATTACGATTTTGAGGATTGGAATCGCAGGTATGACGAATATATGGAGAAGCACGAGGATGAATGGAGTACAAAAGCCGAGGGTGATGCGATCGCAGGAGAAGAACTCAGGGCCCTGGCGCTGGAGAAAGCGAGGCTGGCGATACCGCAAGCCGTTGCCGCCGAGGATTACGATCGACTCGGGGCGATCGGCGTGAATTTCATGCTCAAAGACAGCGGAGGTGAGGAGCTGGGGTACATAGATATCGATGACGTCACGGGTAATGTATATGCCGTGGTGAATTGGACCGTCCACGCCAGCAGTAGCCTGAACCTTAGCCTCGAGGAGGCCCAGGCGATCGCGGAGGAGATCCTAGCCAGGGAGGGGGTCGACCTTGCCGCGTTCGAGATGAACCCCAGGACGGATGACGGCTATCTGCACAAGATGCCCGAGTCGGACGAATACATCTATGAATTCGGGTTCATGCCCATCGACTACGACTACGAAGGCCGGGGAACGCGAGGTTGTGTCGTGATACTGTCCCCCGAGGACGGAAGCGTGCTCACCTACTCCATCTACTAAACGCTGAGCATGCTGCCGTCGGGTAGCATGTAGTCCGAATGGGGCTTCCCGCTCTCCTCCATCTCGTAGCGGACGCAGCTCTCCCAGTCCCCCTTGCAGTAGAGATCTATCCATTCCCCGCCCACAAGTCCCCGCTCGTAGTGCCTCTTCAGGGGACATACCGGGAACCACCTGCACTCACTGGCGAGCACGCCCAGCTTGCGGTAGGTTGCCTGCATGCTCTCCCAGCGCGACCTGTCGTAGAGCAGGGCCGAGGGTGGGTGAGAGGATAGATCCTTTTGCCGCCGGCGAGATGGAGCCTGCCGAAGACCTGGGGGAACTCGGCCTTGCTCTGGGGCCTTTCCACGCCGCGGGTGTCGAGGATGTACCTGGTGGCGAAGAAGCCCAGGGGGACCAGGACGTCCGGGCGGATGAGTTCGATCTCCTTTTCCAGGTAGGTGCTGCAGGCCGCGATCTCGTCCTCCCTGGGCCTGCGGAACTTAGGGAGTATGCATTTAACAAGGTTGGTCATGTAGATCTCGTCACGCTTCACGCCGGCCGCGTCCAGGAGGTCGTCCAGCACTTTGCCGGAGGGGCCGATGAACATGCGCCCTTCCACATCCTCTATCTTGCCGGGCGCCTGCGCGATGAGCAGCAGCCTCGCTTGCAGGCTGCCCTCGCCGCACAGGGCGTTATGCCTGGTCTGCGAGAGGCGGCACTTGATGCAGGACCTTATCTCGTCGTTGAGGCGCTTCGTTCTGGGCGAGTTCACATGCATGGCCTTTCCTGCCTTGCTCCAGTTACGTTTCCTCTAATAATGATAGTTGATTCCATGAGGTCTATTGGAAGTATCCCCACGGCTATTATCGTCTCGGCGATACCACCCTCCTCCCACGGAGCTTTTTGAAGCATTTGGGCACACTCAACTGCTCCTGGGCTGGATGTCACCTGGCAGCGGTAATCTTGAGATAGAAGGAAGGTGGTGGAAGAGATGGCCATATATTCTCATTCCCGGCTGGAGGCGTTCCGGAACTGCCCTCTCGGCTACAAGTACCAGTACATCGACGGCATCAAGTCGGATCGCGACGGCATAGAGGCGTTCATGGGGAGCCGGGCGCACGAGACCCTGGAGAAGCTCTACCGCGATCTCAAGCTGTCCAAGATGAACTCGGAAGACGAGCTGGCGGATCACTACAATCGCATCTGGGAGCAGAACTGGCACGACAACGTGTTCATCGTCAGGAAGGACTACACCGCGGAGAACTACCGCGAGACGGGGGAGCGGGGGATACGCGATTACTACCGGCGCTACGCGCCCTTCGATCAGGGCAAGACGGCGTGGATCGAACAGAGGGTGATGATAGATCTCGAGAGTTCCGGCAAGTATTCACTGCAAGGGTTCGTAGACCGCCTGGTGGACCTGGGTAACGGGACTTACGAGGTGCACGATTACAAGACGTCGAACGCCCTGCCCAGCCAGGAACAGCTGGACAGGGACAGGCAGCTGGCCCTCTACCAGCTGGCGGTGCCCGAGTATTTCTCGGACGCGGAAAGGGTGGAGCTGGTCTGGCACTACCTCGTATTCGATAAGGAGTTGCGCTCGCTGAGGACAGAGGAGCAGCTGGCCGGCCTCAAGAGAGACGTGATAGCCCTTATCATCGTCATAGAGAACACGAAGGAATTCGAGGCGAAGGAAAGCGCCCTGTGCGAGTGGTGCGACTACCAGGACATATGCCCCAAGAGAAAGCACCTCTTCGCGGTGGAGGCCCTCCCGCCCAGGGAGTTCAAGCAAGACGACGGGGTGAAGCTTGCCGACAGGTATGTTGCGTTGAAAGAGGAAGAGAAGAGGGTCGCGGAGGAAATAGAGGAAGCAAAGCAGGAGCTGGGGGAATATGCGGAACAGATGGGCGTGGAGAATGTAAGGGGCTCCGATGCCGTTCTTACGGTCAAGAAAGCGGAGAAGTTATGCTTCCCCCCGTCGAAGTCTCCAGACCGGGCCCTGCTGGAGCGCGTCTGCAGAGACCTGGGGCGCTTCGAGGAGGTAAGCATATTGAGCACCCCCAGACTCTCGAAGATAGTAGCCGGGTGCCTGTGGGAGGAAGAGGAGCTCAAGGAGTTGGAGCCCTACATAACCAGGGAGGAAGCTATCTATATAAGGAAGAAGAAAGCGAGCAAGATTGAAGAACCCGACTGATTCCCAACATAATCCATAAGAACGAACAAATCAACATAGGTCAAATCTACGGTGGAGAACCATAGCCGCCCCGCTGGTTTTGTGCCTATTCGGAAGATGTCAGGATAAGCTGTTGCTGAACTCGAACGGTTTGCTTGACCGAAGAGTAACATAGTGTTATATATACTTAAGCTTGCTTTAGTAAGTCCTGGATGGGCTATTGGGTACCAACTTTTTAAAGCCTCATTATAGTGGTTCTTTCGCGCTCATAGAGAGTTAAAGGAGATAACGTAATTCAAGCAATTTAGTTATACAATCCTACGATATTTTTAAATGATCATAATCCAGACAGATAGATGGCGCAGATTATTTGTAGACTATTTTAGGGGGGCATCATGCAGTTAAGAAAGCCCGTCATCAGATTATTTCTTACAATAGCAGCAACAGTCACTTTACTATCTGCTTGCATCATTATTCCCTTTGGCGAAGAGACAGAGGCGTCAATACTAATTCCTGAAAAGCTGCAACCTCTGAGCTCTTTCCCATATCCTCAGGATGAAGGGGGTGCAAGTATTGAAATTTCAAACCTTGTATACTTGAATAGTAACCTCGTGACAATGGATAGTAATGGCAATATATTCACCTTTGATGCAAATAATGGACAATTGCTCGATAAAGTAGCATCTGAGATATCAGGGAACATCAGTGGCCTTACTACAGATCATCAATCCCTTTACGCAAATATCAATTACGAAAAGGAGATATATAAATTAGATGTAGATACAGGATCAATTCTGCAAACAATAGAATTCGAGGAAAATACGTTTGACTTTATTAGATCAATGACATATCTCGATGGATATATCTACGCAGCGGTAGCCTCGCAGGTATACGGGAACCCTTCAATAATCAGCATTGATCCGTCTACCGGAATATGGCAAGAGAGCTTTAACGCTGAACATCTTCTTGGCGAAATGATCGATACGTTCATTCTAAGCTCAGACGGAAACAATCTTGTCCTAGGGACTAGGAATTCACACGCTCCGCATGATCCATATTTTGAAAGTCGTATACATATCTTATCTACAGGTGGAGACATCCTTGCCTATTTTACTTGCGTATTCCAGGAGGGAGAGGGCCCAGTTCCTCCTGCTATTGCTGCAGATCAAGACACGCTTTTTATACCTGATTGGTATACGAGGCAGGTATATATATACAGAAGTACACTATACACATCCGTCATTGAAGCAATAGCGCCTGACAACGGATATACAGGGGACGAGATAACAATTACCGGTAAGGGCTTTGGACAGAATCGTGAATCCTCAATAGTAAGCTTTGCTGGAGTGGACGCTTCTGAGTATTTGAGCTGGTCTGATACAGAGATTAGAACTAGGGTACCAATTGGGTCAGCATCAGGTCCTGTGTCTGTTAGAAACTCTGATGGTTTCTCTAACCGGATTCAATTCACCTTATACGCACCAGGTGAATATTGGGGAGAAAGAGATGAGTTTACATATGTACGCGCCGTTTCTGCAATAGATACGAATAACGTTTGGGCGGTTTCATCACCAGACCTTCTTTTCTATGATGGCACGAAATGGAATAGGCAATTAGAAGTTGAGGAAGGGCCCCAAGATATTTTTATTCTTGATGAAAATCATATGTGGGTAGTGGGCTGCAATGGACTAATACTATTCTATGATGGTAATTCATGGATTTATCAGGATAGTGGAATCAATGAGTCACTTGGTTCAGTCTATGCCTTAGACGAAAACCACGTTTGGGTCGCTGGAGCATATGGGACAATTCTCTTCTTCGATGGAACCTCGTGGTCAATGCAAGATAGCGGAGCTGGTCATGATTATCTTTGGGGCATTTACGCTGCTGATAGTAGTAATGTTTGGGCTGTAGGGGATAGTGGAAACATATATTTCTACGATGGCACATCTTGGATATCACAAGATATTGGTATAAGATTCCGCGGAATAAAGGGGCTAGATAAAGATCATATTTGGGCTGTAGGGAATTACGGGATTATATATTTCTACGATGGTTTGTCTTGGGCAATGCAAGATAGCGGGACAACAAATGCATTATACAGCGTTTATCCGCTTGATACTTCCCATGTTTGGGCAGTAGGGAGCAATGAAACAATTCTATTTTCTGATGGCATTTCCTGGAGCTCACAGGCTTGTGGTGACACGTGCGCAAAAGAAAGTCTCCTAGATGTATATGCGTTGGACCTAAATAATGTTTGGGCAGTAGGAGAAGGAGGCGAGATCCTTTTCTGGGATGGTGCTTCATGGTTACTTCAAGAGAGCGACTTCGTTAACAACTTGGGTGGTATAACGGCAGCTGATGAATCCAACGTTTGGGCGGTTTCGCCTCATGGTGAAATCCTATATTGTGGCGCAACATCTTATGTTTCACAGACAAGTGGGGTTCAAGGTCATCTATACAGTATATCTTCTGCAAGTACAGAAGAAGTATGGGCGGTAGGTGAGAATGGAAGCATCTTATATTTCGATGGTATGTCATGGGACCAGCAATCCAGCGGAACAGATAAGAGATTATTCGCAGTCTTTGCTTTAGATGAGAATCATGTATGGGCCGCCGGAAGCTATGGAGTGATTCTCTTCTACGATGGAGAAACATGGATGCCACAACCTAGTGGTACTTCCGAGAGAATATATGATCTTTACGCATTCGATAGCAGTCATGTATGGGCAGTTGGATGCAATGGAACAATCCTCTTCTTTGACGGGAATTCTTGGATACAGCAAGTCAGTGGAGTCTCAACTTCCCTATACGGGGTCACAGCATATGGGCCTGATGGTGTCTGGGCTGTCGGAGGAGACGCAAGGCCATTGTTTTTCAACGGTAGCTCTTGGTGTTTATTCGATAGAGTTGTATCTCAGAGCTTATATGGAGTAACAGCTGTTGACGAAAACCATGTGTGGGTTGCAGGCGGCAGAGGCGAGTTGTGGTTCTTCGACGGCTCTTCGTGGGCACCCCAGGAAAGCGCAACTTCCGAATGGCTCTATGGAATTACCGCAATAGACAGAAATCATATATATGTTGTTGGGGATACTGGCATGTATGCATATAAAGATATCTGTGAACCAAAAATATCAAACATTTCACCGCAGGTAGGTTATGCTGGAACAGAGATTACGATTTCTGGTTCGAGTTTTGGAGAAAACCAAAACTCTTCGTATATAAACTTCACAGGCACACTCATATCAGACTGCATTACCTGGTCAGATTCGGAAATCAGATTGACTGTACCAGGAGGATCCTCATCTGGTTTTGTAAGGGTAATAACACCGTTTGGTGAATCAAATAATGAATATTTTGAGATAACAGCCTCATACATTGATAGTATTTCACCAAATTATGGAATAATAAGTGATGAAGTTACAATTAATGGCTCAAATTTTGGAGATACGAAAGATGACTCCATTGTGGTCTTCTCAGAGGTTGAAGCTTTAAATTATCTTTCTTGGTCTGATAACGAGATAGTCGTTGAGGTACCTCCTGGGGCGACATCCGGTGAAGTTAAAGTAATTACAGTAGAAGGTGGGTCAAACGGTGTTGCCTTCACAGTACTAGTACACATTGATTCCATTACGCCGGAACAAGGCGCTGTTGGCGCAGAAGTCACCATAACTGGTTCTAGCTTTGGGAGCTCACAGGAAGATTCTGTAGTCAATTTCTCAGGCGTAGATGCAACTGACTATATCTCTTGGGATGATGGCCAGATTGAGGTCCTAGTCCCCGAGGATGCTGCTTCGGGAGAGGTGAAAGTCATAACGTCTGAGGAGGAGTCAAACGGGGTTCAATTCCATGTATTGTTGTTCCCCATTATTGATATGGATTGGGAGCAATATGGGCCATATTCATTAATGATTAACAGCCGAACATCATTTGGCGATACTTTAGCAATATCGCCAGCTGACTCAAATATTGTCTATTACAATCATGCAGGTTCTTTCTATAAGAGTGAAAACTGTGGTTCTAGCTGGGAAATGATAAACAGACAGGATGCAGAAGATATCATCGACTATTCGCTGGTTGCCGATGTCTTGAATCCCCAGAAGGTATTTGCGGTTTTTAGAAACAGAAATTACAAAGGGGAGCTGCATGTTTCTGTCGATGGGGGTACAAGCTGGAGCAATCTTGGGGGCTCTTTCTTCGATATTGCACAAAGTGATCAGGATGCCAGCCTCCTTTACGCAGTAGATAGTGAAAATATTTTGCAAAAGAGCGAAGACGGTGGGCTAACTTGGCAGCCTACGAGCGTCAACGCGGCAGTCGCGAGTCCTCCAAGTGGATTTTACCAAAGGTCAGCCAAGGTCATTGTATGCCCTAGCGACGATCAATGTGTCTATACCAGCTATGAATGGGATTACTTTGTGCCTGAGCCAGATTGGGATTGGCTTACATATGGAATGATAGTAAAGACGGAAGATGGCGGCGCAACTTCTGAAGTGGTCTATGAGGGACGAGCCAACCTCTGGCTTGCGGTCTCACCTGATGATTCAGATATGGTATATGCAAGCTCCCCCAATGGTAAATGCCTGAGAACTGCCGATGGTGGAGATACTTGGATTGCGATAGATACTGGTTATCCAGCAGAGGCTAGTGGACCGGTAGTCATTGATCCGCTAGACGCAGATACTGTGTACCTTTTCACTTGTAGTGATCTTTTCTTTCCTTTTGGTAATCCAGATTGGGAGAGTTATCTGCTTAAGAGCACAGATGGAGGAGGAAGCTGGTTTGAGATAGAAACGGGCCTCCCATCCAGTAGTTTTGAATTTGGCTTATGGGTTGATCCTAATAACCCGAATAACTTGTATGCACAAGAGATAATATCTGGGCTGTATAAGACATCGGATGAGGGAATGAATTGGTCATCAGCGTGTGAAGGTATAAATATCTCGGTCAACTTGATAACCTGTGACCCTCAAAGCAGCGAAGTGTTTTCGGCTTGTGGTGACATTGCTCTTGATGCAACCATTGGCGGTGCCTTCCGATCCTATAACAATGCTGGCAGCTGGGAATCGATTACAAACCTTGGTTTTTACAATCCTGTCCTATCGGAAATATTAATCGATCAGGAAGATCCCGATTATATCTATGCCGCCTCTGTTACTGGGGGTCCATTTGAGGCAGGTGTTTGGATAAGTGATGATGGCGGTGTCAATTGGGGCCTAGCTGAATCGCCAGTTGGTACGCCATGGGCTGAAGGGACCGGTTTTGGTCTTGGAGTAACAGCAATGGCGAATACGCCTGATGAACCTTCGACTATATATGCTTTGAAACGTGGAAGGGATGGCGATGGCTATCCAATGACACAAGTATGCAGAAGCGTAGATAAGGGAGAAACATGGGAATATAGGGGAAGCGTTCAGATGTCGTGGTATGATCGGGACTATATTGCCATAGACGCAGCGTCTATCGATACGATATACATAGCATCTGGCAACTTCGACCGCGATTATCATGGCTCCACACCTGTCTATAAATCAACAGATGGGGGGTCAACATGGCAAGCACTAGCCATTCCATATAACGTTTTTTCTTGCCTAGTTACACACCCCAGCACTCCAGGTCTCGTGTATATAGGTGGAAGAGCAATGGATGGCTATGCCAATCCGATTAATAAACCGGCACTGTATCGTAGTGATGACAGCGGCGAGACAGGTGAAATGTTCATCCCTGATATAGTTGTTCCAGGCTTTGACTCGCCAGTTGTCAAGTGTATGTGTTTGAACCCTGATAATTCCGAACAAGTCTACGCAGTAGTAGGGCAATATTCGCGTTTTGATTCCGGACCCGCAACACTTCTTATGTTTGATGCGACCGAAGAGGTATGGTATGAGCTCGAGACTACAAGTATACCCGACGCTCAGGCGCTTGACATGGCATGCAGCAGGGATTATCTCTATCTGGCGACAAACAACGGTGTGTTCAGGTCAGCTCTTACTGACTATAATAAGTCGTTCAACGCCTCTACGCAGGAAGATCAGACCCTTACGACTGAAGCAGGTGATGCCATTACTGTACCGCCAGGTGCCCTTTCGGAGGATGTTGAGGTATCACTGAGCATTCTATCCTCCGAGGATCTTCCGGAACCGCCAGGAGGAGTTGCCAAGATTGCAAGAGCCTTCGATTTCGGTCCGGATGGACTAACATTCCAGCAACCGGCTACGGTTGTCTTCACCTATACAGAGGATGAGTTGGATGGGGCAAACGAGGAGGATCTCCAGGTCTATTACTACGATAGTGTGACCTCGAGTTGGCAGCTTATAGCAGGAGTAATAGATACAGAACAGAACACTATCACATGCACCATAGATCACTTCACTACCTTCGCAATCATGGCAGCCGACACACAGCCTCCCGAGATCTCCATCACCTCTCCTCTTGATGCAAGCGAGATCATGGGGATAGTGGATTTCTCCGCCCAGGCCTCGGACAATGTAAAGCTGTGGAAGGTCGAGTTCTATCTGGACGGCAATCTCCTCGAAGCGGATACGGCTGAGCCCTACGTACACAGTCTTGATACAGGATTTATTGCACCTGGAGTGCACACCCTTACTGCAATTGCACATGATACCGCAGGCCTCACTGTATCCGACTCCATTCAGGTAAGGGTCAAGGCAGAACAGGAGACGACAACCCTGGCTCTCGCCAAACCGCAGCCCGTACAGTACTCCGATCAATCAACCATCGAAGCTACACTTCTAGACGAAGGCGGCCAGCCCCTCGAAGGCAAGCCAATAGCTTTCTCATTGGAAGGGGTTGAAGAGAGTATTCAGACAGATGCTACGGGCATTGCGGTTTGGGCGCCTCAGATAACCTTGTCCGAGGGAAGTTACACGATCGATGCTGTTTTCGAGGGAGACGTAGGCTATCTGGACAGCAATGGGTCAACGACAATTGAAGTTAGCAAAGAGAATGCATCCACAATTTACAACGGTGACTATCTCAAGCAAATTAACGATCCGGTGCAGCTCTCAGCGGAGGTATCGGAGGAGACAGACGAGAGCTATGGAGAGATCGTCAATGCCGGAACGGTCACCTTCCAGGTCTACGACTCACAAGGAGCATTGATAAGGGAGGTAATTGCCCCCGTAACCGAGATGGAACCTGGCAAAGGGAAGGCAGAGATAACAACCGACCCGCTACCAACCAATGTCTACACAGTAAAATCCATACTCAATCAGAACGGCTACTACTTCGCGCTGGAGGATACGTCACAGCTCGTGATCTATGACCCTGAAGGAGGATACACGACGGGAGCGGGTTCATACTGGGAAGGCTGGGATAGGAAGAGCTTCGGGTTCGATGTGCACTATTCTTACTATGGGCCGCTTGCACCTAATGGCTACCTGACCTTCACAGACTGGTCCTGCTTCTGGGATCCACTTTATATAACGGCTACTGAGTTCGCCTGGTTGGTGATACCTTCGGATACGGATATCGCCTATGTTGCTGGAGCGTGCAAGTATGATGGCCAATACGGCTATACCTTCAACTTAGTGGTCGAGGATGATGGATGCTGGTGGTGGTCCGATGACACTTTCCATATCACCGTTAAGGATTCAAGCAACCAGATTGTCTACGAATCGCAGGGGGAGGTAAGCCTCGGAGGTATTTTGGTCCACCATTGAGAGCGTAATAATGTAAGAAAGAGAGCGGGGCTTGCTCCGCTCTCTCGTCATCTAACTGAATTATGACCTAATAACTTGCCGTTTTATGGAGTATTATTTTTGTCCAACTTGCCAGGACATGCTGGTAGACACCGCTGCGAAGCACCGCTTTGATTGGATGACCACAGGAGGGGCAGCACGCCTTACCAAGCTACTGTTTTCTCAGAACTGGTATTCCTTCAAGGGGAGAACTTCTGCCATGCTTTGATAGTGTTTGTCGATGTGGATGAGGTATAGATCGTAGGTTATTGCTGCAGTGCCGATTAAGACATCAATCGCGGGGACAGTAACACCTTTCCTTCTCAGGACAAACATATTGTCGACTGCATCATGCCATATGTCATCTCTGATCTGGGCAAGGTGGAAGAGGGAGAAGGTATCTCGCAGTTCCTTGAGTTTCTTCTTGTTCTTGATGCCAGCTGCCAGTTCTAGCAGAACAGGTTCGGTAATGACGACCCTGTCTTCCCTGATTAAATGCTGAACCTGTTCGCCAATATCGGAATCCGCGGAATCCTTTTTGTAGAATTCGATCCAGGCCGAGGTATCGAGTAATACTAGGTTGTTATCCATTGTTTCGTAACAATCCTAGCTCTTCGTGGGTGAGTTCCGATAATGCGGACCCCCTCTGGAGGGCCGCATTCTTTAACTTATCTTGCCTGATTATCATCTTCAGCCCTTCGTCTACCACCTTTTTCGTGGTTCTTATCCCCGAGACTCTTTTCGCCTCTGATAGTAATCTGTCGTCTATTTCGAGGGTCGTTCTTGGCATTATTTCCTCCTTCCAGATATGCATAATATAATAAAATTATATATATAGAATATACCTGAATAGCATATTAATAACAACTAGGATTTTCTGCCTATTGCTGGTGGCCACCGGAAGGGTAATCACCTGATTTTTTCTTGCATATGAAAATGTTTGCCGAACCAGTTTTCTGGGTAATCATTCCTTTGGGGCAATTACTCGTGGACAAGGGTTTTACCAGGTGAATGCCTAGAGAAAGGGGTGGTCTCATGCCGAGTCTAGCCTTCAGGTTGCTCAGGCCCTTTGTGCGCTTTAACGCTCTGTTGTGCGCTAGGACCATTTATCCTATCGGCTATCAGAGGTTCTACCTGGATCGCGTAATGCCGGCAATGGATCTAACGAAGTTCCCATGCGAGTGCGAACGAATAACGATAAACGAAATGTCAGCCGCCTGGTTTGACCCGCCAGGAGCGGACAAGGACCGCGTCCTCCTCTATATACATGGTGGCGGCTGGGTTGTGGGCAGCATCAATTCCCACAAGAGAATCGCGGGCGAGATAGCAAAGGTCGCGGGCTGCCGGGCACTGATGGTGGATTACAGGTTAGCACCCGAACACAAGTTTCCCGCTGCTGTTGACGACTGCGTGGCTTCCTACCGGTGGCTTCTGTCCCAGGGGTATCGCCCCGAGAACATCGTCATTGCCGGAGATTCCGCGGGTGGGGGATTGACGATGTCGACGCTCGTGGCGTTGCGGGATGCAGGAGACCCGCTGCCGGCTGCGGGGATGCTTCTGTGCCCTGGTACGGATATGACCCTCGAAGGGGGAAGCATCATCAGCAATGCGCGCAAGGACGCGATGCTGAATGAGAAGATCGCGAGGATGTGGGCAGGCCTGTATATCGGGGATGCCGACCCCAGGGACCCGCTTGCCTCGCCGGTATATGCGAACCTGGAAGGCCTCCCTCCCTTATACATACAGGCAGGATCGGGCGAAATCATTCTGGATTGTGCCAGGCAGATGGCTGAGGCTGCGGAGAGCTGCAGCGTGCCGGTCGAGCTGGACATATTCGATGAGATGTTCCATGACTGGCAGTTGTTCTTCAACTTCATACCCGAAGGAAGAGATGCCGTAGACAGGCTGGGCAGGTTCTGCAGGGAGAAGATGGAAGCTGCTGCGGAAGACAGGGAGGGCGTTAGAGCCCAGCCGGCTTGAGCTCAACCGTGAGGTCGGTAGAGCTGGACATGATGTGGGGTCGATAGGACTTTTGTAGCATAAGGATCTAGGGGTAGAACATGATAGCGGAAGAAGTATACCAGGAACTGGAAGAGGCTGTAGGGCCGGAGAATGTCTCTCGGGAACCGGCGGTCCTGGACGGGTATGCATATTACACCTTGGGAAATTTCGATCCCCCATGGATGGACAGGCCGGAGGCAGTGGTTATGCCCGGCTCCACCACGGAGGTCCAGGCGGTTGTCAAAGCATGCAACAGACACAAGGTGAGGTTCAAGCCCCTGGCAACGGGATGGGAGGCCATAGCCGCGGTCGGCAGCGAAGGCGTGGTCCAGATCGACCTCAGACGCCTGAACCGCATCCTGGAGATAGACGAAAAAAACATGTACGCGGTGGTGGAGCCCTGTGTCATATACGCCCAACTCCAGGCGGAGGCGATGAAAAGGGGTTTGAACTGCCACATAATAGGAGCCGGGTCGGGCACCTCCGCCATGGCCAGCTCCACGTCCCATATGGGTGTGGGGTGGGACAGCCTCTACCTGGGCAGCGGGTCGAATAACATCCTGGGCCTGGAATGGGTCCTGCCCTCAGGGGAGCTGCTCGAACTGGGCTCCCTGGGCTCGGGCTGCGGGTGGTTTTCGGGGGACGGCCCCGGGCCCTCCCTGCGGGGCATAATGAGGGGCTGGATGGGGGCGCATGGGGGAATGGGCGTGTTCACGAAATGCGCTCTCAAACTCTACAACTGGCCGGGAAAATCAGCACCTGACATCGAAGGGATGCTGTTAGACTCGTGGGCCAAGACCCCGGAAAACATAAGATTTTATATGTGCCTCCTGCCGGACTGGGACGGCTACGCTGATTTTCTATACAGATTTGCCGATGCCGGAATAGGCTACATGGAGTGCAAGAACGCGCTCGGGTTGTTCATGTACACTTTCGTGCCCCATCTGATGAGAAAGATAACCAGGACCTCGGTATTGAGGGAGATGTTGGCTGGCACGTTCCAGCACATGATACAGGTCGTCATCGCCGCGAACTCCAGGCAGGAGATGGAATACGAGGACATGGTGCTGAGGAAGATCGTGTCCGAGACGGAAGGGATATTGATGGATGCCAGCCTTAACCCCGCGCTGCATGAGACCGTATGGTTCTCGTTCGTCAGGGCAAGTCTCCCTCCCCTTATCTTCAGGGCGGGGGGAGATTTCATGATCGGCTTCCCGCAGGAAGACGCCTTTGACGCCGGGGTGCAGCAGGCAAAACTGGGGGCCGAGGTAAAGAAGGAGTTCATCGCCAAGGGCGATATAATGGACGACTTCGGCGACAGCGCATGGGGCGGGATATTCATGCAGGATGCTATCCTTCACCAGGAGGAGCTGGCTTTATACGATCATCGCACCCAGGACATAAGCGGCTTTTTCAACAAGCTCAACGAAGGATATATAGAGAAGGCGATAGGCCTCTCGTTTATCGTTAATTTCGGAGGCAGGCACGACAAGTATGGACCTCTGTGCAGCGATTATCACATCTGGCAGAGGGGGGTTAAGCGGGCGTTCGACAAATACGACATCTCCGACCCGGCTTTCTACATCTCAGCGCAGGAACCGCAGGAGTGAAAGAACGGGCATATCGAAGCATCGGAGGCTTTTGATCGACCGCGGCAAAAGCCGGCATCATCATGCTCGCATCGCTGGCATGATCTTGTGATCACACGAGGGATTCAAGACTACGCCAGGCCTCTCTCCGCCTCTATGCGCTCCATGGTCTCATCCCAGTCTTTGGGCGGGATAACGGCATCCTCTCTCTGCTCGAACAATATAGCCTCTCGCGGGCAGGCCGAGACGCAGACCCCGCAGCCTATGCACCTGTCCGGGTTGATCTCCATGAACTCCTCGCCCTCGGTGACCGCGTCCATGGGACAGCGGTCGGCGCATTCCCCACACGCGTCGCATTTCTCGGCATCTATGCGCGCCCTGTAATTGGAATGCATGTACTTACCCGGCTTGGGCAGCACCTTTATCAGCCTCAGCTGTGGGCAGCAGCAACTGCAGCACGAGCATACTACCCTGATGTCCTGGACGTTGTCGGTCGTGAGCACCAGTCCCAATTCCTCCGACTTATCCAGGAATTCCAGCGCCTCTTCCACGTCGATCTTTCTGCCCGGGAAACCGTTCTCCAGGTAGAAATCCATCTCCATGAGGACGAGGCATTTCTCCAGCGGATAGCGGCATTCGTTACCGAGTATTCTCTGCTGCTTGCTGCAGATGCATTCGAAAAGCCCCAGGTTCTCCTTGGTCTTCACGAGGTCCCTTACGCGGTCGTAGGTGGCGACATCATGCGACACATCCACCATCGAGGCCACCGGCACGATGCGCAATTGGCCGGTCTTGTTCCTGGCCCAGGAGAGGCCGAGGTGGGGGAAATACTCCTCCGCCAGCTCCGCGAATTCCCGGTCCATGGTCTTCATCTGCAGCTCGTAGAAGCCCACGGCGAACTGCTCCGCCTGATAGCGCGGCTGGCCCTCTTCCGTCGACCGGCCGATCAACCCCCGTGCGGCCATGGAGTCGAGCAATTCCACCGCTTCCGCTTCCGGCATTCCGCGGCGCTCCGCTATCGCCGCCGCGGGTTCCGGGTGCCTGGTCATGCACAGGACCATCTCCGCATCCTCGGGAGAGAACAGCTTGTGCAGGATCTTCATCTCCACGCCGCTGTCCGTGGACGGGAACCCACCCGGCAACGCATCCAT
Source organism: Actinomycetota bacterium (assembly GCA_016931915.1). GTDB lineage: Bacteria > Actinomycetota > Geothermincolia > Geothermincolales > RBG-13-55-18 > SURF-21. The sequence goes on from JAFGDU010000057.1 coordinate 37,855, forward strand.
GAACTCGCGCAGCCTTATGTACAGCTCATCCTCGGCCTTTGTTGCAGCCATGACCATCCTTTCTCTTGCATCATCCTTTCGACGCAGCCGTCGAACATCCCCCTCAGCAAAAAACAGCTACGGTATATATGATCCCTCCATCGCATAGCTTACCATTTACCACCCAGTAAGTTGCGCCGCGTTCTGGATCGGCATGCCATTCATCATTTCTTGTGGGGGGAGGTGTGCCCGGGCGCATGGCGGGTCCTGACCCTATGAATGGCATATATAATTGACATATGGCAATAATATATGCCAATATGATAATATGAGATGGCATAATGCTCTGGACGATACACTGGGAAGCACGCTAAAGATCCGCATCCTGCGAGCACTGAGCATGAACGCGCCCGTTTACACGGGGCGGGAACTAGCGCGGCTTGTCGGCTACTCCCACACCCAGACCAACACAGCCCTGGGAGAGCTGGAGCTGAACGGGCTGGTGATAAAGCGCCACCTTGGCAATGCGAACGCCTATTCCTTAAACGAAAATAGCCTGGTGGTCTCGCGCATCCTTATCCCGGCATTCAAGCTGGAGGAACGGCTTGTTCAGGAGCTGGCCAACCGTTTCTTCGCAGCGATGGGCGAAGACCTGGTCTCCATCATCCTTTTCGGCAGCGTGGCAAAGGGAGAGGACAGCGTGGGCAGCGACATCGATCTCATCCTGGTGGTAAGGGATGAGACAGACCTTGAGGCGCTTGACGAAAAAGTATCCGAGACATCCCTGGAGGCGGCGGCAGCGTTCGGCGGCCCCGTCTCTCCCATTCTGTTGACCGAGACACAATATGGCAGGAAGAAAAGTAGCAACAACCCTTTCTGGAAGACCGTGCTGGAGGAGGGGAAAGAGATAACCCCAAAGGAACTGGAGGAGATCGAGATTGGCTAAAAAGGCCAGGACTCGCAATGTCAATAAAGCCGAGGCCAGAGCCTATATGGATAAGGGGGAGCAATTTCTCATGACCATGAAGGCTGCTGTCAAGAATGAAGACTGGGATGCCGCGGGACTCAACGCCATACATGCTGTCATATCCGCAAACGATGCTCTGCTTGGCACGCGTCATGGGATCAGGCCGTCGAGTCCGTATCATGGCGATGCGGCGGTTTTGCTCAGTCAATATGAGCAAGGTGAGGGCGCGAGGAAGAACGCAAACAGGTTAGACAGGATGATGAGGAAGAAAAACCTGGTCGAATACGAGGGGCGGAAACTGAAAAAGTCGGAAGCCGCGGCATTGGCAACCGAAGCAGAGAGGTTTTTCTCGTGGGTCAAGAGCATGTTGTCTTGAGGTTTGAAGCTTGCAGATAGGATACAAACGGGGGCGTTTCTTTTCGGTGCCGGCACACGTCGTATAGGGATTTCAGGAGGGGTGCCTGTCCCTTCATGTCAAAGGACGGATAACCGAAATTCCTCGTTGGTGTAATCCATCTCACCTGGGTATGATGCAATTGGTTGGACTACTTTACATATTGTTCGAATTCAATAGAATGATTCTGGGCTAGGATTAGGGCGCAAATCAGTCAGCGGAACTCTCTCAATGCTGCTTGCATGCCAGTAGCAGCAATCGAGCCTCGCAAGCTGTGGTGTATTGACAGGAGTATCGCCGCACAGTCATGTGCAAACAACGCTGCATAATAGGAGGCGGTAAGGTAGGGGAGGGCTTTAACCGCATCAAGATCGGGGGTGAATACCTTGGAAGTAGAAACCGTAGATGTAACTGCAATAGCTGTGGCCATCATCAGTGCCGGAAGCTCTATTGCATCAGCGATAATAGTCACGCGGGGCCAGCGCGATAAGAAAGAAAAAGCCAAAGCCATAAACAACGCCAGCAAGATACTGCTCATCACATGCGTGGGATTTATGGCTTGGCAATATATGAGAATAAGTGCAAGCGGTGCCACAGCTGCCATGGCAGCTCTTGCCTGCATGGGCGCTTTCGCACTTCAGGGGGGACAGCTCAGCAACCAGCGTGGCGTTGAGCAAAGAAACAGGTGGTTTAAAGGCATATATTATGTGAGCGTCGTTCTACTCGTAGCAAGCTTTGCGGTTATTACATGGCGGAATCCAGAACCTGCTGCCATAGCTTCAATGTGTTGCGTGGTTGTCGGCGTCTCTGCATCCACATACGCAATATACCAGGGCTCTGTAAACATGGCGTTCAAGGCCTTGTTATCCTTGAGCACAATCCTCTTCGTCGGCAGCATTGTCGCCGTTATGGCGCTGGTGATAATTCCTGGAGTTGAGGCAGAAGTAGCACCTCCTGGTGTCAAAGATGTTCCTCAGCCGGGTGGTAAGATACCCTATACAATCACTGCCACTGCGGGGAGTGGAGGGAGCATAGATCCCACAGGCGAGGTCACCGTGTACCATGGCGACAACCAGACCTTCACCATAACGCCCGACGCTAACTGTAAAGTTGACTCTGTAATGGTGGACGGCAGTCCGGTACGCCAGCATGATTCCTACACCTTCACGAATGTCACAGACAACCACACCATAGAGGCCTCCTTCGCTATCCACAAATACATGATCACAGTTACGGCTGGAGCTAATGGAAGCATCACTCCCTCCGGAAACGTCTACGTGAACGACGGCGACAGCCAGACCTTCACCATCACTCCGGATGAATACTACGAAGTGGAAGACGTGCTTGTAGACGGGGGCTCTGTTGGTGCCGTCACCTCCTACACCTTCACGAATGTCACAGACAACCACACCATAGAGGCCTCCTTCGCCCCTGTACTCAAATAAATGGCTCTGATGAATACAATGCGATGAGGCCTAGATGGAGGACGTATACACGCTATAGTCAAGGCCACACTTCAAAATCCTGTCGGCATCGAAAAGATATGCAGATAATTCGCGCCAGCTATATCGACTGGTTGAAAGAGGGAGGTATGGATATGTCTACCAGCAGCCGTTTGACGAAAGTCTACCGACTAGCAAAGGATATGGAGGGCGATTACAAGACCGGTAAATTCATTTTCTTCAGCGATTGCCATAGAGGTGATAACAGTTGGGGTGATGAATTTGCCGACAATCAGAATGTCTATTTCCACGCACTGGAGTATTACTACAACAAGGGATTCACCTACGTTGAAGTCGGAGATGGGAATGAACTCTGGGAGAACGAGAAATTCGAGACAATCAGCAAAGCGCATGGAGATGTCTTCTGGGCATTCGGCAAGTTCAAGGAGGAGAAGAGGCTATACCTTATTTGGGGAAACCACGACATGATGTTTAAAGACCCAGAGAGAGTAAGGAATAAACACAAATACTTCGATTTGCACGACGATCCTGGCAAAAAGAGGAATCTGCTGGCAGGGATCGAATTCCACGAAGGATTGAAGCTGAAGAGCGAGGGATCGGATAAGGTGATCTTTATAACCCATGGCCATCAGGGGACTCTTCTCAGCGATCGATTATGGAAAGTGGGCAAGTGGTTTGTCAGGCATGGTTGGAAATGGCTCCAGTGTATTGGAGTAAAGGATCCGACCAGCCCGGCGAAGAACAACAAGAAGCTGAAAAAAGACGAGACAAGGTATAAGCAGTGGATAAGGGATAATAAGAACCAAATGGTGATCATGGGTCATACTCACCGGCCTGCATTCCCTTCCGAGGAAGGAGATAAGCCCTATTTCAATTGCGGCAGTTGCGTGCACCCACGCTGTATTACGGGTATCGAGATAGAGGATGGGAGGATATCGCTGGTCAAATGGTACATAGGGATAGGAGATAAGGATCTCAACTGGGATACACCACCGGGCAACGTTGGAGCTTATAAGGTTTTGTCGGGGAAAGCGGGTGCGGCCGGCGGCGAACCTCTTGCTAGAGAGGGCGCGGTGCTTCACGTTATCAGGGAAGTATTACCCTGCTGCTCACAGGATTTATCTTTCTTCGATTTATAAAAGGATAGGAAGTAATGAATCGTTGTCGGACGGACTAAACCGAGCAAGGCATTCGGAGGTCCCCGGATAAGGAATAGATGCCAAGAATGCGCTCTTCGAAAGAAGGGTCCAGGGTTCTCATATATATGGTGTAGTTCCTAGTGTTTGAAAGGAGGTTGTTTAGATGGGAGACCAATCCCAGGCAAGGCTTACTTTCTGGACAGTGGTAATAGGGATCTCGTTTCTTTTGATCGTATTTATCGTTGCCGTGTTGGTTTTCAGAAACAGTACTAATCCTGCAGAGACAATCGTAGCGGTTCTGGGAGCTGTCACGGGGGTATTAGGAACGTTGATTGGTTACGTAGCAGGTCAATCAGGTAAGGAAAAGGCTGAAAAAAGTGCTTCTGACGCTCAGAAGCAGTTGGCTGCGGTGCTTGATAAAACCGGGGAAGGTGTATACAAGCAGGCAAAGGAGGCCTTCCCAGAGTTGTTTAAGGAATAGCAGGAGGGGTGGAAAATGATTAAGCATATAGAGGATTCAGGGAATGTCAACTTCCTTGTAAACGATGGTGGTAAGGCATTGCTCATGTGCTCTGTATGTAAACGGAAATGGTATGTAGAAATCGAGCCATTTGAAGAAGCTGAAGATAATAGGTTCCTGGAGTTGAAGGGGCAGATTAGCGAGAATGCAGATCTTCTAATGGGTTTGAGGATGAACGCAGAAGAACTCAACCTGTGAAAGTCGTATATGCAGAGGGGCAAGACCTGGTAATCTGGATGTATAAACGGTGTCGCTGGCGATGCCGAGGACCAAACGGCAACCCCGGTTTTGGATTATTAATCGCCCCTCTCTGAAATGCAGTCTGCTGACGGCGCTCGGGATTTTCAAACCCAGGCAAAGGACAGCTTGTATCTGCCCAGCTCTACGGTGTCCCCGCTGCGCAGGCTGTAGGCCTGCTGGGGAGTAAGCTTCGCTCCGTTGAGATAGGTCGCGTTGGTGCTGCTTAAGTCCACGATATAGAAATCGCCCGCCTGGTAGAGGATCTTGGCGTGCAGCCTGGAGGTCCCCTGCTGCAGGGCGGCGGGCTCGTCCAGGCAGATCTCCGGCCTCAGCCCCTTCGCGGGGTCGCCCCTGCCGATCATGTATTCCTTCCCCGGCTCAAGGCTGTACTCGATGCCCGTCACCAGGGAGCGGACAACGCCCCGCGTGGGACGCCTCTCCCGTGCCGACAGCGCGTCTCCCGCCGCGCCGGGCCGTTCCTGCCGGTGGGCCTCTGCCCGCGCAGGCAGTGCGGCGCCGCAGGCGTCGCAATAGTTCGCAACGTCCAGGTTCTCGTTGCCGCACTGCATGCACTTTATCAAGGCCCCTGCCCTCCCGTATCAGAACTCCGACCTCAAGGCCTCCGTTATCTCTACCTTCGTGGCCTGCCTGGCAGGGAACACTCCCGCCAGCACCCCGACGATGAACGCCGCGAGGAAGGCCACCAGTACGCCCGACCAGGTGGGAGTGGCCGGGAGCACGCTCAGGTTGATGAGCAGGGCGGCTACCAGGCCCAGGGGAATGCCGATCAACGCTCCCACGAGGCACAACAGGACGGACTCGAAGAGGAACTGCAGGATGATCATGCGCTTCGATGCGCCCTGCGCCAGCCTCACCCCGATCTCCTTCGTCCTCTCCTTCACCGACACGTACATGATGTTCGCTACACCTATGCCGCCGGTCAGCAGCGAGATCGCGGCTACGCCGAACACCAGCGCGTTCAGGACGTCGAAGATAAACTGGTAGGTGTCCATAAGGTCTTCCTGGTCCTGGATGTTGAAGTCCGCTCTCACCAGGTCCGGGTTCTCTGCCTTGTGGTTATCGAATATCGCCTCTTCCATGCTCTCCATCGCCGCTTGGAGGTTTTCTTCCGAGTCCACCGCCGCGTTTATCTCCAGTACGCGGTCGCTGAACCCGCCTGCCAGCACCTGCGCATCCTCTATGGGGATGTAGAGCTCGAGGTTGGGGTTGTTGAAGACGGTCTTCCTGCGTTCCTCCATCACCCCCACCACCTCGAAATCCATACGCCTGGTGGGGCTTACCGTGGGGTTCTCCGGGTCGATCGCCTCCGGGTCCGCGTATTTAATGCTGATCATCTCGCCCAACACGTCTTCTTCGATCGAGTCGAACAGGGCCTGGGCCGCGAGGGTGCCCAGCACGCATTCTCCCACCTCTTCCTCCTCCGAGTCGCCCTTCCCGTCCTTTCCCTTTTTCTCCGCGTCATCATCCTCAAGAAAACGGCCGTAAGCGACCTGGACCTTGTTCAACTCGATATAATGGCCGTCGGTGCCCTTGACGAAGGTGTGGGTCGTCTTGACCTCGCCGCCGCGATCCTCTACCGCCTCGATCTCGTAGGCCATCTGGATCATCGGGTAAGCGTCTTCTATGTGATCGCTGGCGCGCACCGTTTCCACGTCCTGCACGGTAAGCGTGCTCGAGCCGAGGTTGGGTTGGGAGAGCATCTGCATCTGGGCGGCTGAGATCCCTTCCGTCTCGGATACGGGCTCACCGCTCCGGACTACCAGGAGGTTGGTCCCGAGGTCCTTGACCTCCTTGGTTATCTGGTTCCGTACCCCTTCGCCCATGGCGATGAGGGCGATAACGGACGCGATGCCGATGATGACCCCCAGGATCGAGAGCATGGACCTCATGGGGTTGATAGTCAGGGACCTCAGAGCGGTGCGAAATATCTCCCTTACGTTCATGTCCCTCTCCCGCTCAACTCGCCCTCATGGCGTCCTCTATGGCGCCACCGCATTCCACGCAGTACTTGGCGAAAGGCCGGCTCGGAGTGCCGCAATAAGGGCAATCGATTTGCATCCCCTTCAGCTTCCTCAATATCGTATCCGACATCTTCGCCGATACGTCCAGTCCGAAGCCGCAGTTGGCGCAGAATCTCGCCTGCGCGCGGTTGCCGAAAGTACACCTGGCGCACACCCTCTGGCGCGCGGGCACCGGGCCTTCATCGCGCCACTTTCGCATCTCATGCGCGGAGACCATCCTGGGACGGATCATCCTGTCGTCGACGATCCTGCCGTCGCTCAACTCGACCACGCGTTTGCCATAGGTGGCGATGTTGGCATCGTGCGTGACCAGGATAATTGTCCTGCCCTGGGCGTTTAACTGCTGCAGGATGCCCATGATCTCTTTGCCCGAATTCTGGTCCAGGGCCCCCGTCGGCTCATCCGCCAGGACGATCGACGGTTCGTTGACGATGGCGCGTGCGATAGCCACCCTCTGCCGCTGCCCGCCGGAGAGCTCGCTCGGCTTATGGTGGAGTCGTTCCCCAAGCCCGACCGCCTCCAATGCGCGCCTGGCTGTCGCCTCACCCTGTTTCTTCGACATACCGGAGTACTGGATGGGGACCAGCACGTTGTTGAGGGCGTTCTCGTGGGGCAGGAGGTTGAAGGACTGGAATATAAACCCGATGTGGCGATTGCGTATCTTCGCCATCTGCTGGTCGTCCAGGGACATGATGTCCGCCCCGCCCACTCTCACGCTTCCCGAGGTCGGCTTGTCCAGGCATCCCGCTATCTGCAGCATGGTCGATTTACCGCATCCTGACGGGCCCATTATCGAGACCATGTCACCCTGGCTTATCTCCAGCGTCACCCCTTTCAGGGCATGCACCTGGCTCTCGCCCATGGTATAAGTCTTCGTGACGCCAAAGAGCTGCAGAACCGCGCTGGTCACCTTCTCCTCCGTGGGTCATCCGCCCCTATAGCACGAGCCGGCCTTGCTTGTCTGCTATGATTCTACTTCATATACGGCACGTAAACATTATAAGACACCCTTTGAGCTGTAAGGATATTGCTCTCCTCGCACCAGGCGGCCTTCGATCATGAAACGCAGGGTGGGATGCAGCTGGAGGCCTAAATTGTTGCATGTATTGCAGGAGTGATATTATACAAAGGGCTCGATGTTTGGAATGGTTTATCTTCACTGGAGGTTAGCTGCAACGCTAGCGTGAAGCCCTGTGCACCGGATGAGCTCGTTTACTTTTACTCGAGGGTGTGACTTATGCGGTCCAATATAAGCCACTACCGCATCTTAGAGGAGATAGGGAGCGGGGCAATGGGCCGTGTGTACCTGGCCCATGACGAGTTGATCCAGCGCAACGTGGCTATAAAGGAATTGCTGCTCCCCGTAAATATCGCGGAAGAAGATAGAACGGAGGCTATCGAACGCTTCAAACGCGAGGCCCAGGCGGCGGGGAGGCTTTCCCACCCCAACATCGTCACCATCTATAGCGTGGAGGAGGAAGAGGGCGCCCCCTTCATCGTTATGGAATACCTGGAGGGGATAACCCTGGACGAGATCTTGGGCGAGGGTCCCATGGAGCCCGCCCGGGCGATCGCCATAACCTCCCAGATATGCGATGCCCTCTCCTATGCCCATGACCACGAGGTGATACACCGCGACATCAAGCCGGATAATATCTTCCTGCTCGACGAGGGCAAGGTTAAAGTGGCCGACTTCGGTGTTGCCCGGCTCTTGAATTCCTCGACCATGACCCAGGTGGGGACGGTGATCGGCAGCCCGGGTTACATGAGCCCTGAACAGGTGCGGGGTGAGAGGACCGACACCGGCACCGATATCTTCTCCCTGGGGGTGCTTCTGTACGAGATGCTCACGGGCGTCAATCCCTTCGCCGCCGATAGTCCCACCGCGGTGATGTACAAGGTGGTGCACGAGGAGCCCAGACCCCTCGCGGACTTGAATCCGGGTTTGCCGTCTCACCTGCAGGCGGTGATCTCAAAGGCCACCGCCAAGGAGCGGGATGCCCGCTACCAGGATGCTGCAGAGATGAAGCGGGATCTCGCAGTAGAAGTGTCTGCGGAGAAGGCAGCCCCCGCTACCGTAGTGGTGGCTGCCGCCACGGAAACCGGGAGTGCGCCTGAGGATGATATTGGGGGGGAAAGAACGGGATCTGCCGTTCAGCGAGAGGAGGGGGGTAAGATGTATTGCAGCAACTGTGGCTACGAGATCAAGAGGAATGATAAATTCTGCCTGAACTGCGGAGCTCCCCAGCAGCCTGGAGGAGCGGTTGAAGGCCCGCCTCCCGCTGCCCCCCCGCCCCCTGCCGCACCCCCGCCGGCTTATCAGACCCCGGTTGCCTTTGCGCAACCGGAGGCTTCTCCCTCCGGCGGCAAGAAAAACACCCTGTGGATCGTTCTTGCCATCGTCGTGCCTCTAATGACCATCGGAGCCGTGCTGGGGATCGTGTTCGGCGTAAAGGGATGTTCCGAGAAGAAGGCGATCGAGAACGCGGACAGGTATGTGGCTGAATCGCTCGACTACATGAACGAGGTAGACGAGATAGAGGAGGGCCTCTTCGAGGAGACCAAGAACCTCGATCTGACGGTGAGCACGGATGAGCTCGAGGCGCAGGCGGAGGAGATACACGACGAACTGGCCACGGCTATCTCGAATCTCGACGCCGCGGCCAGCAGCCTTGAGAAGATCGAGGAAGAAAAGGAGAACCTGCCCGACTGGTGGGACGAGTACATCGCCATGCTCAACCGGGCCTACGCGGAGAAGATTGAGGCCTACCGGCTGTGGGACGAGTTCATCACCCGCCTGCTCGAGATCGACGCGTTCAACCAGGCCTACCAGAACATGCTGCAGCTCTACCTCGCCGCCCTGAACACGCTGGATGCTGCTGTCGGCCAGCACGACTCCGAGGACTACGCGGGCAGCAAGAGCACCACCTATGTCGCCCAGGATCAGCTGGCACAGGCGCGCGCGGCCCTGGAGGAGGCACAGGCGATGGAGCCCGGAGCCGACCTCTCACAGTTCGCCTCGGCCATCTCCCAGGTCGAGGGGTGGATCCCGGGGCTGCAGGTCGCGGACGACCTCGGCAACGCGGGTTCGATCGAGGAGCATAACGCCCAGGTGGATGCCATCAGGCCTGCTTTCAACTCCCTGCCGCGGGACGTGGGATTCGACATCATTTCCTGGTTCCAAGCCGAGAGAGACGCCTATATCATCGAGATCGAGGACCACCTGGTAAAGGAGGCGGAATACCGCCGCCGGGCGGCCGACATCTGGAACGCCAATAATCCCTGAGGGGATGCTCGGAAGCGTAGCGATTCACGACATCAATCGCCCATGGGCCCCTTGCCATAAGAAGGGGGACGGTTAAGGTCGTCCCCCTTGTGTTCTCATCTTTCAGCAGGACATGTGCTCCGAGACCATCAGCATGGCGGTAGCGCGGTCTATCTTCCCGGCCGCCGCCCGCGGCACCTTGTCCACGAAGAAGATGTGGCGCGGGCTCTTGTAACCCGCCATGCGCTCGTGGCAGAATGCCGCGATCTCCTCCTCGCCGACGACCTCCCCCGGCACCGTCTCCACCAGCGCCGTGACCGCCTGTCCCCAGCGCTCGTCGGGGATGCCTATCACCGCGGCGTCCACGACCTTGGGATGCTCCTTGATGGCCGCCTCGACCTCCTCCGAGTAGACCTTCTCCCCGCCGGTGTTGATGACGTAGTCGCCGCCGCGGCCGATGAGGCTGAACTTCCCTTCTGAGTCCACGCTGCCCTCGTCGCCGACGAAGAACCAGCGCTTGCCGTCCACCACGCGAAAGTCCCTGGCGGTCTTGGCGGGGCACTTCCAGTAGCCCAGGGTCATGTGGCCGCCGTAAACGAACTCTCCCACCTGGCCCGACCCCGGCTCCACGTCCCTGCCCGTCTCCGGGTCTATCACCCGGCAGGGGAAGAGCGCGAGCTGATGCAGGCCGCCGGAGGCGGAGGGGACCTTCGCCCCCGCAAGCTTGATATCCGCATCCCTGGAGGTGGCCATCTCGGTGAAGGCGGCGCTGGTCTCGCTCGCTCCCATCTCGTCGAAGATGAGCATCTCCGGCTCCAGCTCCAGAAGGGCCCTCTTTACATGCGGAGACCACCTGCTTCCGGAGGAGAGTATGCCGAAGAGGCTGCCGGTGTCGTAGGGGCGCCCCTCCGCCGCGGCCTTACGCAACTCGTCCACCATGGGTATGGCGAAGGCATCCCCCACGATAACCGCGCTGTGCGCCTTCTCCCTCTCCACCGCCTCCCAGAACTCGCGGGCGCTGAAGGGATGGGGCGTGGGCAGGAGAACGGTCGCCGCCGCCATGGAGGCGATCTGCGCGAAGCCCCCCTCATAGCCCGCGCCGTGAAAGAAGGGCGAGGCGGGGAGGACCTTGGCCCCGTCGTTGTACCTGCGGATAAAGGCGACCACGGCCATGACCGGGAGGTTGCCGGTGATGGCCTTGAAAGAATAAAAGAGGGCCTTCTTGAAGAGGGAAGTGGACATAAGCAGGCGCGTGCTTTTCAGGTCCAGGAGGGAGGCTGCGATGTTCCTCCCTCTTTCGTTGCCGATGAACTCGCTGATGATCCCGTACAGGGCGTGCTTGTCCAGCTCGAATAGGCTGTCCAGCACCGGCAGCAGGCCGTTGATCATCATCAGCTCCAGCCCGCGCAGGCGCTGCTCCCCGTCCCATACCGTCCCCTTGGGATAGCCGGTGGTGCCGCCCGTGTACATGAGGAAGCAGAAGTCGTCGTTGTACACCTTCACCCAGGGGTTGCTCTCGTCGCTCGTGAACAAATTGTCATACACCAGGGCTCCTTCCGGAACCTGCACGGGGCGCCTGCCCACGCCGTAGACGACGAGCTGGCGGAGCCGGGGCAGCTCCCCCCGCACCGATTCCACCACGTCAGCGAAGTCCTCCTCGCAGAAGACCAGCACGGCGTCTGAGTCCTCGAGCACGTACTTGACCTCTCCGGCCACGAAGCGGGGATTGATATTGACGGGGACGGCCCCCAGCTTCGACACCGCGTAATATATCTCCATCCACTCGATGGAGTTGAAGCCCGATACGGCCACGCGGTCCCCCTTCCTCACCCCCAGCCGCATCAGCCCGTGCGCCAGGCGGTTGCAGCGGCGGTTGAGTTCGCCCCAGTTGAGGCGGCGGTCTGCCTGCACCACGGCATTCATACGGGGGAAGAAGCGCGCGTAGCTCTCTATCTTGTACTTCCAGGTGCGGTTGCGTTTGCGCCTGCCCGGATAGCTCTGCCTGAAGTTCGCGAAATCGTCCTCTTCCACTTCCCGGGCGCCTAGCAGCCTCTCTTCAAGCATCTTGCCCTCCCCCTCGAGCCGGGTACCCCTCCCAGCTGCCGGATAACGCTATTCAGATACCATTCATTATATAACTAAATGTTCATTTTGGTGGGATCCTTGTAAGAAGGGAGGGACGACGGACCGTTTCCCATCGCATGCGACTTTTCTACTGGTTCAATTGCAGTGGACAGCATTCCGGAGCAACCCCGCGCACGCGACGCAGAGTAGCCGGCCATTGCCTGGTCATGGCGATGGTCAGCAGGTGCTCGGGGTCGATGAAGTGGTCGTGGCTGTCCAGGCCCAGGTCGATGCGGACCCAGTCCACGGTCCCGTTGAAGTCGCTGCCCGCACGGTCGTAATCGTCGGTGACCGGGGTCCCGCTTTCCCGCCCCACGTTCATAATCTCGTCCATGGAGAACATAAAGGGCACGGTGCGCTCCACCCGGTCCAGCGACGACCAGTTTAAAGACATGCTTTTTTACCACAATCACGAAGGACTTGATTGAGAGTGGTCTTTATCCTTTGCGGTTTAATCCAAACCCTGAGCTATAGCTCATTAATATAGATATTTGCCGTACAATTACAAGGATTGCCACATTTAGGGCAGCTATAATCTCTCTTAATACTGTCCTCTCTCCAATATTTTTCTATATTGGCGATTTTTTTGAAATTCATAGCTTCGAGTATGCCCCTTATGGAATCAGAATCATCGGAGCCCCAGGATATTACCATAATTGCAGTACACCCAAGGCCGGAGAGTCTCTTGATGGCCTCAGTTGTGAGTGCTGTTCCAATTCCCTGGCGGCGGTAATTGTTCCTGATTGCGCACGAATTAATCAGCCCTACCTTATGCATGCATAGTTGCTGGGAGCTTCCTGCTTCTCTAATGAGATCATGATACGCCAAAACCTCAGGAGGACTTAATACCCTCGCTAATAGAACGCCAGCAAACTCTCCCTGGACCGAGGCTTGGATCGCAATAGAGCCATCCCTGCTTTCAACGAATTTCTTCAAGAGTGACGGTTCAATATATCTTTCACCCAAGCTTGAGCCCAGTGTCGCTAGCGCAAAGCTAATATCTTTATCGTCGTCGGGCGATATCAAGCCTATGTCTATCTTTGTTTCTTTTCTCCATAGATAAGTCCCAGAAACAACCTTTCTGTTTATCGAATCGTATCCAGCCCATATCCCGTTATAGACATTTTTCATTGTTGGATCTGGCTCCATAAAAAATGTTCCTATTTCAGGATCACTTATAGATGCATTATGATAGACCCCTGATATATATCCCGTTTCGAGGATGTCCCCTTCAAAAATGTATTCGCGATCACCACCTTTATCGGGTGGCCCTATCGACTTTGATCTGCCCTTTATTTTTTCCCCACGTTGCTCTAAATGTAGCGGTGCTTTAACAATAGAGATCTGCCCATGCATTTCATCTTCATAATATGATATGTAGTCCCCTCCCACAGGATATTTCTTATGAATTCTCGATCTCCTATAAGCATTCCGGGATGATTTGACGGTAAAAATGATTGTTGCAGTTATGGACGCAACAACGATACTGATAAGAACCTCTCCAAGAATCGAAGAGACTTGGATGCCTAACATGAGCGTCCTCCTGAATAGGAACTTGCTGAACGAACACTCTTCACATGCCCTCCTTCTCAACAATATTATACTGCTAAGCAATACAGTGCCGGCTCTTGGCGGAGCCTTCACCATGTTTTCCCCAAGACCAACTGCAGCAGCTGGAATGGAAGCTCCCCGCAGCCCGAGATCAAGGAGCCCTTGCCACCGCATGTGATCGTGCCACGATCCCGGATACAGAGTAACGCGTTTCTTGATGGGTTGCTTCGGGGGAATGACCCGGAATCTGGTGATTATTCTATCACTGCCAGAATAAGCAGTAATATCCTCTCTATGCTGGAAAAAATAGGGCGCTTGCCTTCTGGGTTACTTTACCTGAAGTGCAGGAATATAATGGGTACCGTTTACCACTTTCTGGTTGCCGTCGAGCCGTAAAAACCATCCGTTCACAGGAAATATGTGCACTCATACTAAATAATGGCCAACAATAATAGTAGTGGGATCGATGCTGGCAAGAAGGTGCTCCAGGATGAAGACGATAGCATACATCGAGGACGACTCGGACATGATCGACCTCGTGTCCCTCATCCTCACCAGGCACGGTTATGAGGTGACTGGTTTTACCGAGAGCCGGGAGATCCTTCCGCGCCTGGAGTCACTGAAGCCCGAACTCATCCTCCTCGACCTGATGATGCCCGACGTGGACGGAATCGAAGTCTACCGGGAGATCAAGGGCCGGGAGGGGATGGAGGAGGTACCGATAATCATCATCTCGGCTATGAAGAGAGCTCTGGACGAGATCGAGAGAGAGGGAAGGATCAAAGTCGAGGCCTGCCTCGCCAAACCCTTCACCATCAGCGAACTGGTTGGGATCGTCGACCGCGTGATCGGAAGCGAGTAAGCTCGGTACGCCCTGCATTACCAGCTGGTAACCGCTTCCCGGCGTATAGATACCGGCTGGGCGTGAAAACCATCCGTTTTCCAGATTTTAGTTCCACGTGGCCGAACAAAGCCCAATAATATCGTTAGTGGTCTATGCTGCCAAAAAGGAGCACGCCAAGTGAAGACGATAGCCTACATCGAAGACGACTCGGACATGATCGAGCTCGTGTCCCTTATACTTACCAAGCATGGCTATGAGGTGGCCGGCTTCACCGAGAGCCGGGAGATACTGCCGCGCCTGGAGTCACTGAAGCCCGAGCTCATCCTCCTGGATCTGATGATGCCCCACGTTGACGGCATTGAGGTATACGAGGAGATCAAGGGCAAGGAGGGCATGAACGAGGTGCCGATAATCATCATCTCGGCCATGAAGAGGGAGTTGGAAGAGATAGAGAAGGGCGGCAAGATCCAGGTGGAGGCCTGCCTGGCCAAACCCTTTACCGTCAACGATCTGGTCGGGGCCGTCGACCGCATAATCGGCAGCCCCTGAAGTCGATGTTGGACAATCCTTGCATGAATCCATCCCGACGGCAACGCTTCCGGGGCACCATTGGAGACGCGAGCGAGCAAGGTCCTTTATAAGCAGCCTTGCAAGCGATCGTGAACAACGCCGGGAGCCGTCAATCGATGGGGCGGAATCCCGGTTTTGATTTCAAGCCGAATACCCTGGTCACGAAATCCAGGTAGGCGTCCCACCATTCCTCGCTGCTCATCGTCCCGGAGCCCTTCAGGACGTCGAGGTGAAAGAGGCTCGCCTGCAGGAAATATGCCGCGGTGGCCTCCGGGTAGGGCACGTCCATCGTTCCCTCCGTTATGCCCTGCTGGATGAGGTCGGTCACGACGGGGAGGTACAGCCGGAACGCGATCCTCCCCACGCGTTCGCGCATCTGCTCGAGGCGCCGCGCCGCCCGTTCGTCTGTCCACCGCTCGGCCGTCTCCAGGGCCAGGAGAAATCCGGCGGTCCGCTCTATCTTGTCCAGGGCGGAGAGGTCGCCTCTCTTCGTGATCCCCTGGATGGCGTTGAACCCCTCGAGGACGATGGTCTCGGCGACAGCGTCGAATGCCGCCTCCTTGTCCTTGAAGTAGAAGTAGTACGTACCCTGGGATACGCCCGCCTCTTTGACGATATCGGTGACACTGGCGGCCGCGTACCCCTTTCTGCGGAACACCCTGCGTGCCGCCTCGATCAGCTCCGCCCTCCTCTCTTCCGGTTTCATCCTCGTTCTCGCCAATCGCATCACCAACCCGTTCTTTACGGTTTCACCAGGCCATACGCCCTCGGGGCCAATAATAGTGTGACCTCTGCAAAAGACGTTGTCCAATCGCAGCCGCATGCCCCAGCCGCGCGTGCGGCGATGCGACTTCACCGACACGCTTCGTTATTGACATATTGTCGATAACATTATATCATCGCATCGACACATCCGGCTGTTTCGTGACGACGAGGTCGACCCGCAGGATTTCCGACCGTGTCCGTTGCCTGGGGGAGAGAGGAGCTGCATCGATGAAGATCCTGGTGACCGGCGCCGGTGGATTCATAGGCAGGCATGTCGTCGAGGAGTTCGTACAACTCGGCCGCGCTGTGCGTGCGACGGATCTGCCCGCGCGCGATCTGTCGCAAGCTGCCGCCCTCGGCGCCGAGGTTGTGCCCGGAGACCTGTTGAACCCGGATGATGTGCGTGGCCTGCTGGAGGGCATCACCCACATCGTGCACTGCGCGGCTACCTTCAACCTCGGACTTCCGTTTGAGACCTGCCTGCGCGTCAATAGGGATGCTGCGTGTCTCTTGTGCGACGAGGCGGGGAAGCGCGGGCTGGAGCAGTTCCTGCATCTGAGCACTGGGGGGGTCTACGGCGGCTCGGTCTATACCCCGATGCGCGAGGATCACCCCCATCATCCCCCGGATGCTTATTCGTTGAGCAAGGAAGCAGGCGAGAGCGCGATCGTTCACCGTATGCGCGAATACGGCGTACCGCTGACGGTCTTCCGCCCTACCGCGGTATACGGCCCTTACAGCACCTACATCGCGGGCGCTTTCTACGTGCTTCCCTCTATACTGCGCTACTACGGCATCAGGAAGCTCCCCTCTTTCAAAGGCGGCAAGTCGCTCACTCTCGTCCACGTGAAGGACATCACCGGGGCGATCGCGTTCTGTCTCGACAACCCGGATGCTTTCGGCGAGGATTTCAACCTCGCAGAGGACAAGCCGCTGGTCGCGGGTGAGTTCTTCGATTTCCTCTACGGGCTGTTCGATATCGACGTGGCCTTCCGCCTGCCTTACCCTAAGATGTTGATCGAGGGCGCGGCGAAGCTGGCGCTGAAACTGCCGGCGCCTGTCTCCTTCGGACCGCTCAACCGCGTGCTCGAGAGGATGTGGGACGCGATCGTCGCAGAGTGCGACCTGGTGAAAGCCCTCAAGCCCCATTTCGATCAGGACTTCATGTATTTTATGCTGGGCAACCATTACCTGGACAGTTCCAAGCTAAGGGGTATCGGATACGTCTCGCGTTACCCCACGTGCCTTGAAGGTCTGGGGGAGACCATAGAGTGGTACAGGAAAGAGCGCTGGCTGCCTTAGCACGGTGAAAGGATAACGAGCGAGCCCTGGACGCGGCTCGCGGGAGATGGAGGTGTTCGCGATGACCGTACCGCTGGACCTGGGGATTAATACCTGGATGGGGATGTCCTTTTCCCTCGCGGCGAAAGAGAAACTCGAGGGGATGGACCCCAGCGAATCTTTGCTTGCCAGCAAGCCCTACCGTGATGGGCTGGCCTTCGCCGCTGTGGTGGGGGTGGGCATAGCGGGTATCTGTTACAAGCTGGCCCCGGACTGGATGCTCATGTACTACGGCGACCACGATAAGATACCCCCTGCAGTCCAGGTGGGGATGTTCGGGCTCTATCCGGCCATGTACACGCTGGGATTCCTCCTGGCACAGCAGTTGGAGAAGAAGGACAAGCTGGGCTGGACGGCGTGGGCGGGCAACCTGGTGGGGGTGCTCTCCTACATCGCCGTTTCCTGGGACCGGCTGACCAAGGTGGGGACCACCGCGGAGTACGAGCGGGGGGAGGCGCGCAGCATCTTCAAGTCCGCCCTGGCGCCGATCCTCATGGTCGGAATGCCCGGTGCCGTCCCCGCGCTCTACCATTTCGCGAAGAAAGCCGCGCGACCTTGATCGAGGCATGGCCTTTGCGCGCGATATCCTCGAGACACGTGGTGGCCTGAAGATATAGTTGACCCGCGGCCGATCCCGCGGGTCTCTTGCTCAGAGGTGGCCGACCGGCTGCAGCTCCACGAACGCGGTGCCCGTGACCGCCTCGCCACCCAGGGTCCCCTCGACCGTCGCCAGGCCCTCGTACTTTATGGTGTCCCCGGCCACTATCTCCTGGTTCTCCCGCACCATGGTGATGGTCAGGTCCATCGGCGTGGTATCCGAAGCAAGCTGGATGCGGTGCTGCTGGGGGTATTGCAGGCCGGTGTTGGGGCTGGTCCATATCGAGCCGGATAAGGGTTCGACCTCTACCATGTCGAGGGGCCACGCACATGCGGCCTCGAGCGCGCCGTTTTGCGTCGTGTCGCCACCGGCGCGGAAAAGCGAGGCTACGTTGAGAGCGCCGTTGGCGCTGGTTATACGGATGACCATGAGCGCCGCGTCCTCCTCAGGAAGCATGATGGAGAAGAAATCCCAGGAGGCATTGCCGTCGATGAGCACCTTCACTGCCTGCTCGTCGTAGGTCTGGACGACGTTGTCCATCCACATCGTCCCGCCGGTGCCGGTGCTCAGCACGGTGCCATCGCGCGTGATGGTGAACTCCTCCACGTCCAGCAGAGGCAGCGAATAGTAAAACGAGCCCTGGCAGGCCATGGGATCGCCCGTTGCCTCGAGGTAGTCGCGGACCGAGTTGCTGTAGGACCCCGTGATCTGCTCCTCCTGCTCTTGTGTCAGGAACTGCGGGAAGAACGATGCCGTGCCGTACCCCTGGTTCACAACCCCGAGCCGGTCGCGCAGCAGCACCTCCGCCTGGAGCCTGCCTCCCAGCTGGTCCTTGACGTCGGCGGCGAGACGGTACTCGGCGCCGGCCTCTCCCATGCTCCCCGAGGTGAGTTCCATGCTCAGCAGCGGGTCTTCCTGGTCCATGGAACTCACTTCCACCTTCCAGGGGTCGAAGAGCACGTTCACCAGCGGCTGCATGTCCACCGCGTACTCGCCACCGTACACGTACTGCCCCAGGGAGGTGCTGCCGTAAGCGACGATGGCGGGGACTAGCGGTACGCTGCCCCCGTCCTCGGACACGTCCATGCGCTGCATGGAGATGAAGAACACCCCGGGATCCTGAGGCGACGCGCTGTCCTGGAGGCTCCCGAAGAAGAACCAGCCATCGAGGTCGTACTCCATGTGCTCGCTGGCCAGGTACTTTGAAAGCTGCTGCGCGCTCTCAGTCTGCAGCATGTCGTAGCCCTGCGTGAAGTAAGCGCATCCCGGTTCCGGCTCAGGGAAGACTTGTTTATCCTCGCCGTCCTGCGCGCCGCCGCATGCGACCATGGCGAGTGAGACTACGACAATCAAGGCAATAACCGAAAACCTCGTCAACAGTTTCAACCTGACCGCCTCCCGCTCATCTACGCTTCTTACAGCTTCTTATGATTAATCGCTACTTGCCATATATTTCTTGAGGTGTTCTCTCCGGCCGTTGCTGCTGTGAGAGATACGGAACTGCACCAGGACAAGGTCGCCGCCATGCCGCAGATAACCTTCATGGCGAAAAAAGGCCTTTAATCGGATTGTCCGAGTCTCTGGTCGACTTTTCCCCATCCGAGGTGATCGTGATCGAGGGATACAACCACCTGGACGTGTGCGTCGCTGCTCCCGATCGCCCTTCCCGCAGGCAGAACGAGGTGAACGACCCCCTGCTGGACTTCATTCTCGAGAATATATAGAGGGAGGGCCGGCGCGGAGGAGCACGCCCCGCGGACGGCCGGCCTACAGCTTGTACCTCTCCACCAGGCCTTTCATGTTGTCGGCGAGGCTGGTTAGCTGCATGCTGGTGGCGGAGAGCTCCTGCATCGACGCGGACTGTTCCTGCGACGAGGCTGAGATCTCCTGGCTGTTGGATGCGTTCATATCTGCGATGCCGCGTATCTCCTCCATGGCCTCCATGATGTTTACGCCCAGGGCCAGGTGCCGCTTGGAGGTCTCAGCTATGGTGCGGGAGAGTTCCGCCGATTGGCGGACGAAATCGTTGATCTTCTCCAGGCTGCTGCCCGCCACCTGCACCGCCTCCATGCCCTCGGATACCTCCTGCGATGCGCCTTCCGCCTTCTCCACCGCCGCCGCGGCGTTCTTCTGGATCTCCCTTACCAGGTGGGCAATACGAGCCGTGGACCTGGTGGAGTCCTCAGCCAGTTTGCGCACTTCCTCGGCCACCACCGAGAAACCGCGCCCCTGCTCCTGCGCCCTGGCCGCCTCGATAGCCGCGTTGAGCGCCA
>JAFGDU010000058.1 GCA_016931915.1 Actinomycetota bacterium
AATCGCGTAAGCGACTGTTCCGCCCGAAGGGCAGTGCGGCGGTGTCCCAGCGCCTCCACGTTTCCGAACGTGGAGGCCTGACACCCGTGATCTGCGCTGCCACGTCCCCTAGAGAACCCCATCCGTCTGAGCAATCCCCTGCGAAGGTTTGAATCGCGTAAGCGACTGTTCCGCCCGAAGGGCAGTGCGGCGGTGTCCCAGCGCCTCCACGTTTCCGAACGTGGAGGCTTGGCACCCGTGATCTGCGCTGCCACGTCCTCTGGCGAACCCCATCCGTCTATGCAACCTGCGGACAGGAGCGAGGACCGTTACCTCCAGGCCCAGGCACCCAAATTAGTCTCGCGTCCAGTAGACGCGGGCGAAATCGGAATGATGCTGCCACTGTATATCCAGGTGGCCGGAATAAGCCTTCTCGAACTCCTTTCCCAACCGCTCGGCGAGAACACGGTCGGTCGTCTCTATGACGATCTCGTCCTTGCCCTCCTCGATATGATAGATGCGAGCGGCGATATTCTTCTGCAGTTTCTTCTGTGCGACGCTGCGGATGAGGTTCTTCGCTTCCTCTCTATGTGTATTAAGGAAGTCCCCCCTGAGATAGACAACACCGTCTACTTGACCTTTTGCTACCCTCTCGCATCCCGGGCAAAGCTGTTTCTCCCATCCGTTTCTCTTCATCGCCTTGGCCCTGACTGCTTCATCGAATTCCCATTTCTGGTCTGTACAAACGGCATAGCAGGAAGGACAAATTTTCATAATCCTATTCCTCCTTGACAACCTCTACGGAAACTCAAACGCCCGTCAAGATCCTGCGTATTGACCTATCTACCACCTCCAAAAGATCCTCTCTCTGCGCGGGATTCAAATGGTATAAGGATATATCCTCTCTCGACATGATGCCCGAGGTGAATTCGTCGTTTCCCGCATGCACCGTCGCCAGAATCGGCACATGCATTTCCAGGAGCTCCAGCAGCGTGGAGCGAAAAAGAGTGGAGAATAACTCCATACGACCGATCTCGTCAACAACCAGCAGATCAGCTTCCTTTTTCCCTATCTCCAAGGCTCGCAAAGCGATCCTCTCAAATGCCTCTACATCTACTCCGTACTTCCCCACCCTGGGCTTTTCCTTGCGATCTACGTGTGCCAGTATGGCTTTGCCTCCCCCCAGGTCCCTTACCTCGAAACCGGTCCTTTGCGGTCCTTCTCTTATCTCCTCGGTAACGAAACCCCCCGCCTTGAACCCCCCCTCGTCCAGCCTTTCCACCATCCTCAACACCAGGGTCGTCTTCCCGCTACCGGGCCTGCCGGTCAGGAGTATGTTGTTGGGCATCGACCACCGATCTTCACAGGATGATATTACCGCCTACTATAATCCTACCCCCCTGGACTATTTATAAACGGTTCGCATAAACGCGGGGGATGCGCTTGCCCAGGTCGCATACGACCTCGTAATTAATCGTCCCCAGGAGCCCGGCCATACGTTCGACCCCTACCTCTTCCAGCCCATATCCTCCTATGATCGTGACCTCCTCACCCGGATCCAATCTATCTTGTCCCAGGTCGACCATGCACAGATCCATGCAGATGGTTCCCACTTGTGGATAGCGTTTGCCCGCGATATGCACCTTCCAGCGGTTGGAGAGGGCACGCGAGAGGCCGTCAGCGTAGCCGATGGGAAGGACGGCTATCCAGGCGTCGTAAGCGCACTTATAGGTGAGGCCATAGCTCACGCCCTCCCCCTCGCAGGCGCGGAAGACCCGTCCCATGTTCGTCTTGAGCGAGAGTGCCGGCCGCAAGTCCAGCCTGCCAGCGAACTCCGGGCCGGGCAGGAGGCCGTACATGGCTATGCCCAGGCGGATCATCTCCATACGCGACTCGGGCAGGGACAACGCAGCGCCCGAGGCCGCAGCGTGGCGCATTGGTATCTCCAGCCCCACCTCACGCAATTCTTCTACGATGCGATTGAAGACCTCGAGCTGCCGGGCGCTGAAAGGGTCTCCGGGCACCGACGCATTGGCCAGGTGAGTATAGATCCCCTCCACCGACAAACCCGGCAGGCCTGCCAGTTCCATCGCCAACTCCTTCACCTCGTCCGGGCTCGCCCCCACCCTGTGCATGCCGCTATCCACCTTGAGATGAACGCGAATTTCACTCCCGCTCTCCGTGCACGCCCGCGACAGGGCGCGTGCGTATTCCGCCGTATAGACGGTGGAGACCAGATCGAGCCCCACCACCCCCGGCGCCGCGGAAGGCGGGGGTTCGAAGAGCAGGTGGACGGGTACATCGAGGCCGGCGGCACGCAGTTCTTCGCCCTCCTCCACCAGCGCCACGCCCAGGCGGGTAGCGCCTGCCTGGATGGCGGCGCGTGCCGCCTCCACCGCGCCGTGTCCGTAACCATCCGCCTTGACCACGGCCATGATCTCGCAGGAGGGGCCGACCAGCTGCGTGTACAAACCTACGTTGTGGCGGATGCACTCCAGGTCCACCTCTACCCGCGTGGGACGCCAGGCACCGCTCTCGGCCACTGCGGCCTCAACCCCCGATCAGGGTCTTCAGGATATCCGCGCGGGTTATCAGCCCCTGGAGCATTTCGTCCTCCACCACCAGCACGTATTCCAGGTCCTTATCGTTCATGAGGGTTGCAA
Source organism: Actinomycetota bacterium (assembly GCA_016931915.1). GTDB lineage: Bacteria > Actinomycetota > Geothermincolia > Geothermincolales > RBG-13-55-18 > SURF-21. The sequence continues at coordinate 2,643 of JAFGDU010000058.1, forward strand.
CCTCTTCGACGCTGTCGGTGGGGTTTACCGCACGAAAATCATTTTCCATGACATCGTGGGCCACGGAACCCACCGCCTGCCGCAGCTCTTTCTCGAAACGGTTGAGCGAAGAGGGCAGCATGATGTAACTGTCCAGGAAGTGTATGAATGATGGGAAATGTATCTTGGCATCCTGATGAACCAGGTCCTCCTCGTCAACCACGCCCAGCACCTTGCCACCTTCGTCCACTACCGGCAGGCAGCGGATGCGGTTTTCCACCATCATCTGGGCGATATCCTTGACGGGGGTTTCGGGTCCCACGGTCAAGGGATCCGTGCTCATGATCTCTTGCGCTGATTTCACCTTCTCCAACCTCCCTCTTCCTCTTGCATCAGTCCCGACAATGCCAGGGGCAGGTGGGATATGAGGTCGCCCGCTATCATGCCGGCGGTCCCGGTCATATGTGCCGACAGTTCCGCCGCCCTGCCATGAACGTAGACCCCGCAGAGCGCCGCCTCGAGGGGCTCCAGGCCCTGCGCGGAGAACGCCGTGATACATCCGGTCAATACGTCGCCGCTGCCCGCCGTGGCCAGGCTCGCCATGGCCAGAGGATTGATATAGACGCCACCCTGTAAGCTTGCCACCAGGGTGTTCGCTCCCTTCAAAACCGTAACGCACCCGAACCTGCTGCACGACTCCATGGCCGCTTCCAGCCGCGATGACTGTATCTCCCCGGCGCTCCTGCCCAGCAGGCGTCCCAGTTCCCCGGGATGGGGAGTGATCACCGTCGGGTATTCCCTCCCGGACAGGCTCGCGGGGTCCTTCGCGGCACAGTTAAGCCCGTCGGCGTCCAGTACCACCGGCTTCTCCATGCGGCGCAGCAGCTCCGTTACCACCCGACATGTTGCGGGCGCCGTGCCGAGCCCCGGGCCGATCGCCAGGGTATCGTATCCCGCCGCTTCGGCGAGGATAACGTCCAAGGCCTCCTCCGCGATATATTTCCCGCCTTCGTCGGGCAGAGGCAGGGTCATCACCTCGGTCAGCTTGACCTCCATTATCGCATTGAGGCCGGCGGCAACCCCAAGGGTGACCACTCCCGCGCCGGACCGTATGGCGGCCCGGGAGCAGAGGGTCGCCGCCCCGGTCAAGCCAACCGAACCGGCTACCACGAATACCCGCCCGCAATCTCCCTTGTGCGCGTCGGGACGCCTGGCGGGAATAAGCGCCGCAACCTGCTCCTCCTCGAGCGTGAATATCTCGCTCTCCACGATCCCGGCCAAGAGGCGCGGGGGGATGCCGATATCCACAACCACGAGTTCTCCTACCATCTCCGCACCCGGATAGAGGTACAGCCCCACCTTGGGATAGGCGAAGGTAACCGTACTCATGGCCCGTACCGCTGGACCGGAAACCGCCCCCGATGCTGCGTCCACGCCGGACGGCACGTCGACTGCCAGCACGGGTGCTTCGCTCGCGTTGACCGCCTCTATAGCGGCGGCGAAATCCCCCTCCGCCGCGCCGTGGAATCCCGTTCCGAATATTGCGTCTACGACCAGGTCCGAGCCGTCCAGCTCTCCCGGGAGAGAGCCTGCGTCCACCCTTACGGTCTCACCGCCCTCCTCTGCGAAGCGGCGGTGATTTGCGGCGGCATCGGCGCTTAATTCGTTCTCTTCCGCCAGCAGGAAGACCTTTGCCGCGGCTCCCCACGAAGCCAGGTACCGGGCTGCAACGAAGCCATCCCCACCGTTGTTTCCCCTGGCAGCTACGACGGAGACCTTCTTCCCCTCGCATAGGACTAGGAGCTCGCGGGCCTGCTCGGCGACATACCTGCCAGCACTTTCCATGAGATCGAGGGATGGTATACCTCCCTCTATCGCCGCCCGGTCGAGCGCTCCCATTTCGCGGGGGAAAACCACCCTCATCTCAACGCCACCCCCCAACTGCCTGAGCTACGGCGACGGCCAGGTCTCGGGTGTGCGATATGCTCACCAGTATCTCCTCCACTCCCCGCCCCGCAGCGACATCACCGGCCCGTCCGGATAACTCCATATAAGGCCTTCCATCATCGTCAGTGAGCATCTCCAGGTCACGCCAGCCGAATCCCTTTATCCCGGTGCCCAAGGCCTTGCCCGCGGCCTCCTTGGCCGCGAAGCAGGCGGCATAACGCAGGCCGGGACGGGAACAATCGTCGCACCTGGCTCTCTCGCGCTCGGAAAAAACGCGCGACACGAACCCTTCGTGTCGCACCATCGCCCTCTCTATCCTTACGACCTCGACCAGGTCCACTCCGATACCCAGGATCTCCATAAGCCCTTTCGTGTGCCCGTGCCCGGAACCCTTCCGGACCCCCGGTGCCTTATATCTTCATTCTCCGCACCGCCGCGGTTACCTCCCCCTACTCCACCGTAACCGTCTTGGCCAGGTTGCGCGGCTGGTCCACGTTACACCCGCGCAGTTTCGCGATATTATAGGCAAGCAGCTGCAGGGTGGGGGCCAGTACGACCGGATTGAAATGGGCCTTCACCTCCGGCACGTATATGGTCTCGTCGCAGAACTCCGCCACCTCCCGGTCGCCCCTGGTCGCTACGGCGATCACCGGAGCCTGACGCGCCCGTACTTCTTCTATATTGTTGCGCACCTTGTCGTAGATGGAATCCTTGGGGATCAGCGCCACCACCGGGAAGCCGGGATGGAGTAGTGCGATGGGGCCGTGTTTCATCTCTCCCGCCGGGTATCCTTCGGCGTGGATATAGGATATCTCCTTGAGCTTCAGCGCCGCCTCCATGGCCATGGGGTAGTTTATATTACGCCCCAGGAAGAGGAAATCCTCGCAGCGGCAATACTTGTCCGCGCAGCGCACCACCGCCTCCGTATCCTCCAGGACCTCCACTATCTTACCTGACAGCCCCTCCAGCTCGCAGAAGGTCTCCTTGATGAATCCCTCCTCCAGCAGACCTCGCTCCTGTCCCAGGTAGAGCCCCAGCAGGTATACGGCCGCTATTTGAGAGAGGAAGGTCTTCGTGGCCGCCACCCCCACCTCGAGACCGGCATGGGTATAGATCACGCCGTCCGATTCACGTGCCATCATACTTCCCACGATGTTCACGATAGCTAGCGTGGGGGCTCCACTGCGGGTTGCCCAGCGCACGGCGCTCATGGTATCCAGCGTCTCGCCGGACTGGCTCACCGCGACCACGAGGCACGAGGGATCGAGCCGCGGCTCACGGTAGTAGAACTCCGAGGCGATATCCACTTCGACGGGTATGTCCATCCAGGTCTCGATGATATATCGCGCCAGGAGAGATGCGTGATAAGAGGTCCCGCAGGAGACGAAGATGATCCTTGTGATATCGCGGAAATCGATGGCGGCATCCTCCAGTTCCTCGATGCGCAGACTTCCGGACTTCGTCAATCTCCCCCGCAGGGTATCGATCCACGCCTGGGGCTGCTCGCATATCTCCTTGAGCATGAAGTCCTCGTAACCGCCCTTCTCCACGGCGGAAACGTCGAAGGGCACCTCGAAGGGGGAACGTTCCACCTTCCTGCCCTCCAGGTCGATGATCTTCCAATCGTCCCTGGTGATCCTTACCAGCTCCCCGTTCTCCAGCGCAACCGCCTTGCGGGTGCTGTCCAGCAGGGCCGGTGTGGCAGAAGCCAGGAAGTTCTCGTCCTTTCCCACGCCCAACACGAGCGGGCTGTCCTTGCGCGCCCCCACCAGCACGCCGGGCTCGCGCGAGCTCATGAGCACCAGCGCATACGCCCCCTCCACCTCCTGCAGCGCGCGGCGGGCCGCCTCCAGCAGGTCTCCCTCGTAATTCTCCTCCACCAGGTGGGCGATGACCTCAGAGTCCGTCTGGGAGCGGAAGCTGTGTCCCCTGGCCTCCAGGCCTTCACGCAGCTCGTGGAAGTTCTCGATGATGCCGTTGTGCGCCACCGCTATCTCCTCGCCGCAGTCCAGGTGCGGGTGGGCGTTCTCCATGGAGGGAGGCCCGTGGGTCGCCCAGCGCGTATGCGCGATACCGGTATTTCCGCCTTGTGAGAACCAGCCCAGGTGCGACTCCAGGTTATCCAGGTTGCCCTTGCGCTTGAGCAGGGCTATCCTCTCTCCATCGTAGACGGCTATACCGGCGGAGTCGTAGCCGCGGTATTCCAGGCGGCGCAGTCCCTGGAAGAGGATCTGCGCAACCGCCCGGTCCCCGATATATCCGACGATACCGCACATCTAGTCGAACTCCTTCTCTATCAGGGCGGCCAGCGCCCTGGCTGCCTCCTCGGCCAGGTCCGGATCCAGCGCTTCCACCATCACCCTTATCACCGGCTCGGTGCCGGATGGACGCAGAAGCACCCTTCCTTCACCCGCAAGCTTCTCCTCCCATTCGCGCAGCGCCCGCTCAACCCTTTGCGATTCCAGCAACGCCTCCTTGTCTCTGACTTCGACGTTTATAAGCAGCTGGGGGATCCTTTCCATAATACCGCTTAGCGCCGAGAGCGGTTCGCCGGATCCCACGACGGCATCCATGAGCTTGACGGCCGTCAGTAGACCGTCGCCGGTGGTAGCATGGTCCCCGAAGATGATGTGGCCCGATTGTTCTCCACCCAGGCTTAAACCCTCTTCCAGCATCTTCTCCAGGACGTAGCGATCTCCAACCCTCGTCACGTGAACGCGTATTCCCTCTCGCTCCATGGCGCGGTGGAAGCCGAGATTGGTCATCACTGTGGTCACCATAGCGTCGCCCTTGAGCGTTCCCTTGTCCTTCATGTCCAGTGCGCAGATGGCCATGATGAAATCTCCGTCAACGAGCCGGCCTTTTTCGTCCACGGCCAGGAGGCGGTCCGCATCGCCGTCAAAGGCCAGCCCCAAGTCGGCGCCGGCATCAACTACCGCCCTCTGCAGAGATCCGGTATGCGTCGAACCGCACTCGCGATTGATATTCAGGCCGTCCGGCTCGGCATTGAGCACGGTTATATCGGCCCCCAGGCGCTGCAGAAGGATGGGGGCCAGTCGATAAACCGCGCCGTTGGCGCAGTCGATGATTATCCTCTTGCCCGTAAGGTCCGGGCGGACGACGGCCATCACGTGGGACAGATATTCCTCCTCTGCATCCTGTGCGAGGCTCACGCAGCCGACGGCGTCGCCATCGGGCCGGCTTTCGTCCAACCCCTCGTGGATCAGCGATTCCATCTCCAGCTCGACGTCGTCGGGGAGCTTGAATCCTGAGGAATGGAAGAACTTGATGCCGTTATCGCGCGCCGGATTGTGCGAGGCCGAGATGACCACCCCGGCGTCCGCCCCTCTGCTCCCGGTAAGGAAAGCCACCGCCGGCGTAGGTACCACGCCCAGGAGCTCCACGCACCCCCCGGATGAACAGATCCCGGCGACCAGGGCGGACTCCAGCATAGCGCCGGAAATCCTGGTATCCCTGCCGACCACTAAAAAAGGTCTGGCATTGTCCCTTGCCAGAACCTTGACCGCAGCACAGCCGACCCGTAAGGCCAGCTCGGGGGTGAGTTCCCGGTTGGCGGCCCCCCTTATGCCATCGGTCCCGAAAAGCCGCGCTCTGGCGACCTCTGACTTGTCCATAAAACGCTCCCGGTCCTCTATACCTGGACTATAGCACCCCTTATTTCGGCCCTTCAAGGAAAAAGGCCAGCGAGCCCTCTTTTCAGCCCATAGCGATTCCGCTGTATGGGACCCCCATTACATTCCAGGACACACTGAAGCCCCTAAGCACAAGGGAAAGTCCTGACTCGTAACGGATATGGCGATCAGCGCTTGGAGAACTGGGGGCGCTTGCGGGCTTTCTTGAGCCCGTATTTCTTGCGCTCCTTCATGCGCGGATCACGCCTGAGGAGTCCCGCCTTCTTGAGGTCGGTACGCAGGGTCTCGTCGCAATCCACCAGTGCGCGGGCGATACCGTGGCTCAGCGCTCCCGCCTGCCCCGATATGCCTCCGCCCTTGATGGTGGCGTAGATACGGTATCGTCCGGAACCGCCCGAGACCTCCAGCGGCTGCATCACCTGGTAACGCAGGGTGGGACGGGGGAAGTACTCCTCGATGCTCCTGCCGTTGATCTCCATCTCTCCCTCTCCCGGGTACAGCCATACCCGGGCCACGGCCTCTTTGCGCCTTCCCGTTCCATAACCTAGCTGCTGCGGCAAATGCTTCACCTGCCCTTTCACTCTGCACTGGAAGCCAGGGTCAGCTTCTCCGGCTTCTGCGCCTGGTGGGGATGGTCGGGTCCGGCGTAGACGTGCAGTTTGCTCAGCATCGACCGGCCCAGGCGGTTCTTGGGCAGCATGCCACGCACCGCCTTCTCCACCACCATCTCGGGCTTGTCCCGCATGAGCACCTCGTAGGAGGTTTCCTTGAGGCCGCCGGGATATCCCGAATGATGATAGTACATCTTCTTCTGCGCTTTGTTCCCCGTCAGGACCACCTTGTCCGCGTTGACCACGATAACGTAGTCTCCCACGTCCATGTGGGTGGAATAGATAGGCTTGTTCTTGCCCCTGAGGACCTTGGCTATCTCCACTGCGAGCCTTCCCAGGGGAATGCCGTCGGCATCCACCAGCCACCATGACCTGGTAATATCCGCCTGTTTTACGCTGTATGTCTTCATCCTCTTACGTGCCTTTGACCTTCCTTCTTATAGCACGACAAACAATAATGATAGAGGTAGCGGGGGCGTAAGTCAAGGAAAAACGCGCCCGCAGCTATCTGCCGTTGAGTACGCCATCGACCATGTGAAACGCCTGGTCAGCCACCTCCAGTATGGACTCGTCGTGGGTGACGATGAGCACGCACTTGCCGTCATCGCGGGCCAGCCGCACCAGTATGTCCACCACCGTCCTTCCGGTGGCGGTGTCCAGGTTGCCGGTGGGCTCGTCAGCGAGGATGATGTCCGGGTCGTTGGCCAGCGCACGGGCGATAGCCACACGCTGCTTCTCCCCTCCGCTCATCTTGTTCGCCCTGGTCCGCTGCAGCCTTTTGTCTATCCCCATCCTCTCCAGGAGGTCCAAAGCGCGCCGACGCTGCTCCTCCAGGGGCACGGCCGAAAGGTCCATGGGCAGGGTCACGTTCTCCAGGGCCGTCAACGCCGTCACCAGGTTGAAGAACTGGAATACGAAGCCCACCCGCTCACGCCGGTAGGCGATGAGATCCGCTCCAGAGCTGCAGATATCTTCACCGAAAACCTTTACCTCTCCCGCATCCGGGCTCTCCAGCGATCCTACGAGATAGAGCAGGGTGGTCTTGCCGGAACCGGATGGGCCTACGATGACCACCACCTCGCCCTTGCGGGCGGTAAAGCTCACCCCGTCCACGGCGACCACGTCGCCGGCCTTGCCCTTGAACACCTTGCAGAGGTCGCGTATCTCGAGGAGCCCGTTGGTCTTTTCGTCCCTCGCGTATTCGTTGCGCATTATGCCACCCCCTACTCCATGCTCAGTACTCGTGCCGGCCTCAACCGCGTGATCCATACCACCGGTATGGCCATCCCCAGCAAGCTGATGCCCAGCAGGATCAGTATGCCGTAGAGAAGCATGTCCCCCTGGTAGACCACGTTCAGATCAGCCTCTTCCTCCTCGCCGGACGGTGTGGAGAACAGGCCTCCCTCCTTGTAGAGGTTGCGCTCGGTGAGGCGCGACATCATCGCCGCCGGCCCGGAGGACTCCTCTTCCTCCTGTACCTGGGTGGTCTCGCTACCGGACAGCAGCCAGTCTCCTATGCTCTGGCTGATAAGGCCGGTGGCTCCCGTAGCCAGGATGATGGAAACCAGGCAGATACAGATGACCTCCACCGCGTACTGGGTGATCACCTGGCGGTCCGTGGCACCGATGGCCTTGAGCACGCCGAGTTCACGCGTGCGGCCTCCGATGATTATCGCCATGGCCAGAAGGATGATGAGTGCACAGGCTCCCAGCGCTCCCGCCAGCCCGATCACCGAGGTCTTTCCCACCTTCTGCAGCGGATCGGAGATGATCTCGTAATCGCTGAAGTCCGTGACGAACTCGTACTGTTCGCTACCCTCGCTCAGTTCAAGGAATGCCTGCTGCAGATCACCCGTGTGTTCTACGTTGTCGAAATAATACGATCCCAGCTCGACGTAGCCGGGGGTCTTGTTCAACGCCTGCACGACGGAGAGGGGGGCGAAGAACTTGTTGCCCGCGGGGTTGAAGGTGGCAAAGGAGCCGCTCTGGCTCTGTCGTTCAGCCTCCACGGTCTCGTAGATGCCCACGATCTCCAGCTCCAGCTCGGCACCCTTGCCCTTCTCTCCACTGATGGTCGCCGTTACGGTATCTCCCACCCCCAGCTCGTTCTCCTCGGCCAGGTTCTTCTCGATCAGCACGACCTGGTTTCCCTGGTGGTTATCGGCATAGGTATAGTAGGTGCCGGCGATAAGCTCTTTATTGCCGTTGAGGAACTCCGAGGCGGAGGCACCGTTGGTGTTGCCCTCGAAGACGAAGGTGTTCTCGTTGATACCGGAGGCCTCGACGCCTTCCCTTATCTCCCGGCTCAGATCGAGCATGGAGGCCAGCTCCACGTTTTCGATCCCGGGCACCGTAACGCCCGCGGTCAGCACCTTGTCGTAAGTGATAATATATGGATCGCGCGAGAACTCGTCGGCCAGGCCCTCGGGAACCAGGCTCTTGGCCCTCTCTTCCAGTTCCTCCTCCTCGCTAAGGCCCCGTGCCTCCCTGGCCCTTTCCGCTTCGCTCTTCTCGCGCTCCTGTTCGAAGGTGGTCATCATGAAACCTGAGCTCGAACGGACCTCGCCATAGTTGCCCACCCTCTCCTTCACCGTCTCGGTCTGGCTGTCGGCCGCCAGCTTCACCGCGAGCATGGAAAGGGAAAAGGTGAGGCAGACGAAGAGCAGTAACACCACTACCAGGTTGCTCGAGGGATGACGCCGGAAACTTCGAAAGCCCCTCTTCAGCGAGCGCATGTAGTCCTCCTCCTCCTGCTCATTCCGGATAGCCGGCCAGGTTGATCTCGACCGATTCCCCGGAATCCTCTCCGCGTGACTTGTAGAAGACCAGGTTTGTCCCCTCTCCGGTGACCCCCTCGTTGCGTGCGGTACGCTTGGGATTGAGGTCGAAGAAGAGGAACACGCCATCCACGGACTCGCCTATTTTCAGTTTGTATGTGGCGGGCTGCAGGGTGGTATAGTCCAGCAGGGTCCCGGAGATCATATTCTCGGATACGTATTTGCCCAGCCTGCCGTCTGTGCCGTAGTAGCCCTCGTAGGCATCGGCATCTATTCCCTCGCTCCAGATGCGGAAAGAATACTCCGACAGATCGACGATGTCATCCCCGGCGTTCTCGATCTCCAGTTCGATCTCGTAATAATCGCCCGCCACCTCCCTCTGTCCGGTTGTGAGTATATCCGCGTTGGACTCCTGGCGCGTAGCCTCGATCACCGTGAAGCGCGCTCCCGCAATTTCGGCGGCAGCGGCATCGGCCTGTGTCGTGCTCTCCTCTTCTTTCTCCTCCTCTTCCTCCACCCCGGCCTGTGCTTCTCCACTCTCCGAGGCAAGTTCGCCGCCGCCGGTCGTCTCGGTGAGCATCTCCTCGCTGGTGCCCGGCGGGTACTTCTGCTCGTCAGCGGTTTCCCGTACCTGCTGCGACTCTCCACCGCAGGATACGACCAGAACAGCCAGCATTATCAGGGACATGACAATCGCTATCGCAAATATCCTGCCTCCGGCTCGCTTCTTCATCATTCCTCGATCATCTCCCGTCTCTTTTCCGCGCTTCCCTGTAAGACCTCTGACTCTCCTTTGTATCTTCCCTGTTCCATTGCTTAGCATGGCTAACATTAAAGACCATGGCTGTTAAGCATCTGCTAAGGAATCGTTAGCTTTGGCTTAAAGCTGAAGTATCATAATAGCAGGAAGGGGCCGGGGCATACCCGGCCCCTTTTTCCGCCGTCATGCCTACATCAATCCCGCCGCCATTTCCTGGCCGAGCAGCCTTACTTCATCCTGTTCCTGCGGATCTAATTCGTCGAACCACCGCCCTCCCAGCTGTGCGGAAAGCTCGCTGAGGCGGGACGAGGCCTGATTGTACCGCACGATCTTGCTCAGATCGCCCTTGAGCTTGATCTTGCCCTGTAAAACCGCCTTGTTCGTGTCCAGCTGCCCTGATCCCGTAGCTTTCCAGGTCCAATACGAGCCGCTGAGAACGTAGTCGGCTGCTTCGCCGACCTCGGGCGGCACCGGACGTATGCCGCGGCACTCTCCATGCCAGAGGTCCATGAGGATATAGGAATCCCGTTCGATGCCGATGGAAGGGTCGGCTATGTTATGCAGCACCACGGTGCCCTCCCACCCCGCAGCGGCTTCCCTGTACGCGGCATCTCCCCGCACCATTTTCTCGTATGCATCGATCCACTCGGGGGTGCCCTGTACGTACGGCGGGCTTTTCTCCTTCAGCCTTCTCTGCAGTATCTCCTGGTAGGCTGCCTCCCACTCATCCGAACCATATGCAAGCGCCATCACAACCACCTCCCCCTGTCGCAGGCCTGTCTACGATTTCTTACCCTATGCCGATGGCCGATAAACCACCTGAGCAAAGGCCCGGTTCTCCGATTATCTCGTAGAGGGTATTGGCCCCGCCGCTCCGTGCGGCCTCGCGCTCAGGCATCCCGCGCGAGTGACAGGCCAAGCCAGGCGTAGATTACCTCTTTGAGGAGGGCGGTTGACCCCGTGGCCGTATCCAGAACCTCCTGGTGCGAGGTGGCACGGGGCATGCGCAGATCCCATACGTTGGTGATGACGCTCACCGCCGTCACCGCAAGGCCCAGGCAGTGGGCCATAAGAGCCTCTGGCACCAGGCTCATGGAGACCGCGTCACCGCCCACCAGACGCATGTAACGCAACTCTGCACCGGTTTCGTATGAAGGACCGCACACCGCCACCAGCACGCCGCTCTCCATGGGCCAGCCCGAGGCCTTTCCCCTCTCCTCGAGCGCGTCTCCCGACTCAACGTCGTAGAGGGAAGACAGGTCGAGAAACCTGGGGTTCCCGTTCTCGTCCCGCATCCCGCGCAAGGGGTTCACCCCCATGAGGTTGATATGGTCTCGCACCAGCAAAATATACCCTTTTTCATACACTGGGTTCAGGGCTCCCGCAGCATTGGCCATGAACACCTTCCCTATCCCCGATGCGGCCATGACCCGTACCGGTAAGGTCACTTCACCCATGTCCAGGCCTTCGTAATAATGCGGGCGCCCCGACTGTACCAGTACTCCCGTTCCCCCGTATGTGCCACAACGCAATAAGCCCGCATGTCCGGGTGCGCCGCAAGGAGGCCAGCCTGGCACCTCGCGGCAGGATATCTCGATGGCTCCTTCCAGCTCCGGGGCGGCATCCCCCAGGCCGCTTCCCAGGGTTATTCCCAGGGCAGGCACGGGAAGCCCTGCTTCGAGCAAGCGCGCGCTGATGTAGTCCCTGGCTGCCGTCACCAAATGCACCGGGTCCTCTCTTATCGCCTCGCGAGAGCCGACTTCGATCCTACTCCTGGGCCATGCGCTCCTTGAGCAACGCTATGCTCTCCACCGGCGTCGGGTCTACGCCGTTGAGCAGGGCAAGGTAGCCGCTGACGAAATCTCCCAGGTGGATTGCGGAAAAGAGCTTTTCTGTGCGCGTGCGTCCCCCCACGTGAATAACGGTCACCCCGCCGACCTTGTCCTGGAGAATATCGGCGGTCACCTCTACCCTTTTAGCCACGCGCGAAGCGTCATCCTCCTCCACGAGCATGATGACCTCTACCCTTCTCGAGAAATCGTCCTGTACGTGCCACCCCACGATCTCGTTATGATTCATCTCCGGAAGGGTATGGCAGAAAGCTGGGTTCTTCGAGTTCTCGTTGAACTGGCATTTCCAGCGATATGCCGCAACGGAGAGAATGCCTTCCGTGCCGTAGATGACCGGGATCTTGCCGTGCAGTCTCGTCGCCAGCTGTTTGGCGAAATTCCTGGCCAGGGGGGTCAGGCGGCCCCAATCCTCTCTCTTGGCCTGCAGGAAATCCACGGTTTCGTGGGCGACTCTTGCAAAGCCCTGCAGCAATCCCATCTTCTCCAGGACCACCGTCGCTGGAAGGGAGAGGTAAGCCAGGGCGGCGCGGGGCTGCAGGCCCCCGGGGACAACGGTATACGGAAAACGATGCCCTCGCGCTCTTTCAAGCAGCTCTCCTCCGGTGGTAATAGCAAATATCCTGCATCTCAGATACACCGCATCCTCCAGTGCGGACAGGGTCTCTTCGGTATTTCCGGAATAGCTCACGAATACCGCCAGCGTGTCCGGTCCCAGCAGGGAGGGCAGGCGGTATGAGCGGTGGACGGTAATAGGCATGCCTACCGCATCCTCAAGGAGGGTGCGCAGTATATCCCCGCCGATGGCCGAACCCCCCATGCCCACAAAAGCGATGTTCTTCAAGCCCTCGGAGGATGGTAAGTCGAGGGCATCCCGCCCGAGACGAAGCGCCTCCGCGGCCTGCTTGGAGAAAGACTCGATGGCGGCGAGCATCCCGCCGGGATCCCTCTCCTCGAGGGCCATTACGTCGTCCAGGTTCACCCCGTCAGCCATGGAACCACCCCTCCTACGAAAGTCCGCCTCTAATCTGAACGTATCCGCAATACGCCAACTACCCTCATCTTGCAGGACAATCCGATTTGCTTACATTCTTCGCCCCGTGCCTGTCTCAGCCCTTCCGTGCGGCTATGGTAGAATTCTATCAGGTCAGGAGGGAGGACAGGATTTGAAAGACATCGATCCCGGGATCTTCAAGGCATACGATGTGCGCGGCGTCTATCCGCAACAGATAGACGAGGAGATAGCCTACCTTATCGGCAGGGCCTTCGTGGCTTTCCTCGGCGAGGAGAAAATAGCCGTGGGGCGGGACATGAGGCTGTCTTCGCCGCAACTTTCCCGCGCCTTTGTCTCCGGGGCCTCGGACCAGGGAGCCGACGTGGCGGACATCGGGCTCTGCTCCACGGATATGCTTTACTTCGCCTCTGGCGTGCTGGACAGACCGGGTGCGATGTTCACCGCTTCCCACAATCCCAAGGAATACAACGGGCTCAAGCTCTGCCGCCGTAAGGCCGGCCCGATAAGCTCAGACACCGGGATCCTGGAGATCCGGGAGCTCGTCATGGCGGGTGATTTCACCGATACGCCCCGTAAGGGCACGGTGGAGGAGATGGACATGCTGCCGCGATACGTGGAACACGTGCTCTCTTTTATTGACGTCTCCTCCCTGCGTTCCCTCAAGGTGGTGGCCGACGCCGGGAACGGCATGGGCGGGCTGATCCTGCCCGCCCTCTTCGAGCGGCTGCCCTGCGAGCTCGTGCCCCATTGCTTCGAGCTCGATGGCTCTTTCCCCCACCACCAGCCCGATCCCATTAACCCCGAGAACATCAAGCTGCTCTCACAATGGGTGCTCGAAGCCGGTGGTGATCTGGGCATGGCCTTCGACGGCGACGCCGACCGCGTCTTTCTCGTGGACGACGAGGGTGAGGCGGTGAGCGGCTCCCTCACCACGGCCATGGTCGCCAGGCGCATCCTGCAGAAACACCCGGACGAGAAGATCATCTACAACTGCATCAACAGCTGGGTGGTACCGGAAACCATACGCGAGTACGGGGGAACGCCTATCCGGGAGAGAGTGGGCCATTCCTTTATCAAGCAGACCATGGCGGAAACGGGCGCCATATTCGGGGGAGAGCACTCCGGGCATTATTACTTCAAGGACAACTACCGTGCCGACTCCGGTCTCATAGCGGCCATTTTTATCCTGGAGATAGTAAGCGTGGAGAACGAGCCCCTCTCCCGTATATTGGAGCCGTTCAGAAAATACTATGCCTCCGGGGAGATCAACAGCCGCGTCGACGACATCCCCGCAAAACTCAACGAGATCGCAAGCCTTTATGCCGGCGGCGACGTGGACCGCATGGACGGCATCACCATAGAGTTCGAGGACTGGTGGTTCAACGTGCGCCCCTCCAATACCGAGCCGCTCATCAGGCTCAACCTCGAGGCCAGGAGTCGTGAGCTGATGGAAGAGAAACGCGACGAGGTACTGGCGGTGATACGCTCCTGATGTCGGCTCTACGCCGCCTTACCTTACCTGTGCTCCTCGCGATGGTACTGCTCGTGGGGTTCAGCGGCTGCGGCAACCCGCCGGGAAGCGCTGAATCCGCCTGGAGGGAAGAGGTGAATACCTCCCTCGCAGCCCTTCGGGACTCCGATCTATACCGTTACCACATGCGGCTGGAGAACTGGATCAGCGTGTCCGGACAGAGCGTTTACGGAGACGAAAAGAGCGAGGGCTCTTACCGCGGCGGCGACTTCTCGGTCTCCATCGTGCGTACATCCCCCGCGGGCGAGGAAGAGCTTGTCTACACCGCGCAGAAAGGCGCTCTATACCTTCAGGAAAGCGGGGCTTGGCATCCCGTCGACAGCGAGGAAGCCCCGAATCCACTCTATGATCCCGATCTCTTCAACGCCCTTGCGTCATCCTATGGATCAATCTCACTGGAGGGGGAAGAGGAGCGCTCCGGGTTATCGTGCAGGCGTTATCTCCTGCACCTGGGCAGGGACAAGGCGCAGGAAGCACTTCCGCAACGAGCCTGGTCGTACTTTTCGGCGCTTGATTATGAGCTGAACTGCCGGGTGTGGATCGCAGACTCCTCCTCCCCGCCGCTATCCATGCGCCTGGAGGTAGTCGGTTTCGATGCCGAGGAAAAGCTGGAACGCTATCGCGCCGTAGCCGTCCTCGATCCCTATGATCTCAACTCCCAGGATATCCAGCTGGCCAGACCGGGTGAATAGCCTTCAGCACAAGCGCTACAGCCTGGCTTTCAGGACCAGCACCGGCCGCTCGCTCTTGCGCACGACCCTCTCCGTCACGCTTCCCAGCAGGTCGGCGGTGACCCCGCGGCCGCCGAAGGCCCCCAGGATTATAAGAGAAGCATCCATATCCTGCGCATAGGAAAGTATTGCGGAAGGGGTGTCACCGTTGACGATATCGTACTTCACGCTTTCGCAGTAATTCCCGAGTTCAAAGCTCATATCCTCCAGCTTCTCCATTTGCTCTTTTACCTGCTCTTTTTTGAATTTATCAAGTGTCTGGTAGCCCCAGTCGCTCTTGCCCTCGACCACGTGCAGGAGGGTGATGGGCGTGCACAATGTCCTTGCCAGATCCATCAGTATGGGCTTGACGCTGTCCGCATATTTCGAGAAATCGCTGGCCACAAGGATGTTGCCGAACAGGGACGAGCAGGCGTACTCGCAGGAATAACCCCCATCGTCCTTCAAGACCCTGCAGTGTTGGATCATAACCGAGCGATCGGCGAGTTTCAGCACCCTCTCGCTCACGCTGCCCAGTATCGCCCGGCTGAGAAATCCCTTGCCCTGCGCCCCCAAAAAGATGAGATTGGCGTCTTCCTCCTTGGCCGCCTCCACGATCTCTACGGCGGGGTTGCCGGACCTCGTCAGCTTGGTGACCTTCATGCCCTGCGCCTCGAGCTGGCCCGCCAGCTCAGCGAGGTGGGCCTCGGCTTCCTGCATCTCGGCTTCGTAAGCGGGGTTCTTATGGTCGCCGTAATCGGCGTGTTTCTTGGATTCCAGGACATAGACGAGCACGACATCATTGAGCCCTACCTGGGCAAGCTCGCCCGCGCAGCCGAGGAGCTTCTCCGTATAGGGCGAGAAATCCACCGCGAAAAGCAACTTCTGTGCCATTTTATCTCCCTTCTTCCTCGCTACCTTCCGTCTATTATTATTACTCCGTGCGTCGATTGTAAACAGGCCGAACAGTCCTTTCACTCGATTATGCAGATAATAACCGCCTCAATAGAAGACCCTTTCCAGGAACAGCCCATGGGGCGGCAGGGCCGGCCCGCTCAGCGAGTTATCCTCGCCTTCCATAACTTGCATGAAATCTGCAACGGTCCATCTCCCCCTCCCCACCTCCAGCAGGCTGCCACAGAGCATACGCATCATCATCCACACGAAGGCATTGGCCTTTACCCTGATGCATAACTCGTCTTCAACGGACCGTAGTTCGGCTTCGAAGACCTTGCGCACGCTGTGCTTACCCTCATCGCGGCGGGAGAAAGCGGCGAAGTCATGAGTCCCGATCACCACCTCCAGGGCATCCTCCATCGCTCCGGTATCCAAGTTGCCGGGGAAGTGATAGGCATACCTGCGCTTGAAGGGAGACGGGTACCCGCCGCGATAGATATAGTAGACGTATTCCCTGGCCAGTGCGCTGCGGCGGGCGTTGAACCCGTCTCCGACTTCCTCGCAGCCCCTGACTGCGATATCGGGCGGGAGAAAGGAGTTCAGGGCGGCGGCAAGCCTCCCGGGCGACGGCTTGAGCGCAGCAAAGAAGTTCACCACCTGCCCGCGCGCATGCACCCCCGCATCGGTCCTGCCCGCCGCGTATATGGGTGATTCCAGCGTCGAAACACCCGCCAGTGCTTCCTCCAGCTTCCCCTGCACTGTTTGCAGGCCCGGCTGCTTCTGCCACCCACTGTAATCCGTCCCGTCATATTCCAGCTCTAGCTTGTAATTAGGCATAAAGTGATTCTACCGCACAACAGTTGAGTTTGTGTCTCGCCATTAAATCAAGGGGCCACTACACAACCCACCCCGTGTCAGATTAAATAGGAGACGAAACACTGTTATGTTGACTTGCGTGATGGAGCGGAGAAAAAACATGGACGAGTTACAAATGAAGCTTTTAATTGATCTGCATAAACCAAATCTAAGACAAGGCCCTGGAGGTGAGGCTGAAACAAAACGGGCTTTGAAGCTTGCTGGACTCGACCGATCGCGCCCTTTGAGGCTCGCGGATATCGGCTGCGGCACGGGCGCTTCGACAATCCTCCTCGCCAAGGAGCTGGATGCCGAAATCACCGCAGTGGACTTCCTGCCGGAGTTTCTCGACGAGCTTCAAACCCGAGCGAAAAAGCATGGGGTTGCGGAGAGAATAACCACCATGAGTTGCTCCATGGATGCATTGCCTTTTAATGATGAAGAGTTCGACGTGATCTGGTCCGAGGGAGCTATCTATAACATGGGATTTGAGGCCGGTGTGGTTGCTTGGAGCCGATTCCTGAAACCTGGAGGAAAGCTCGTTGTTTCCGAGATTTCGTGGCTCAGCGCCACGAGGCCGGCTGAGCTCCAGTCCCATTGGGATGGAGAGTACCCTGAGATCGATGTCGCCTCGGCAAAGATCGCTATCCTCGAGCGGCATGGCTATTGTCCCGAGGCGTATTTTTACCTGCCGACGTATTGCTGGATCGAAAACTACTATCTGCCCATGCAGAGCGGTTTTGATGCGTTCCTCGAGCGAAATGACCGAAGCACTCAGGCAAAGGAAATTGTTGCATGCGAAAAAGCCGAAATAGCCCTCTATGAAAAATACCACGACTACTACAGCTACGGTGTTTATATAGCTAAAAAGATCTGACTATGGTACGCGGCGTTTTCAGGTCTCGAGTGCATTTCACAGATGATTTTTTTGTCGAGCGATGTATCTTCTGTGCTGCCACTGACCCGAGAACCGGGGGTCGGTCCGAAGCGACATTCACACAACGATACCTAGGTGCATATTCGATACGTGCGTCGAGGAGGCTGCTAAAGG
>JAFGDU010000059.1 GCA_016931915.1 Actinomycetota bacterium
TCCACGCCTCAACTGGACGAAGTTCAGCCGCTCAATCGACATGCATGGTCGGTTATCCACATCACGGGCAAGCCGGAGATGGTTAACGCGCCCTCGTACGAGTGATCTATCCACGCCTCAACTGGACGAAGTTCATCTGCATGTTGGCGAGGGTGCCCCGGAAAGGCTGCAGGTGTTCCGGGGATACCCTTCCTTCCGCCGCTTTGATTATGGCCTCCAGCGTATCTATGGCCAGACTGGCCTGATCGAGATCGCGGTACTTGAGGTTCACGCTCTCCGGCAGGCCCATCTTCATATAGGCAAGGCTCGCGAGATCATTCATCATATTGAGGATGATATCCGCGACGGTCACCTTCTCCAGGCTCTCCTCCACCATGCGGCGGAATTCCTCCTCGCTGATCCCATCCTCTTTTTCCTCCGCCGCTTCCGCTGCAGGCTTCTCCTCCGCTGTCTCCGGCCCCCTTTTCTCCTCGGGCTCGGATTTCGGCTCCTCGCTGGTTGGCGGCTTCTGTGCGGCCGCGGCGGGCTTTTTCGCTGCGGCGGACGACTTCTTCTTGGCGGGTTTCTTTGCAGCAGGTTTTTTGGCGCCCGCCGACTTCTTCTTGGCCGCCTTACCATCGGGCTGCTGCGCGTCTTTTTCCTTATCGGACATGATCAACATCCTCCTTTCCAAGCTGCGCCATACCGCATATGTGATGCATACAACACGGTTTGTGACCTGCGCTTGCGGCAAAGGCGCTCTCGGCGCGTAACCATTTGCAGGACGACGCATAAGAGATTATACCCGATTGCAGGATGCCGCTGATCGGCATCGGGATACGATTGTCTCATCCCCGAGGGGTTTATAAGCGGATCAGAAAGGGTGGCCGATCGCCTCCTGCAATCTAGCGAATCTCGTACTTACATCGGGGTAGGGCGATCTCGAGAACCATGTCCTCACGGCCGACGGCATGTTGGCTTCCCTGGTGGCGGTCACGACGATGGGGGTATCCGGGTTGCGTCTCCCCCGAGACCTCCCGGGGATACAGGGGACGAAGGCCATGCCCTGGAGAAAACCGTAGGGCTTCTCCGTGTAGAGAGGTCGCATTTTGTGAAGGGCGGAGATGAGCGCATCGGGATGTATCGTCCATTTGACCGCCAGTTCGTCGGCGAGAAGAAACTGGTTGTACGAGTCTATGTCTCCGCTCTGGAACGCCCAGAAAATTATGAGAGCGAGGGGCAGGAAGACCAGGAAGTATACGACCAGCTCGATTCCGCCCGCGCCGGTATCCAGTAGAAAGTGCGGTATCAACGCAAGAAAAACCAATACCGTGAGGAGAACGCCCAGTGTCGTAAGCATCAGCCCGAGCAGGGAACCGAGGGTGGCGTTGAGGTTGATGAGCAGGCCCCCCAGGGCCGCTTTGAACGCGGTGGCGTAGCTGTAGCCGCAGCCAATCCTCGCCATCTCGTGGGCGATCAAGGCCTGGAGCTCATACTGGTCCAGGCTTGCAAGAAGGCCCCTGGTAACGAAGATGACACCGCGCTCCTTCTTCCCCATAGCATAGGAATTGATGCCTTCCCTGTCGATGAACATCACCTCCGGCACGCCTATGCCAGAAGCGAGGGAGATGGACTCGGTGCACTTATCCAACCTGATACGGTACTCCTGCGGCATCGGGACCGCCCTTATGGCCCGTCCCACGATCCTGTCCCTGGCAAGGAAAGCGCCGAGCGCGAATACAAGTATCAGTACGTATATAGCCATGAGTGTAACCAGCATCCACGGCATGCCCTGAGGCTCGAAAGCGGCGATGCTGTAAACGAAGAAAGCAAGGGGAAGAAAGACCGCGGCGAAAAAGACGTATCTTCTCGCCGTTTTGCGCTTACGCACCCCTATCTCGATGTCGAGCATCCCGAACCCCCACGGCTACCGTGCAATAACGCGCTGCGAGATATCTGCCCTCTTCACCCAACCCTGCCCTCAGCGTTTTCCAGTGACTGCAATGCCACGGATGATATCCACCCTTGGTCACCCGAGCGTGGTGCGCTATTATTATAACTGTAGACACGTGCGTAACTGGCGGGTTTTTGAAAACAGCATAAACGCCATGTAGGGGTGCTCCCGGGCGGGAGCTGAGAGCATACCCTGGAACCTGATCTGGGTAATGCCAGCGGAGGAAACGTGGTGGTGAGATGTCTTAAGCGCCGCATTCCCGGATTGGAATGCGGCGTTTATGCGCGATGGCGGGGAAACGGCGGCAGGCAGGTGTATTCACGGAGGAAGGAATGGGAGATGGGAGCAAGGGACGGGGGGCCGCGGGCATGCTGGGCCTGAAGCTGGGCCTCTACATCATCACATATGAGGATCCCGCGATGGGCTACGGACATCTCGACGTGGCCAGGGCCGCCCTGGACGGCGGCGCCGATGCGTTGCAGCTGCGCGGCAAGGAGATCAGCGGTCGGGATATGTACTACCTTGCTCTACGCATGGGAGAGATGGTGAACGATAGCGGCAACCGTTGCCTGTTTTTCGTGAACGACAGGGTGGATGTGGCCATTGCTGCACGGGCAGACGGCGTTCACCTGGGGCAGCAAGATCTACCCGCATCCCGTGCCCGCTCGCTGACGGGAGAGGGCATGATCCTGGGAATATCGGCCACTACGGTAGAGGAAGCGAAGCGGGCCCGTTCCGACGACGCCGATTATCTTGGGGTCGGGCCGGTGTTCGCAACTCCGAGCAAGGCGGACGCGGTAGCGCCCATCGGCCTGGAAGGTCTGGCGAGGATAAGGGAGTCGGTGGAGCTGCCCATAGTAGCAATCGGCGGAATAGATGTGGAAAACGCGAGTTCTGTTTTCGAAGCGGGAGCCGACGGCATCGCGGTGATATCCGCGGTGACCGCGGCGAAAGACATGCTGGAAGCGGTAAGGCGCCTGCGCTCGCTGGTGGACGCCTGCCTGTGAGGGAGGTAGCGAAATGAGAAGAAAGACGTTGCTGGAGGAGCTGGAGCTTGGACTGTCGCCTCCCGTGCTGGAGAAAGTGGCGGCCGACGAGGGCCTGGAGGCGGAGGATATCGCCGGCGCGTTGCTCGCCGGTACGGCGGTATTGCCCTACAATATCACCCGTCATATGGACAGGCCATGCGTCGTGGGGGGACACACGCGCACCAAGGTAAACGCCAATATCGGCACTTCCAGCGATTACACCGGTATCGATGATGAGCTGGTCAAGCTGCGCGCTGCAGTGGAGGCCGGTGCCGACGCGGTGATGGACCTGTCCACGGGAGGACCCATCGACAGGGTAAGGGATGCGATAGTGGCCGCTTCACCCATCCCCGTCGGGTCGGTTCCCATCTACCAGGCGGCGGTGCGGGCGCAGGACGAGCAAGGGAGCATCGTTGCCATGACTTCTGACGACATGTTCCGGGCCATCGACGATCACTGTGCTTCAGGGATCGATTTCATCACCGTACACTGCGGCGTGACCCGAAGGGTGTTGGAAACCCTCAAGGCGAATCCGCGGGTGGCGGACATAGTCAGCCGCGGAGGTGCTTTCCTGGCGGGCTGGATACTGCATCATGAAGAGGAGAACCCGCTATATACGGAGTTCGACCGCCTCCTGGAAATCGCCCGCAAATACGAGGTGACCCTGTCCCTTGGGGACGGTCTGCGACCGGGGTGCATCGAGGATGCCTCGGACGCCGCCCAGGTGGCGGAATTGGTGGTCCTGGGAGAACTGGTGAAGCGCTGTCATGAGGCCGGTGTGCAATGCATGGTGGAGGGTCCGGGACACATCCCCCTGCACCAGGTAGAGGCGAATATCAGAATGGCCAAAGGCATAACGCGCGGAGCGCCCTTCTACGTGCTGGGCCCGCTGGTCACCGATGTGGCCGCCGGCTACGATCACATCGCGGCAGCCATAGGGGGGGCCATAGCCGCCATGTCCGGTGCCGATTTCCTGTGCTATGTGACTCCCCGCGAGCACCTGGGGTTGCCCACGGGTGATGACGTCCGTGAGGGGGTCATCGTCACGCGTATAGCAGCACACGCCGCTGACATAGCCAGGGGAATACCCGGCGCACGCGACTGGGACCTGGAAATGAGCAAGGCGCGCAAGGGCCTTGCCTGGGAGGAGCAATTGAGGCTTGCCCTCGATCCGGCGAAGGCCAGCCGCATGTTCGGTGAGCGCCAGGTGGAAGGGGAGAAGGCCTGCACCATGTGCGGGGACTTCTGTGCCATGCGCTTCATCTCCGATTACCTCGGTCGCGAGGACATGGCCGTCTGCGAGTGAAGCCGAGAGGGGGTGGGTCTTGCGCGTAGCGGATGAAGGTGAATTCGCACTGATCGCCAGGCTCCGCCGCATGATCGAGGGCGAGCGGCAGGGATTGATCTGCGGTGCGGGAGACGACACCGCCGTATTCAGCTCCGAAGCGAGCGGTGCGTGGGCCTATACCGCGGATGCCATGGTGGAGGGAGTACACTTCGACCCGGCCTACACCCCCTGGCACTCCCTGGGTTTTAAATCCCTGGCCGTGAACATCTCCGACCTGGCGGCTATGGGGGGTTCGGCGCCGTCATTCGCACTGGTCGTGCTGGGGCTCAGCGGTGATACGGAGGTGGAAGCGGTGGAGGAGATGTACCGCGGCATGGATGAATGCGGCAGGCAGTACGGATGCAACGTAGTGGGAGGAGACATCGTACGCTCACCGCAGCAGGTGTTTATCTCCGTATCCCTGGTCGGCCCCGTCCCCGGGGGGAGATTTCTCACCCGCGGGGGGGCGCGCCCCGGCCAGGCGGTTATTGTAACCGGCACCCTGGGCGATTCCTTCCTGGGATTGAAGTGGCTGATGGGAGGAGGCAGCGATTCCAACCCCTGCGCGCAGCGGCACCTCTACCCGCTACCGCGCCTGAGGGAGGGAAGCCGCGCTCTGGAGTCGGGGGCATCTGCCTGCATCGATATCAGCGATGGCCTGTTGCTGGACCTGGGCCATATATGCGAGGAGAGCGGCGTGGGAGCGGAGATCGTGATGGATGATATTCCCATATCCGTGGCGGCGCGGGAGATGGCCCGTGAGCTGGGCGAGGACGCGGCAGGCGCGGCCCTATACGGTGGCGAGGACTACGAGATCATAGTAGTCATCGACGAGGACAAGGTGTCACCTCTACGGCAAGAGCTCGGCCTCAGCGTTATCGGGAGGATAACGGAGGGAGAAGGAGTGGTAGTGCTCGATCCCTCGGGTCGGCGGGTGGACGGGCATCGCAGCGGATACGAGCATTTCAAGGAGGGATGAGGGTGAAGCTGCCGGTAGCGCTCACCATCGCCGGTTCGGATTCGGGGGGCGGAGCGGGCATACAGGCCGATATCAAGACTTTTTTCGCCTGTGGAGTGCACGGGACATGCGCGGTAACCAGCGTTACCTCGCAGAACACCGTTGGCGTGATGTCGCGCTGCGACCTTGCGGCGGAGGTCGTGGTCTCGCAGGTAGAGGCGGTTATGAGCGACTTCGACGTTGCGGGCGTGAAGACTGGCATGCTGGCCAGCGCAGCGATAATCGAGGCGGTGGCGGAGTTGTTGGCTGCACGCAGGGGAGCACGGCTGGTCGTCGACCCCGTTGCCGTCTCCACCAGCGGCCACTCGCTGCTGGACGGAGGGGGGATAGAGACGATAGCCGAGAGGTTGTTCCCGCTGGCCGAGGTGATCACCCCCAACCTGGCGGAGACAGCGCTTCTGCTGGACCGGCAGATCGGTGACGTTGAGGGGATGAAGAAAGCCGCCATGCTGCTCAAGGATATGGGCCCCGCGTGCGTGTTGGTCAAGGGCGGTCATATGGAGGCGTCGTCGGCTGCGGTGGATATCTTCTACGATGGCTCGGACCTGGTGACCCTCACCGCCCCTCTCGTCGACACCGAAAACACCCACGGGACAGGCTGCACCTTGTCGGCGGCCATTGCCGCCTACCTGGCCAGGGGAGAGGATCCGCTGCGCGCGACGGGCAAAGCAAAGAGAATCGTTACGGGCGCCCTGCAGAATGCCCTGGAAATCGGTGGGGGAAGGGGCCCGGTGCATCCTCTTGCCGCGGGGGGGGGAATAATCGCCGATTGAAATATGATGTCCATGGCTTATTATTCTTTGCTGTGAGCCATAAGGCATGGTGCGCCATACACGCATGCGATGGCCGCCAAGCCCGGTTCTTCCGGCAAGGCAGGGTTTTAGGTCGCCGCATATGAATGCTGGAATTCCACCATGACGGGAGGGGGCCTATGAGAGTCGGCTTGATCAGCGATACACACGGGGATGCAGCGGCATGGCGGCGGGCCATGAAAATATTCGAGGGATGCGAGCTGATCCTGCACGCTGGAGATCATCTCTACCACGGCGCCTTCAACCCCGTCCTGCCCACCTATGATCCCAAGGAACTGACCCGGGAGATGAACGAGTGCGCCATACCCGTTCTACACGCACGGGGCAACTGCGACTCGGACGTCGACCAGTCCGCGTTGCAGGACCCCATCATGTCCCCCTATGTATTCTGCCGCCTGGAGGGTTTAAACGTAATGGTGACCCACGGGGACTCCATGGACAAGACGGCATTGGTCGAGCTGGCGCTTGCATACGGCGTCCACCTGCTCGTGCGGGGCCACACCCATATCCACGGTATATGGGAGCATGGTCCTCTGCTGGTCTGCAACCCGGGCAGCCCCTCCCTTCCCAAGGGCGACGGCATCCCCTCGGTGGGAATATTGGAGGAAGACAGGGTATCATTGTACGATCTGGGAAGCGGCGGCCTGCTTGCAGGCCGCGACCTGCCCGGTATAGTCACATAGCGAAGGATTTGGTCGCGGTGGAAGGAGGGAACAATTACCGGAGCGGAGGTATCAAAAACCTGAAAAAAGGGAAAATCCCATAAGAGGATGAAATATATTCAAGCAGAAAGAAGAAGAAAGAGTTGTCTAACAGGAGGTAGAAACATGAAAAGAGCAGTGGTGATCGCTCTTGTCGCCGCGCTTACCCTGTCGATGCTGGCTTCTCTGGCGGGGTGTGGAGGCGACGCCAACAAGGACGAAGCTAAGGGGTACATGATAGCGGGGGACACCTATATGTCCGAGGTCCTGCAGCTGACATCCGATCTGGAGACCATGCAGACCGACCTGGCAACGACGGCGCTCGAAGGAGATATGTCGGCAATAACGGGCGAGGCCGGTACTGCCTTGCAGGAGCAGGTTATGGGAATCCTCGACTCCATTGGCGAAAACCTCGATATGGCCATGGCGGAGTACGAGAAGATCCTCGCCCTTGACGGCGTTGAGGACTACAAGGAATACGCCAACAAGATGATCGAAGCCATCGATGTCTACCTGGAGCAGCTGGGTTATACCTCTCAGCTGATAGCCATGCTTGCGGACGCCCTAACGGCCATGGCGCAAGGACAGGAAGTCGATATCATCAGCTTGATGATGGAAAGCGAAGAGCTGCAGAAGGTCGATGAGCTGGGCAAAGAGGGGGATGCCCTCGTAGACGAGGCAAATCAGATCAAGCTGGACAAGAACCTCGAGGGCTAGAACGCGATATTGGAAAAGAACGGCTTGTTCTTAAGCCGTCGGGTTGAACTTAAACGGGAGCGGAGGTCGACACTTCCGCTCCCGTTATTCTTACGGGCGCTCCAGTAGGCAGCCTGATAAAGCGCGACGATCGGACGATTGGGAAAACCCGTCAGGACAACCGTTTGTCAGTATCTTTCAACCTTACCGGCCTTCATGCACTTGGTGCATACGTTCATGTGGGTCGGCTTGCCGTCCACGACGACCCGTATCTTCTGTACGTTGGGGTTCCACCGGCGCTTGGTCTTGCGATGGGAGTGGCTTATATTGAATCCGAAACTCGGCTTCTTGCCGCAAACCTCACAGATCTTGGACATCGTTACCTCCTCGAAACATACGGATGTATGTTACCAGACCCCCCCCTCGGATACAAGTAAAGGTTCGTAAGTGTTCGTAAGACTGCAGCGCGAAAGCGACAGTGCCGGGCGAAAGCGAGGTGCGGCGGTGTCCCGGCGCCTCCACATTTCAGAACGTGGAGGCCCGGAAAGTGGAACATCGATAGTAAACCGAACGTAAGGATATCGGATGAACCTGCATGGCGCGCGGGGTCTGCGCCAACATGCCCTCCGGAAAACCCGATAAAGGAGTTACCTTCATGTAACCTGCGGCATTATAGTATATGGTCCGTAGTGGTTGCTATAATCAGACTGTTGCATGACACGGCTGGACGTGGAGGGGATGTGAACGAGGAAAAGCCTCCCGATAGCGCGGGGAAGATAACCATCAGTGACGACGTACTCGCCGATCTGGCGGGCCTTACCTGTACGCGTTGTTACGGTATCGTTGGCATGGCGAGCCAGAGCTTCCAGGAAGGTGTGGCGGAACTGCTGGGCAGGGACTCGCTGCGTAGAGGCGTGCGCTTAAAGCGCAAGGAAGGGACTGTCAGCTTCGACCTCTATGTAATCGTGGAGGCTGGAATCAATATAGCGGAAGTGGCTCATAACCTCATCGAGCAGGTCGAATATATGGTGGAGAGCTCCACGGGCCTGGAGGTGGACGAGGTGCAGGTGCACGTACAGGGCGTCCGGGTCAACTGAGCTTGGGGGTGCATTAATTGGTCGAGAGTCTGGATGCGGCGGACCTCGTCGGTTTCGTAGACGTGGCCATAGATGCCCTCAGGCTGCACAAGGATGAGATCAACGCCATGAACGTTTTCCCCGTTCCGGACGGCGATACGGGCACGAATATGCTTCTGACCATGCAGGCGGTGAAGGAGGCCATTCTCGATATCAACAAGAGGGACATCACCTCGGTGTGCCAGGCAATATCGCGCGGCTCTCTCATGGGAGCGCGCGGCAACTCCGGCGTAGTTCTTTCCCAGATACTCAAGGGCATGACCGAGGTGATCAGCGAAAACGAGGCGGTGGACATCGATGTGATGGCACAGGCGCTGATCCACGGTTCCGACGTGGCCTACCGTGCGGTGATGAAGCCGGTCGAGGGAACGATCCTCACCGTTGTACGGGAGGCCTCCGAAGAGGGAGCGCGCAGCAAAGACGGCAAGATAAGCCTGGAGGAGTGGTTCGCGGGCGTCGTGCTCAAGGCCCGAGAGACGCTGGAATACACGCCCGAGCTCCTTCCCGTATTGAAGGAAGCCGGCGTAGTGGACGCCGGGGGGCGTGGCCTTCTAGCGATCTTCGAGGGGATCCTCGCCTATCTGACCGGCGAGGAACTGCAGGTAATAGAGGAGGAAGCGGGCCAGGTGGTCGCCGTCGAACTTACCCAGGTCGAGGATTTCCGTTACGAAGCACAGTTTATACTGCATTGCAAGGACGCCAAGGCCGAACGCTATCGCGAATTGCTGCACGAAGTGGGAGGCTCCGTACTCGTGGTCGGCGGGGACAAGGTCTACCGCGTACACGTGCATACGGATCAGCTCGGTAAAGTAATCGAGGAGGCCTCATCCATCGGCAGGTTGAGCGATGTAGAGATAACCGACCTCAAACTGCAGGTGGAGGAGCTGGATACGGCGAGGACGGCTTTAGAGCAAAAGCCCATCGGGGTCGTGGCGGTAGCGGTGGGGGATGGCATCAAGGAGATCCTGCGTTCCATGGGCGTTGACCACATCGTGGACGGTGGGCAGAGCATGAATCCGAGCACCGCGGAGATGCTGGATGCCATCAACGACATACCCCAGGACCGTATCCTGCTCGTGACCAACAACAAGAACATCATCCCGGCCGCCGAGCAAACCAAGGAGCTGACGGAGAAAGAGATAGTCGTGATACCGGCTGTTTCCATCGCGGAGGGCTTCGCGGCCATGGTGGCCTTCGACCCCCGTGGCGAGATGGAGAACAACAGCGGGAGGATGCTGCAGGCTATGGAGGGAGTGAAGACCGGGGCGGTTACCGTGGCGGTGCGGGACAGCAAGGGCAAGCCGGGCAAGATAAAGAAGGGTAATTATATCGGTCTTTACAGCGGCGAGATCGTCTCGGCCTCCAATGATGCGCTGGAGGCGGCAAAGACCCTGCTGGATAAAATGATCGATGATGATGACGAGATAGTGAGCATGATAATCGGTGACGAAGGCCACGGCCTGAACCACGCCGAACTGATAGACCTTCTGGAGGATAAAGATATGGAGGTGGAGGTCATAGACGGGGGACAACCCGTCTATCACTACATCTTCGGGGTCGAATAAGGCATAAGGTCTTGCGGGAATTCTCCATGCCTGAACAGGTGGAGCGGCGCGTCGAGGAGCTGGAATCGCACTGGAAAGCCCTGCAGGGGCCGCTCAGCGGGGTCAGCGGTATAGGCAAGAGCTTCTTGCGCTACCTCCATGCCATGGATATCCATAAGGTTGAAGATCTCCTCTATCATTTCCCCCGCCGTTACCTCGACCGGCGCAAGCTGTCGAGGATAGGAGATGTGCGCATCGGCGAGGACACGACGGTGGTGGGCACGGTGCGCAGCGCAGACCTCAACCGCATTGCTCGTAACCGCAGCGTTCTCAACGTCGCCATCTTCGACGGATCAGCGTATCTGTACGGAGTATGGTTCAATCAGCCCTATCATGCGGACAGACTCGAACCTGGCACGGAGGTTGCGTTCTCGGGCAGGGTGCAGTATCGCCGTGGGCGCCTTCAGATGGTCAATCCCGCCTACGACATCCTCGATGATGTGGGGGACGTGGGCTCGAAGACGGTGCACACCGGCCGCATCATCCCCCTCCACCCCGCCACCCAGAAGCTGAGCGCCGCCATGCTGCGCCGTCTCATCATGCGCACCCTGGACCAGTTCGGTGACCTGCCCGATCACATCCCCTACGGCCTGCGCCTGCGTTATGGCTATCCCCATCGCAGCCAGGCCCTGCGAGAGATGCACTTCCCGGGTTCGAGCGGGCGCCTGAACCGCGCCCGCCAGCGCATGGCCTACGACGAGCTGTTGGTGATGCAGGTAGCCCTGGCCATGCGCAGGCAACGCCTCAAGTCGGAGACGCCCGGAATAGCCCATGCCGCTCCGGGCGGGATAGTCGAATCCCTGATCGCGTCGCTGCCCTTCAAGCTAACGGCCGGCCAGGAGAGAGCATTCGAGGAGATAAGCAGAGATATGTCGGAACCCTATCCTATGAACCGTCTGTTGCAGGGGGAAGTGGGTTCGGGCAAGACGGTGGTAGCCCTCATGGCCTTGCTGCTGACACTGGAGAACGGCCACCAGGGTGCGATCATGGCGCCCACGGAAGTGCTGGCCGAGCAGCACTTCGCGAACATCACCGGTCTGCTCGCCGGCGGGCTCGGGCTGCGGGTGGAGCTGCTTACCGGGAACACGACTGCGGCAAGGCGCAGGGAGATCCTGGAAGCGGCGAGTTCCGGGGGGCTCGACATCCTGGTGGGGACGCATGCCCTCATCCAGGGGGACGTGGAGTTCAAGAGCCTGGGGCTGATAGTGGTAGACGAACAGCACCGCTTCGGATTGCGCCAGAGGATGCTCCTGAAAGAGAAAGGTTTCTGCCCAGATACCCTGATCATGACGGCGACGCCCATTCCGCGCACGCTCTCGCTTACGCTCTATGGCGATCTGGAGGTCTCGGTACTGGATGAGCTTCCGGCGGGAAGGGCCGGAACGCGCACCCTGGTAGTCGGTCCGGACGGGAGGGAGGGCGCATACGACATAATCCGCGAGGAGTTGCTCAAGGGCAGGCAGGCATTCGTGGTCTGCCCGCTGGTGGATGCCTCTCCCGCCGTCGAGGCCAAGGCGGCGGAGAAAGAGGCGCGCGAGCTCTCAAGGGTCTTCAGGGGTACGAATATCGGGCTCCTGCACGGTCAGATGGCCAAGGCCGACAAGGATAAGGTTATGGCGGATTTCCGCGCCTGCGAGGTGCAGCTCCTGGTGTCGACTACCGTCATAGAGGTGGGAATAGACGTTCCCAACGCCACGGTCATGATGGTCGAGAACGCCGATCGATTCGGGCTCTCGCAGCTGCACCAGCTGCGAGGGCGGGTGGGACGCGGCGAGCATCTCTCGCACAGCGTTTTCGTCTTCGATGGCGAGAGCGAGGAGTCTCAAAGGCGCATGCGGGCTATTGCGGAGATAGAAGACGGTTTCAACCTCGCGGAAGCCGACCTGGAGATCCGGGGCGAGGGTTCCCTGTTCGGCACCCGCCAGTCGGGTATGCCGGATCTGCGTGTAGCACGTCTGATACGGGATTTCCGCCTGCTCAAGCATGCCCGCGCCGATGCATTCGAACTGGTCGAGAGGGATCCCCACCTGCGGGACCCGGAACACCTGCTGTTGCGCCTGGAGGTCGAAAGCCGGTTTCGCGATAACCTCGAGTGGCTCTTTAACGCCTGAGAAGATGGTATTGACGCCCCATTATCGCATGACTTCGTACAGGTGATATCATCCTCGCATGGGGATGGGGTCAGGCATCGTAACGGGAGAAGTGAATGAACACGAGGGAGACGCGCTGTAAACAGGCAGCGGTGGTCATGGCGGTGGTCTGTTTGCTGCTGTTCTGCATTCCCGCGGGCATATGCGATGCCGTGCCTGAAGGCGGCCGCAGCCCGAGCCTGCTGAGGGTATCACCACATGGTGGCGGAATACTCGGCAGAGATGCCGTGATATCACTCTCCTTCGACAGCCCCATGGACCTGCAGAGCATCGGCCAGGCAGCGTATTTCGAGCCATCCGTGAGCTTTGCCGTCTCCGGGGAGTCGGAATGCCTGATAGTACCGGAGAACCTTCTGGCACCCGGCGCGCAGTACACCTTCCGCTTGCGCTCGGGTATCGCCGAGGATATGCGGGGGAGAGCCTGCCTGGAGGAGGTGGAGATCTCCTTCTCGACGCGAAGTGACGGTGTAACCATGGAGATCCCCGCCTTTTCATTCCAGGGCGAAGTCATAGAGGGCAATGACCCCCAGGGGGTGGCAAGCGTCATCGGATTCGGTGTCGGTCATTTTCCGGGCACGGGACGTCCGGGAAGGAGCAACTTCGTGCTCATGGCGCATGCCAGCGGACAGGTGCCATTCCCCTTCAACCGCCTTTTCGATCTGACGGAAGGGGACGAGATAAAGCTGACCTACGGAGGCAGGGATTATATCTACCG
The DNA here is from genome assembly GCA_016931915.1 of Actinomycetota bacterium. Lineage (GTDB taxonomy): Bacteria > Actinomycetota > Geothermincolia > Geothermincolales > RBG-13-55-18 > SURF-21. The sequence continues at coordinate 13,121 of JAFGDU010000059.1, forward strand.
CTGGAGCGAAGGCCTGGTGGTGCGCGACACCGATGTATGGATAGTCGACCCCACCGCCAGCCCCATCCTGACCATTTTCGTGTGCTGCGCCGAGAACGGCAGGCCGTCGCCCACCTTTCATCCACCCTACCGCTATACCGTCCGTGCCTCTCTCAGCGGGGTCAGCCCTCCAAATTCAACTTGATCCGGAGAAGGTCTCTTCTCATCACCTACTTGGGCGATCACGTCGAATTCGGAGGGTTGACCCTAGGCGTGGAGGCCTGACCCCCGACGTTGAAAATGGAGGGCTGACCCCTGGTAAAATGATGCCTATGAGGATCATAGCCGGTGAGGCCAAGGGAAGGAGGATCAAAGCGCCGCGGGGACGCGCCACGCGACCCATGCGCGATTTCGTGCGCGAGGCTGTCTTCAGCATGCTCGGGGAGCGCATCGCGGGGTCACGAGTCCTGGATCTTTTCGCCGGCAGTGGCTCGCTGGGATTGGAGGCGCTGAGCAGGGGCGCCGGGGAGGCGATATTCGTGGACCGCGGGAGCGAGGCCATCCGTATAATCAAGGAGAATCTGGAAACGCTTGCCATGTCCGAACGGGGCAAGGTGATAAAGGCTGAAGTTCTCGATTACCTGCGCAAAGCCGGTTTTCCGGAGAGAGCTTTTGATTTGATTTTTATAGACCCACCTTATAGAATTAATCTGGGCTATAGGAAAGAGATGCTCAAAAGATTAGCCGAAGGCGGGTTTCTAGCTCCGTCGGCGGTGGTTATAATAGAGGCTCCACTGCGGAGCTCACCCCCGGGTTCGCCCGAGGGGGTGCACTTCCGGGAGAGGCGGAAGTACGGGGAGACCGCGGTGGATGTTTATGTAAAAGAGGAAAATACTGTTGGCGTTGAGGAGGGGGCTGCAGACGGTATGAAAGTAGCTATCTGTCCGGGTACTTTTGATCCTATAACCTGTGGCCACCTGGATGTTATAAACAGAGCAAGCAAGTATTTCGACCGCTTCATCGTAGGCGTTGCCGCCAACCCGTTCAAGCAGCCTCTGTTCAGCCTGGAGGAAAGAACGCATATGCTCAAGAAAGCTACCGCGGAGTTGGAAAATGTCGAGGTGACCCCGTTTGACACCCTGTTGGTCGATTTCGCGCATAAGGTAGGCGCCACGGCCATAGTAAAGGGATTGAGGGCTATCAGCGACTTCGAGTACGAGTTCCAGATGGCCCAGATAAACCAGGCCATGGACGAGGATGTGGAGACCTTTTTCGTCATGGCCAACCCGGAATATACTTTTATAAGTTCGAGTGCGGTAAGGGAGGTTGCCAGCTACGGCGGTGCCATAACCGGGCTGGTGCCGCAAGGTCTGGAGAAAGAGCTGATGGAGATGTTTGCGAATAAATTCGGCAGGTTGAAGAAAGGGGCGGTCTAGATGGACGTCTTTCAACAACTGAATAGGATAGAGGACCTCATTGTATCGAGCAAGCATGTACCCTTTTCATCTTCGGTGATGGTCAACGAAACCGAGATCTTCGAGCTGCTGGACGAGTTCCGCAGCTCCCTCCCGGATGAATTGAAGCAGGCACGCTGGATGGTCAAGGAGAAGCAGGAGCTCATGGACGAGGCGCGCAAGGAGGCGGAGCGCGTCCGTGAGGAGGCGACCGAGGAGAGGGTACGGCTCATCGAGGAAACGGAGATCATCAAGGCCGCCCACGCCGAGTCGGACAGGCTCATAGAGGAAGCACAGGCCCAGGCGAGGGAGATCCGCCTGGAAGCTGAGGATTATGCGGACGAACGCCTCGCAAACCTGGAAGTCACCTGCTACAAGCTCCTCGAGGTCATCAAGCGAGCGCGCGAGAGGCTGCAGGGACCGCAGGAACAGGTGGAGGAAAAAGAGGAGTTCGACCTGGAATAGAAAGGTCAACCTGAGGCGATACGCCTGAGGCACGAAGCGACCGAAGCCGATATTGAGAAAGCCGAAGTCGAAGCCCTGACATCAACACCCGGGAGTTCTCACCACCACAATAAATCCTTATAAGATCTAACCTGCGACGAGACGTCAAAGAGGGACGTCGTTATCAGTGTATGCGTGCGGCGTCTGCCCCGTAACGCCCGCATGCGACTGTTGCGGGGACGGGCTCAACGCGAGAGAAAAGGTCGCACACGGCGAGTAATTGTATGGACGAACGCAAGGGTGAGGAGAGATGGCCGATAAGCTTAACTCGCGCCAGCTGAAAGTACCTGTAACCAACCTCCTCAAGAAGGTGTTTTCAAGGGAGAGGCTGACGGCGCATCTGGATGTCGCGGTAGCCGAGCATGGGCTGGTCGAGAAGAGCGACCGCGGTGATCTCAAGCTGGAGGTATGGCTCGAGAGCAGCCCGGACGGCGTAAGGGTGAAGGGCGTCATCCAGGGTTCAGTGTCCATGGATTGCACCCGGTGCCTGGAAGGATACCGCCAGGAGCTGGAGATCGCAGTAGACGAGTTCTTCCGCCGCCCCGGTCTCAGCATGGTGACCGGAGATGGCAGGAGAGTGACCGGTGCGGGGGTGCAGGAGGAGGACGAATACGTGATAGACGAGGGAACCATAGATTTGAACCTCCTGGTGAACGATGCGGTCATGCTTAGCCTGCCCATCAAGCACCTGTGCGACGAGGGATGCAAGGGATTGTGCCAGGCCTGTGGCAAGAACCTCAACCAAGGTGAATGCGGTTGCATACAGGAGAGCATCGATCCCCGCCTCGAGGTCTTGAGGACTCTGCTCGAGAAGGAGGAGGATTGACGCGGGGGCATCGCGGGGACGTGCCCGGCTTGACCGTGCCGGAACTCAAGTCTATACTCGGGTGGTGCAAAAATCGATGTAAGCAGGAAAAGGAAGGTTTTTCCGGAGGTAAGAAATGGCGGTACCCAAGCGAAAAAAATCACGTTCGCGCACCTCTTCAAGGCGTGCGAAGTGGGGCATACAACCGCCTCCGAAGTCGGAATGCCCGCAGTGCCACTCTCCCAAGTTACCCCATCGGGCATGCCCGAACTGCGGCACCTATAACGGACGGGAAGTCCTGGAGACGGAATAGCAGTATTATCGCCGGCCTGCAGGCGGCATGTCAGATGCCGTTAACCCCAGGTTATCGCGTAGAAACATTCACAAGTGCCGTCCGCCTGGTAATGGAAATCAACGCTGTATGTCGGACTGCGGCTGGAGGGAGAGCGCACATCTACCGGAGTATGCATCGTGGCTGACCAGGAGAGGGTGACGGTAGCACTTGATGCCATGGGCGGGGATAACGCCCCGGAATCCAATGTCTCGGGAGCCCTCGAGGCACAGGAGGAGTTGGGCATAAACGTGCTGCTGGTGGGGGACGAAGCAGTACTCGGAGGCATTCTGGAGACGCGGGCCGGTGATCGTGGGCGCCTCGAGATCCTGCATGCACCGGATACGGTGGACATGGGGGAAGAGGGCGCCTTCGCCATCAAGAACCGCGAGGGAGCCTCGGTGGTGGTTGCCGCCGAGGCGGTACGGCGAGGAAGGGCGCAGGCCATGGTATCGGCGGGCAATACCGGCGCCGCCATGGCAGCCGCTTTTTTCTCGTGGGGCAGGATGAAGGGGATCAGGCGACCGGCCGTCGCAGTTGTCCTGCCGCCGGCCCAATCTCCCACCCTTCTCCTCGATGCGGGAGCGAATTCCGATTGCCGGCCCGAACACCTGCGCCAGTTCGCTCTTTTAGGCAGCGCCTACGCCTCTCTGCGTTTCGAGAAGAACGCGCCAAGAGTAGGGCTGCTGAACATCGGGGCCGAGGAAACAAAGGGCAGCGAACTGGCCCGCGAGGCGTTCCACCTCCTTTCCTCAGAGGCCAGGATAAACTTCGTGGGGAACCTGGAGGGAAGAGATCTGGCATCGGACAGGGCAGATGTCGTGGTGACCGATGGTTTTACCGGCAATATAACGCTGAAGGTGATCGAGGGCGTGGCGTCGATGATAACGCACAGATTGCTGGAGAATCTGGGTGCGTTGCGGGAAGAAGAGCTGCAGCCAGTGCTGCCGGCACTGCTGGGGTTACGCCGGGAACTGGATTATCGTGCTATCGGCGGCGCCCCCCTGCTGGGCGTGAAAGGCGTATGCATTATAGCCCACGGAAGTTCCGATAACACAGCCGTCAAGAACTCGATCCGCGTCGCGGCGGAGGCTGTGGAGGCCGGGCTGGTGGAAAAAACGGAGAGACTTCTGGTGACGGGCAGGGGGGGCGATCGATGATCTTCAAGCGCCGCGGCGGGAAGAGGGAAGCCATAGAGGAACTCCTGCTGGTGAACTTCAAGGACAAGGAGCTCCTGCATCGTGCCCTGACCCACCGTTCATACGCGCACGAGGCTTGCCTGCCGGCGGACTACACCAGCGAGAGGCTGGAGTTCCTGGGCGATGCCGTACTGGACGTGGTAGTGTCGGATTATCTATACCGCAAGCACGCCGAATTGAACGAGGGAGACCTGACGCGCATCAGATCGTATCTGGTAAACATGAACTCCCTGGCTGAAACGGCTCGCGATCTGGGTATTGGAGAGCATATATTGCTCAGCCCCGAGGAAAGGGCCGACGGAGGGGGAGAGAAAGCCTCCATAGTTGCGGACGCTCTGGAGGCGATCATCGGTGCCGTCTACCTCGATCAGGGTCTTGATGAAGCGGGGCGGTTGTGCCTGAGGCTTTTCGAGAAAAAGCTCGAGGATGCGGTATCCGGGACCCTTGATTACGACTACAAGTCACGCCTGCAGGAAACGGTTGTAAAGGACAGGGGGATACTGCCGCGCTACCGGCTGCGTGAAGAGGGGCCCGACCACCGCAAGACGTTCCACGCCACCGTATTCATAGCCGATGAGGAAATGGGCACGGGTAGCGGGTCTTCCAAGAAGGAGGCCGAGCAGGAGGCCGCCCGGGCTGCCCTGGAACGAATGTCCTGCATGTAAGATAGCATGAAGAAGAGGCATCGACAGGAAAAGGGGGGATCGCATTGGCTGGTATAGGAATAGTAACGGATTCGACTGCGTACTTGGACGAGGAATATGTCGAGAAAAACGACATCAAGGTGGTGCCCTTGAAGGTCATCATGGACGATGTCTCCTACCGGGAAGGAGTGGACATCAGTAATGATGAGTTCTACAAGCGCATGAGGGAAGAGGACATCTTTCCCACCACCTCGCAACCCTCGGCCGGAGAATTTCAGGAGGCCTACCGGGAGATGTCGCAACGCTACGACGCGCTGTTCAGCATACACATCTCGTCAGGTATCAGCGGCACCTGCGAATCCGCCCGCTCGGCGGCGTCGGAGATGGGGGATTATCCCATAGAGGTAGTGGACTCCCGCTTCACTGGAATACAGCTAATGCTGTTCGTGAGGGAACTGGTCAAGGCCAGGGATGCCGGTAAGAGCATGGAGGAATTGAATGCCCTGACCTCCCGGATGATCGAGGGGGGCGAGCTCATGTTCTGCGTCGATACCCTGGAGTACCTGCACCGCGGCGGCAGGATCGGAGGAGCCCAGGCCTTGATGGGCTCCATGTTGCGCATCAAGCCCCTCCTTTATCTCGACGGGACCATAGACGCCCTGGACAAGGTACGCGGAAGCAAGAAAGCCCTGGAACGCATGGTCGAGCTGTCGGTGGAGAAAGCGGGAGGGAAGAGAGTACAGGTCGGTCTGACCCACGTGCGCGATCTCCCCAGGCTGAACGAGTTGAAGGAGAAGGTATCCAAGGCCCTGGATTGCGATGCGGATGCCATAGTCTTCAACGAGACCGGTCCAGTTGTAGGATCTCACGTCGGACCGGGCACGGTGGGAGTAGCTTTCTTCCCCGTGGTTTAAACCGCAGGCGAGCGAATTTCCAGCCGTCCAAGACGGATATATCCCATGCGGGGCTGTTGTGGGCAGCGCCGTCAGTATTACTCGATGCGGGGGAAGGGGCGGAGGAGAAACGCATCTATTCGCACGGTGCCGTTGCCGCGCGGCAAGACCAAGCCCGCCGTGTGCAGGTTTCTGCCTGGATCATACCCCTGAGGCTGCAGGGCGGAAGCCATGTCAGGCACCCGGCCCGGAATATTATGGCCTTATCTCCAGGCGTCAATATAATATCCATAGACAAGAGGCGGTATATGTGGATGCCCGCGGAAGGGTAAAAGGCTCCCGGGGGAGAAAAATACCTCGAAAATCCGTTTGCAAGCCGAACAAGAGGAGAGCAAGGCACAGATGTACCTGAAGTCGTTGAACGCGCGGGGGTTCAAATCCTTCGCGGACAAAGTCACCCTCGATTTCGAGCCCGGCATATCGGTCATCGTCGGCCCCAACGGCAGCGGTAAGAGCAACGTCGCCGACGCCGTACTGTGGGTGCTGGGCGAACAGAGCCCACGCAACCTGCGCGGGACGAAGATGGAGGACGTCATCTTCGCCGGTAGCGCGACCCGCCAGCCGCAGAACATGGCCGAGGTCTCACTGTCATTCGACAACCGCGGTGGTGGTATGGACTTAGAGTTCCCGGAAGTGGTCGTGACGCGCCGTATCTATCGCACCGGGGAGAGCGAGTACCTGCTCAACAAATCGCCGTGTCGCCTGGTGGACATCCAGGAACTCCTTTCCGACCTGGGGATAGGCCGCGAGCTCACAGCGGTTATAGGCCAGAACAAGCTCGAGGCGATATTGCGCAGTCAGCCTGAGGACCGCCGCGCCTTCCTGGAGGAAGCCGCGGGCTTGCGCAAGCACAGGCGTCGTAAGGACAAGGCGCTGCGCAAGATGGAAGGCATGGAGAGAAACCTGGTGCGGGTCAAGGACATCATCTCAGAGGTGAACAAGCAACTGCGGCCGTTGGAAAGACAGGCGCGGCAGGCCAGGGAGTACGCGGAGCTGGTTTCGGAGATAAGGGAGCTCTCTATCCGCATAATGGTGGCAGAGCTCGAGGAGCTGAAGGGCCAGTGGGACAACCGCAGGGAGGAAGAGGAGAGGCTGGCGGGAGAACTGGAGGATAAGGCGCGCTGGGTCAGAGAAGGCAAGGAGCGCCTGTCCAACCTGGAGGCGAGATTGCGCGTATTGCGCCAGGCTTTGGATGGGTGCCGCGCGCGGGAGATGAGGCTGGTCTCGCTGGGGGAACGGCTGCGGGCCTGCGAGGGGCTGGGCGAGGAGAGATTGAAGCTGTATGCAGCCCTGAGCGGGGATATGGCCTACCGCGACGGTTGGAGGTCGCGCCACGAGGAACTGGCGCGCAGGGAAAGCGAGCTGAGGGAAGAGCTGGTGCAGACGGAATCGGGGCTGGCGGAGCTGGAGGTCCAGGAAGATGGCCTGCGCGAAGAGAGAAAAGGCCTGGGCGGGGAGATAAGCAGTATCAGGCGCGATCGGGATGCCCTCAAGCGTTCCCTGGCCCAAGCTGAGGAAAAAGAGAGGGAGGCGCGGGATGAATCCGGGAGAGCGACGGCCAGGGCGGAGGAAAACCGTGCGGAGGTCGAACGCCTGAAGGGAGAGCGAGATAAAGCGAGGGGAGTACTTGCGTCCCTGCGAGGTGAGATAGAGGAGAAGAAGAAGGCGCAGGGGAAGATCGGGAGCAGGCTGTCCGAGAAGAACGACCGCATGGTTGCTGCCCGGGAGGACCTGTCGCGATTCAGGGAGGAGCTGGAGGCCATATCACGTAAGCAGCGGCGGTCTTTTCAGGACGAAGCTCTGGTGGTCGCCCGCTTGAGAGCCCTGCAGGAGGTCTTCAGCTCGCGTATCGATTATGCGGCCGCTGCGGCAAGGGTCCTGGATAAAGGAGAGGACCTTCCCGGCGTTCTTGGTATGCTGCTGCACAGAATCAACATAAGAGATGAATGGGAGAAAGCACTGGAATCGTTCCTCGGGCCGTGGCTCTTCAGCGTGATCACCAGGGATCTGCACAGCGCCCTCGCGGCCATAAAGGTCTTGAAGAAAGACGAGGAAGGCTACGGGATCTTTCTGCCGTTGTCCGAGATATCATCATCATCCATGGAGGAACTGAAGAACCTGGCCTATATAGCCGGTGGAACCCCGGCTATGGAAGTAGTGGATTGCGATGCCGAAATAAGGCCCGCCCTGGAGTACCTCCTGGGTGACGTGGTCTTCTGCATGTCCCTGGAAGAGGCAGGCAGTAAGGCCGAGGTCTACCCCAAGCTGACTTTCGTCACGGAGGACGGCGATGTTATCGCGCCGCGCCGTGCGGTCAAGGGAGGAGCGCGCCCGCGCAGTCCGTTTCACGTCATCGCAAGGCGCAGGGAGATAGAGGAGCTCCAGGAGATGCTCGACCTCTGCGACGAGGAGGGCATGTCCCTCGAGGTACAGCGCAAGAGCGCGCTGTCCACCATCGCCGGTCTGGAAGACGACCTGGACGGGCTGGCCGAGGAGAGAAGGGCGCTGGAGGACGAAGCGAGAGACCTGGAGACCGCGTTACGCGAGGCGGGTGCTGAGATCGAGCGGGTAGAGATGGAGATCGCGGAGCTGGACGAGAGGATAGAAGCGCTGGAGGCAGAGGAAGAGGAGTTGCTCGGCAAGGCCGCGAGTCTCGGGGTTGAAGCCGGAAAGCGACAGGCCGAGTCGAAGGACCTGGAGCCCAGGCTGGAGGAAGAAGAAAAAAGGATAGAGGGACTGCGCTCGCGCGACAGGGAAGTGGAGGAATACCTGCAGGAAGTCCTGGCACGCAAGGCGTCCATGGCCGAGAGACGCTATTACCTGGAGGAGAGGCTCAAGGAACTCAGGACCGAGTTCGAGGCTCCGCAGCTGCCCGGACGCGAGGAATTGAGCCGCATGACCGCCGCCCAGGAGGAGTTGCTGGCCCTGTCAAAAAGGCTTATAGAGGTGCACGGCAGGCTGGCGCAAAGGGTCGAAAGCAAGGAGGTGGAGAGCCGGGAGGAACTCGAGAGCAAGGAAGCGGAAGTAGAGGAGCTACGCAGGCGCCTGGAGGAGATGGAATCCCGCGAAGCGGAACTGCGGGAGATCGTACATAACCGCGACCTTGCGGCTGCCCAGCTCAAGATGCGCGTGGATATGCTGGTGCAGAGGTTGCTGGACGAATACAAGCTCCCAGTGGAGACCGCTCTCAGCGAATACCTTCCAACCTGCAGCGAGGAAGAGATGAGAACGAGCCTGGAGAGGCTGGAAAGACGCCGCGAGATGTTGGGCCAGGTGAATCCCCGCGCGGTGGAGGAGCACAAGGCGATGAAGGAACGCTACGATTTCCTCATGGAACAGGTGGAGGACCTGCGCGAGAGCAAGGCCTCCCTGCTCAAGGTCGTACGCGCCATAGACCGCGAGATAGTGCGTATCTTCACGGAGACCTTCGAGGAGGTAAACCAGCACTTTCAGGAGCTCTTCGAGATGCTGTTCCCGCAGGGAAGAGCCGAGCTCAGCCTGACGGATCCTGCGGACCTGCTCAATACCGGTGTGGACGTAGAGGCGCAGCCCCGCGGCAAGAGGCTAAAGAAGCTCTCCCTGCTCTCCGGGGGGGAGACCGCCCTTACCTCGCTGGCGTTCCTCTTTGCCATCTTCAAGACCAGGCCCAGCCCCTTCTATTTCCTGGACGAGGTGGAGGCGGCCCTGGACGATGTGAACCTCCACCGCTTCCTGAACATGGTAAAGGAGTTCAAGGGCGACTCGCAGCTCATCGTGATCACCCACCAGAAGCGTACCATGGAGATCGCCGACATCCTTTACGGGGTTTCCATGCAGGCCTCGGGGATCTCGCGTATCGTAAGCCAGAAGCTCGATGAAGCAGAGCGCCTTGCGCGCACCGGTATCGCCTAGGGTCGTATCTTCGATCTTCGGTTCCCTTTCGAAATCGGTCGAAGCCGGGAGCTATAACGGCAAGTAAGCGAAGATCGAAGATACGGCCCCTGTTGCTGTTGTGGTAGATTTAAGTTGTTCTTACAGGCGATTATCGAGGCGGGTGGAGATGGAAGAGGACAGGAAACTGGAAAAGGAGCGCAGAAAGCGCGAAAAGGAAGAGGCCAAGCAGAAGGCAAGGGAGGAAAAAGCCCGGCTCAAGGAGGAGAAGAGAGAGCTCAAAGAGGCAAGGAAGCAGGAGAAGCAGCAGGCCCTGGAGGAGCTGCAGGAGCTGCCTGAGGTCGAGGAGGGGCAGGGCGAGGAGCTTTATTGCGGTCCCGAGGTAGAGGAATGCGTTGAGGTTGGAGAGGGAGATGCAGGTGCGGTAGCGGCGGCGGCGGAAACTGAAACCTTACCCCCGGAGGAATCCTTGCCGGAGGCGATGGAGATCCCACCGCGTGAGGAATCGGCGGCCGATATCGCCATGGAAGCCGAGGCGATAGTGGAGGCCGGACCCGGGGGACCAGCGCCGGAAAAAGAGGGGTTCGAGGATTATGCGGCGGCCGGCGAGGCGGACCTCGAGATTGAGGAAGAGCGCCTGGAAGAAGAGCTCCCACTCGAAGAGGAGAAAGAGAGATGGCTGTCTCGCCTGCGCGGGGGGCTTTCCAAGAGCCGCATGAATTTCGTGGCACCCCTTTTCAAGGCCATGGCCACCCGGAGATTCGACGAGGTCTTCTGGGAGGAAGTAGAGGACATCCTCGTCGGGGCCGACGTGGGCATAGAGATGACCACGATCCTGGTCGAGAGGGTCAAGGAGCGCATGGCCAGGGAAAAGGTCAGGGATCCGGAAGGCCTCCTTGCTCTCTTCCGCGAGGTGCTTGCCGACGCCCTCGATGTGGGGGACATGGATCTGCGCTACGCGCCAGGAGGACCCAGCGTACTGATGGTGGTGGGGGTGAACGGCACGGGGAAGACCACTACCATAGCCAAGCTCGCGCACCTTCTGCGCCGGGACGGGAAAAGGGTGCTCCTGGCGGCGGGGGATACCTTCCGTGCCGCTGGCGTAGAGCAACTGGAGACCTGGGGAGAACGCGTGGGCGTGCATACCGTCAAACATAAGCAGGGAGCGGACGCGGCGGCCGTGGTGCACGACGCCGTGGAGGCCGCCCTGGCACGAAGCATCGACGTGGTCATCGCCGACACCGCCGGAAGGCTACACACCAAGACCAATCTCATGGAGGAGCTGAAGAAGATAAAACGCGTGGCGGAGCGCAACGCGCCGGTTACCGAGACCCTGCTGGTCATCGACGCCACAACCGGACAGAACGGCCTCATCCAGGCACAGCAGTTCGGGGACGCCGTCGAGGTCACGGGGGTGGTGCTTACCAAGCTGGACGGCACGGCCAAGGGCGGGATAGTGGTGGCGATCGTGCACGAACTGGGAATCCCCATCAAGTTCATCGGCGTAGGCGAGAAACTGGACGACCTGCACGCCTTCGACCCGCAGGAGTTCGCCTCCGCGCTTTTCTCCTAGGTGAGAATAATGAGCGCACGGGATAAAACCAGGCATTCCGACCGATCCACCTGCCGTGTCGTATGCGAACATCGGGCATCCTTCACCGAGGCAACCGTGTTTTGTCAGGGCGAGGAGCTCAAAGTCGAAGAGCGGGAGACGGTGTGGGAGGGCTGGATATGGTGCGTTAACACGGCGGGAGAGGGGGCATGGGTGCCGGAGTGCTTCGTCGCAAGGCGCGGCGATACCTGCACGGCCCTGCGCGATTACGATTCCATCGAGCTGAGCGTGCGCAGAGGTGATGTCCTGGAGGCCGGCGAGGAGGCCGCGGGCTGGTTGTGGTGCAGCGATTGCGAGGGCAGGCAGGGATGGGTCCCCGCGTCGTGCGTGGTGAAAGAGGCGACCTCCGGATGATGCAGTAATTACACGCAGCGATTAAAAACTTTGACATAACCTGGTGTTTCGGCTAATTTAAATAGTTTAGTGGTCCTTTTGTATAGGGCTCGACCCAGGGCGGCTGGCATGCAGCTGCGAGAGCCGTAACGAGCGAGGAAGAAGAGGAATGTTCGATAATCTCAGCGACCGCCTGCAGAACATATTCAAGAAACTGCGCGGGCACGGCAAACTGTCCGAAAAGCAGGTGGCCGAGGTTATGCGCGAGATTCGCCTGGCCCTCCTGGAGGCGGACGTTAACTTCAAGGTGGTCAAGGATTTCATCGCGCGGGTGCAGGAAAGGGCGGTAGGCGGGGAGGTTCTGCGCTCCCTTACCCCCGCCCAGCAGGTCATCAAGATAGTAGACGAGGAGCTTACGGAACTCCTGGGCAGCTCAAACGAGAAGATAGACTTCGGCGGCCGCCCGCCCGCGTGTGTTATGCTCGTAGGCCTGCAGGGTTCCGGCAAGACCACGGCCACGGTGAAGCTGGCCGTGCACCTCAAGAACCAGGGGCGACACCCCATGATGGTGGCGGCCGATATATACAGGCCGGCGGCCATCGACCAGCTGGAGAAGCTGGGCGAGCAGGCGGGCATCGAGGTCTACGCCGACCGCTCGGCGCGCCCTGAGGCCATCGTGGAGGCGGGAATACGCAGGGCGGAGAAGGAGGGCCTGGATACGGTGCTCATAGACACCGCCGGCCGCCTCCATATCGACGAGGAGATGATGCAGGAGCTGGTGCGCATCCGCAGGGATTTCTCACCCAGTGAGACCCTGCTGGTGGTCGATGCCATGACCGGTCAGGATGCGGTGAACGTTGCCCAGGCCTTCGGCGAGAACGTGGGATTCGATGGTATCATACTCACCAAGCTGGACGGCGATGCCCGCGGAGGCGCCGCCCTCTCCATCAAGGCGGTTACCGGCAAGCCGGTGAAGTTCGCGAGCGTGGGGGAGAAGATCGGCGACCTGGAGCCCTTCTATCCCGACCGTATGTCCTCGCGCATCCTGGGCATGGGTGACATGCTCACTCTCATCGAGAAAGCCCAGTCGACCTATGACGAGGAAAAGGCTAAGGAACTCGAGAAAAAGCTGCGCAAGCAGCAGTTCACGCTGGAGGATTTCCTGGACCAGATGGGCCAGTTGAAACAGATGGGTCCGCTGGACCAGATCCTGGGCATGATCCCGGGCATCTCTGCCTCCAAGCTGAAGGGACTGCAGGTGGACGAGGGCCAGATCAGGCAGGTCGAGGCCATCATCCAGTCCATGACCCCGGAGGAGCGGCGCAAGCCGCAGATAATCGGCGCGAGCCGCAAGCAGCGTATAGCGCGCGGAAGCGGTACCAGCACTCAGGACGTGAACCGCCTCCTGCAGCAGTTCCAGCAGATGCAGAAGCTGATTAAGCAATTCGGGAAGATGTCCCCGCGCAAGATGGGGCAGGCCTTCCCCTTCCAGTTGTAGTTGATCCGCGAGATATGCGGGAAGATCGAAACGGAAAGGAGTGCGGTTTAATTGGTGAAGATCAGGCTCAGGAGGATGGGTGGCAAGAAGAAGCCCTACTACCGTGTAGTGGCCGCTGATTCCCGCAGCCCGAGGGACGGAAGGTTCATAGAGACCCTCGGCCGCTACGATCCTCGCGAAGAGCCGTCCCTGATCGAGCTCGACGAGGAAAAGGTGTTGAAATGGTTGCGCGAAGGGGCGCAGCCGAGCGATCAGGTACGCAAGCTCATGCAGATCAAGGGGATCTGGCAGAAGTTCCAGGAGGAAAAAAGTGGCAAGTGAGGGAGTTGTCGGCCAGGAGGTAGAAATGAAGGACCTGCTCGAATATCTGGCGAAGGCCCTGGTGGACAACCCCGACAGCGTGGAGGTGACCTCGGTGGAGGGCGAGAAGTCCATCATCCTTCAGCTGCGCGTGGACCCCGAAGACGTTGGCAAGGTCATCGGCAAGAAGGGCCGCATCGCCCAGGCCATGCGCACCCTCATCAAGGCCTCGGCGACACGAGAGGGACGCAACGCCATCGTTGAGATCATAGACTAGAGGCCATGCAACCCGCTCCCGCAGGGCCTTCTCTTGTTGTCACCGGCAGGGTGATCAAACCCTACGGTGTCCGCGGCTGGGTAAAGATCGAGGTGCTTTCGCTGAACCCCCTGCGATTCCAACCCGGAAACAGCTTCATCCTGGAGGGAAAAGAGGGAGGTGAGAGGCTGGTCGTCGAGGAAAAGCAGGTGGCAGGAGACGCGCTGCTGGTGAGATTCCGGGGTATGGAGAACCGCGGGCAGGCGGGGGAGATCGCAGGCCGGAGGCTGCTGGTCAAACCGGAGGAGATAGGTGAGGCACCCGAAGATGCCTTCTGGGAGCACCAGCTCATGGGCATGGAGGTGCGCACCCGGGAGGGGAAGTGCCTGGGCAAAGTAATGGAGATCATGGAGACTGGCGCCAACGATGTCCTGGTTGTGCAGGGCGAAAGGGAATCCCTGATACCGATGACGGGCGAAGTCGTGAAGGAGATAGACCTGGATGGAGGGACTATTCTCATAGAGCCCCTTCCCGGTCTGCTGGAGGATTAGAGCCGTGCGCATAGACATCTACACCATCTTTCCGGCGATCTTAACATCTCCCCTGCAGGAGGGTCTGCTGGGAAAAGCGATCGCCGGCGGGATCCTCGACGTAAGGGTGCATGACATAAGGGAGCATGCCGAGGGAAAGCACCGTCAGGTCGACGATGCTCCTTTTGGCGGGGGGCCGGGTATGGTGATGAAGCCGGAGCCGGTGTTCGAGGCGGTGACCCGGACCCTGGGATACGGCGTGGACGAGCTCGATGCATTGCAGAAGAAGATAAGAGTGTTTATGCTCACGCCCCGCGGCGAGCGTATGACCCAGACAAAGGTGGAGGAAATGGCGGCCCTGGATCATATCGCCCTCATCTGCGGGCGCTACGAGGGAGTCGACGAGAGGGTGCTCGAGCACCTGTGCACCGATGCCCTCTCCATAGGCGACTACGTCCTGTCCGGGGGGGAGTTCGCAGCCCTGGTGGTCGTGGAAGCGGTCAGCAGGCTGGTGCCGGGGGTGCTGGGAAACGAGGAGTCCCTGGCCTGCGAATCCTTCTGCGGCGGATTACTGGAATATCCGCAGTACACGCGGCCGGCGGAATACTGCGGCTGGAAGGTCCCAGAGGTACTCGTCTCGGGAGACCACGGTGCGGTGGAGAAGTGGCGGCGCGATGCCGCTGTGGAGTGGACGAAAAAGAGGCGGCCCGAGATCGGGTCCTGATAGAATAACGGAAAGGAGGAAGGGTAATGCAGAAGACGGACATCATAGAGAGCGAATACCTGCGGGATGATATACCGGACTTCCGGCCCGGAGA
>JAFGDU010000060.1 GCA_016931915.1 Actinomycetota bacterium
CTCCTGTCCGCAGGTTGCATATCCATAGCTAGCCCATACTCTCGTACATGCTGCTCCCAATGTCGCTTCAGACCGACCCCGCAGTTCACAGGCAGTGGGTTTTCTGCTGGCTATGCCCGTTCGGGATTCCGTTCTCCCTTGCGCTGGAATACACCCGGTTTATTATTTCCTTTAGCTGCTTCTTTGCGTGATTGCTCAAACGGATGGGGTTCTCCAGAGTACGTGGCAGCGCAGATCACGGGTGCCGCTGTCGCTTACGCGATGCAAACCTGCGGATGGGGTTGCTCAGATGTATGGGGGTTCTCTTTCCTGCGTGGGTGCGCAGAAAATGCGGGCTGTCGTATGCTAGTCTATAATCCGTAGGTTTAGAGGCGTTATGGGTGGTGAAGATGCAGGTTGCCACGGATATCCTTAAGCTGTTGTTCTTCCCCGGACTGCTCTTCATGGCTTCCTGCGGTTACCTCCTCCTCTTTCTCGAGGGGCGGCTTCGCTCGGTCTTCTACGGCGGGGCCGCGCCGCGCCTCTACGTACCGGCCGCCGGAGGAGTGAGGAAAGACGTAAACACCCCGGGAGACCTGGCAGCGGCCGCGTTCTCCCTGGCGGCCATGGGCGTCGCCGGTATCATGCTCGTCGGCATCAAGGGCGACCTGTTCACCCTCGTACTCCTTTTATCCGCGGTGGAGATCGTGCCCCTCTTCGCGGCGGCGGCGGGTGGCGGCGGGGAGGCGCTGTTCGTCCCCCTGATCTTCAAAGCCGGGCTGTTCAGGATGGCAGCCCTGATCTGTGTCGCGGTGAGCGTATCTCTCCGCTTCCCCGCGACGTTCTCGCCCGGGCTGGAGTCTTTGCGGGGAGAGAGCACGTTCAACGCCGTGCAGCTGTGGAGTGGGCCGGACTTCGGGCTGATCTTGGCTTCCCTTGTCTGCGCGGTGCTGGCTTTCTCGGTGGTGCTCCTGGGCCGGCCCGCATGTGGTGAACGGCTCAAGCCCGGAGAGGCGGGGGCGATACAGGGATCAATGCTTATCGCGGGTGAGGGGGCCCAGAGGGCTGTAAGCCTGCTGCTCTTCGCCGTGCTCTTCCTGGGATATCCATGGGAGGGATGGAGGGGGCTGCTCTTATGGTCGGGATCGGCCCTGGGGACGGCCGCGCTTATGACCGTATCCAGGGCCTGGCTGGAGGGACGCGACCGCCTGCTGCTTAGGCGGCTGCAGGCGGCGGCGACTTTTCTGGCCCTGCTGTCCCTGGCGCTTGCCGTCGCGGCGGTGGCTTGAGATGAGCGCGAGGAGTGAGATGCTCGAGATGCGATCGCATACGAGGGGACGCGGGGGCAATATATGAAGGCAGTGTACCTCATTCCCTCGATACCCCTCACTGCTGCTGCGGCGGGGTTCATATTCCTCATCGCTTTGCGGTTCAAGCGCATGAGGTGGGCGGCCCTTGCCCTGTACACGCTGGCCGTCCCGACGCTGGCCATACTGACCTATCGCTTCTGGGACCATTACGTGGGCCCGGACACCTTTTCCGTGTGGCAGTTTCGCATAACCCCGGCCAGTATATCCTTCCTCCTGCCCCTGGCCGTGGTCTCCCCGTTGCTGCTGTGGGCGACCGAGCAGACGGTGCCGGTGGAGAAAGGCCGCACGGCCGCTTCCGCGCTGGCGTGTTTCGGCCTGGCCGCAGCCCTGGCGGCGGTGATGACCGATCACCTCTTTCTGCTCTCGGGACTGTTTGCGCTGGCGACCTGGTGCTTGGCGGGCGGGACGGTTCTGCGTGGAAAGAAAGCCGGGCGCCTGCTGCCCTTCCTCTTTCCCCTGGGACTTGCGGACCTCTGCCTGGTGTTAGGTATCCTTTTTCTGTATCTGTCCGACCCGACCGGGGGGCTTTTCTTCCCGGCCGCCCCCCTGAATCCTTCCGGCAAGCTGGCCGTAGCCTGTGCCCTGATGCTGGCGGCGGCCCTCCTGCGCCTGGGTTGCCTGCCTTTTCACCGCTGGA
Organism: Actinomycetota bacterium; assembly: GCA_016931915.1. Taxonomy (GTDB): domain Bacteria; phylum Actinomycetota; class Geothermincolia; order Geothermincolales; family RBG-13-55-18; genus SURF-21. The sequence continues at coordinate 1,987 of JAFGDU010000060.1, forward strand.
TGGCCGGCGTGTCGGAAGGAGGAAAGGACCTGCGCCTGATCCACCTCCTCGCCGTTAACCTGGCCCTGGGAACGTTCCTGCTCTTTGCCGTCTCCCGCCTCTTTTTCGTATGGGACGGGGTATGGGTATGGGTATGCCTGGGGATCGGCGGCATAACCCTGCTTGCGCTGGTGCGCGAACTGCTCCATGCGTCCGGGAGGGAGGAGACCTGGGGGCTCATCTGTGCCGCGCTGGGAGCATCCTTTGCCCTGGTAGCTGCGCCCGGGGGTCAGGCGGCCACCACGGCTATGCGCCTGGGTCTGTGGGCGGGCGTGCCCGCCCTGGCCCTGGTGGAACTGGGAAGCGAGGGCAGGAGCGGGATGTCCTGGGCCAGGGTGGCCGGAGGGGCGGCGCTCCTGGGGCTGCCGCCACTGGCGGGCTTCGCCTGGTTATGGATGGGGTTCCACGTAATGGCGGGGGAGTTCGAGGGAGGTGTGACGGTCATCTTCCTCGCGGCCATACCGGTTCTCTTCGCGGCTGTGTTAGTCGCGGGGTCCGCCGCCCTGTTCCTGCCCGGGGGTGGAGAGGAGAAGACGCCTGCCAGGCTGGCGGCCGCTTCCGCATTGCTTCTGGCCGTATGTTCCGCGGCAGTGGGGCTGTATCCCGGCTCCGCCATCGATCTGCTCATGCGCGAGTACGGGCTGCCCACAGGCGTGCCCTTCGCTTCCTGGACGATCCTGGGATGGGCGGTCCTTATATGTTGCGTGCTGGGGGTGATCATCGTCTTCTCCTGGACCCATCGCAGAGGGGAGAAGCACGTGCAAGAGGCCCCGAGCTACCGGGCTCTTCCGCTGTTGGGGCCAGGGAAGGTCTTCGCCCCCGGTTTGCTTGCAGCTAGGAGGGCGAGGGGGGCTGTAGTATTGTGCGAGTTGTTGATATGCCTGGGGTGGATCGCGGCCATGGTCTACCTGGGGATCAAATAAGATGATGGGGCAGGGAACATGGGAGAAAATCGGATTTCCCTCTCCATGGCTGGTTGCAGAGAATGTTGGTACTCGATGACACGTTGAGGATGAGGTATGGCGGATAAGGACGAACGGACTCCGAACGGTCAGCTGGACCTCCTGCCCACCGAGGGCATCGACTGGTCGCGGACGGAGACGATCCGGCGCGTGTGGCTGGAGGATGTGGGCGGGGACCAGACTGCCCGGCTGGAGTTCCTGGCGGACCAGGGCCTGCGCCTTATCATGGCCGACCTCGGCCCCGACGGCGGTGAGACCCTGCATTTCTTCAACCCCCGCGACGGCGAGACACTGCACTTCAGGGCAGGCGGCGGGAAGAGCCTCCTCCCGGAAGCGAGCAGGAATTTCCTATCCGCCTCGAGGTGGATAGAGCTTCTGTACGGCGAGGGGGAGGGGAAGTTGGGCGTGTGCCTGTCGGAGGGCCTGCTGCCGCGAGCCGGTCTGCTTCTGCAGGTGGAAGGGGGACGCATACGGCGGGTCTTCGAGGCCTGGAGGGGCTTCCCGCAGGCCGTCCTGGGCGGAGCCAAGGCGGGACAGGCCGGAGCACTCCTCGAGGAAGGTTCGGGCATCGACGGCATGGTCCTGACACTTGCCCTGGTACAGGCCATGGAGGATGCGCGCAGGATGAACGTCCCGGTGGCCGCCCTGGCGCTGCGAGCGGTATTGCTGGAATCCTGGAGGGTGCAGAGCCACCTCGCCTGGCTGGCCGGCGCCGCATCCGGCCTGGGCAGAAAACGGGTGCAAGAAAGGTGTGACGGGCTGCGCCGTGACCTGGAGGCGGTGCTGCGCGAATGGTTGGATGACCCCCTGGGCAAGGGATGGATGATCCCGGGTGGCCTGAGGGATGACTTCCCCCTCGAGAGAGCGAGCGGATTCCGCGCGCAGCTCGCGACGGTGGTGGAGGCATGGCAGGAAACCTCGCCCCGGGTCGCGTCCCTTCCTGTCCCCGGGTGGATGGAGAGGAAGCTCCGCCGCCTGGGTGGAGAGGCGGAGGGCAGCGGCTGGGTCGGTCCGCTGGCCAGGGCGGCCGGCTCGGGTACAGACGTGAGGATAGAGGAACCGCTTGTCTACGGGGCGGCCGGATGGGAGGGCAGCCCCGTTCCCCGAGACGGGAACATAATGCGCCGCATGCTTGCGCTCAGGGCTGGGGAGGTATCCTCCTCTTTGGGAGTCATGCAGCGCATCCTCGACGACCCGCCTGCCACCCCCCTCGTGGTGAAGAGAGGCCGGGGAGGTCGCGGCGAGGGATTCGGCCGCTGCGAGGGTCCCGAGGGGGAGACATGCTGTCACGTGGCACTGGCGAAAGGGCGCATATCCTTCGCTTCCTTTTCGCTACCCCGCGAGATCAACCGCTCGGCGGCACGCATCCTGGAGGGCTGCAGGCTGGATGAGGTGGAGATCCTTTCCATGTTCTGGCAGGAAGCTGCAGCTGGCATGGACGGGTGATCACTGCCCCGCCCTCTGCAGGGCCTCCTCGAGGGTCGCCGGCGCCTCGGAACGCAGCATGGAATAAACCTCCATATCGTGGTAAGCGCCGAGGTGGAAGACCGCCTCCCTGGCCACACCCTCGAAGCGGAACCCGCATTTCTCCGCCATGCGCTTGGATGCCCCGTTTTCCGGCATGATCCTGGCCTCCAGGCGGTTTATCTTCTTCACGGTGAAGAGGAGATAGCAGAAGAGGCTCAAGGCCTCGGTCATGATGCCGCGGCCGCGCATGGAGAGATCGAAGAGGCGGGCCGCGAGCTCGTAGCCGTCGAAATAGGGCGCGGCCTTGAAGTAACTCACCGCGCCCAACATGCGGTCCTCGAGGTCGCATACCAGGAGTTCGCCGAAGTCGTCCTTCCAGAAACCGGTCTCCTCGAAATGCTGTTTGAAGCGCGGCTCTGAGACCAGGAAGAAGGGATAGTAAAGACCCCTGGCTTCCACATCGCTTGCATACGTGAACAGGAGATCGAGATCCCCTTCCCTTACCATGCGCAGCTGAACGTTTGCGCCCCTGATCATTTTCATCCCCTCGCTTCTTTATCCGAGCCGGATTCGCTCTACGTTCCATCGTGAAAAGCATACCCTATATGGTCACTTTTATTCCTCCCGCCTTTCGGGGCGCAGGCTGACGCAGCCGGACGTTCTCCGGGAAATGTGGGAAAGACGGCCGCTATCCCTCGCGGGTTCCTGACTGTACAATAATGTCTGTGTCGGCAAGGTGAAATCCACCGCTCTCAGGCCCGGGTTCGTCCCGAGACCTGACCTGATAGGAGAGGTCATGATGGAATATCAACCGACCAAGGAATCCGTCGACAGGCACCCCGTCCCGGACTGGTATCACGACGCCAAGTTCGGGATATTCATCCACTGGTCGCTGTCCTGCGTGCCCGCATTCGCTCCCACGGACAAGGGCGACATCATGGAAATCCTGCGCAGCGAGGGCTCAAGGGCGATGTTCGCCAACCAGCCGTACTCCGAGTGGTACCTGAACTCGCTAAGGATAAAGGGCAGCCCCGCCTACAACTACCACGTGAAGACCTATGGCGCGGATTACGATTACTATGAGTTTGCCAAGGACTTCAACACGGCCCTCGACGCGTGGGACCCCGCGGGCTGGGCCGATCTGTTCAAAGAAGTGGGAGCCAGATACGTCGTGCTGGTCGCCAAGCACCACGACGGTTTCCTTCTCTGGCCGAGCAAGCACCTCAACCCGATCAAGCCCGATCTGCATGCATCGCGGAACGTTGTGGGAGAACTGACCGCGGAGGTCAAGGCGCGGGGGATGCGCATGGGCTTCTATTACTCCAGCCCCTACGACTGGACCTTCACGCAAAAGCCCATAACGGACCTTGCCATGAGCCTCGTCCGCATCCCAGGGTCCAACGAGTACCGGGAATACGCGAACTCTCACTGGTACGAATTGATTAACACGTACGATCCCTCGGTGCTCTGGAGCGACATCGGCTACCCGGACAGTGTGAACATCAACGAGATATTCGCCTATTTTTACAACAAGACGCCGGACGGGGTGGTGAATGAGCGCTGGGGACAGACCAACTCGTTGACCAGATTCCTCTGCGTCACGCCGGGCGTCAAGCAGGTTGTCTCGTGGTACGCGAAGAAACTCTGGCTGCAGGGGAAGACGAGTCCACCCGGCGTGCATTACGACTTCACGACGCCCGAGTATACTAGTTTCTCCGAGGTGAGCGAGGAGAAGTGGGAGTGCACGCGGGGGATAGGAAAATCGTTCGGCTACAACAAGCAGGAGCGGCCCGAGGACTTCCTAGGCGTTCCCGAGCTGGTGCGGCTGCTCACCGACATCGTGAGCAAGAACGGCAACCTCTTGCTCAACGTGGGCCCGAAGCCCGGGGGCGAGATCCCGGAGGTCCAGGTGGACAGGATCAAGGGGGTCGGCGCATGGCTCTCCGTGAACGGCGACGCGATCTATGGGACGCGCCCGTGGAAGAGGGCCGAGGGGCGGACGGCCGATGGGACGGAAGTGCGTTTTACCAGCAAGCCGGACTCCCTCTTCGCGATCATCATGGAGACGCCTCGTGGCCCTGAGGTCACCATCGATTCCCTGCGGGCAGCCGGGGAGATGCGCATCGAATTGCTGGGCTACGACGAACCCCTCGCCTGGGAGCAGGTGGGAAACGGGATAAACGTGCGCTTCGGCCGCCAGTTGCCAGACAGCCCTGCCGTGTGTCTGAAGATGACCCCTGCCCCGGGGATACCCGGCCCATCGATATAAGGAGGTTTTAGCATGGCTGAAGCAACAGCCGGGGAAGAGGTCTACGTAAGACTGCGTGAATTTCTGGATGCGATGCCGGGAGGTTTTCCGGCCACCACCAGCGGCGTGGAGATTAGAATACTGCGCAAGCTTTTCACCCCCGAGCACGCGAGCATGGTCATGTGCATGACCAGGGATCTGGAATCCCCGGCAGCGATAGCGCAGCGCCGCGCGGTTACGGAAGAAGAGGCGGAGGACATACTCGAAGCGATGGCCGCAAGGGGGTTGATCGGCCGGGTGACGAAAGGCGGCGAAATCCGCTATCGGGCGGAACAGTTCCTGGTGGGCATCTACGAGCTGCAGGGACGCGACATCGACCGTGAATTCTCGCAGCTGATCGAGGAGTACATCCCCTATCTCGGCCTCTCCTGGGCTTCGCTCAAGACCGACCAGATGCGCGTCGTGCCGGTGGCCTCTGCGGTGGACGTAACGCCTGAGATCGCCACTTACGACCGCATAAGAGACCTGGTGAAGTCACAGGGGACCATGGGCGTTTGCGAATGTCTCTGCAGCAAGCAGCAGGGTTTCCTCGGCAACGATTGCCGCTACCCGCTGGAGAAGTGCATGGTTTTCGACGAGGACATAGATTTCTACATCGAGAACGGGTTTCCGATGAGAAGGATCGATCTGGACGAGGCATTGCAGCTGCTGGATCGTTCGGAGGAGCTGGGACTGGTGCTCAGGCCCGACAACGCCCAGGAGATCAGGTTCGTGTGCTCTTGCTGCAGCTGCTGTTGCCCCAGCCTGCGTTTTCTGAAGGCGTTCCCCAACCCCGGCGATCTCATGCACTCCAACTACAGATCGACGATAGATCCCGATAGATGCGATACGTGCGCTGTGTGCATCGAGCGCTGCCCCATGGACGCGATCGTGGAAGGCGAGGAATTCATGGAGATAAACCGGGCGAGGTGCATCGGCTGCGGGGTCTGCCTCCCGGCCTGCCCGCAGGACGCGATCTCTCTTGTCCTGAGAGAGGATGCCGCCGTCCCCCCGCGTGATTGGGAAGAAACCCTGCACCGCATAGCGGTGGAGAGAGGGCTGTCTTGAGAAACAGTGCGTAGTCCGGCTGAGGGGACCAAGGAGGGCAAGATGAAAGGAATGATAGTCTACAAGAGCTGGTGGGGTAGCTGCAGGAAGATAGCCGAAGCGATCGGCCAGGGGTTGAGCGAGTCCGGGCATGAGGTGCAGGTGGTCGCGATAGAGGACGCCGGACCACCGGATCCGTCCCTTGACTTCATCGTCATCGGCGCCGCGACGCGGTGGCCTGGAGCCTGGCCGAAGATCAAGAGATATACGAAGAAAGTAGTCAAAGCGGGCTTTGCGGGCAAGCCCTTCGCGACCTTCAGCACCGGCGGCACCGTCAACGACGAGAAACCCCTGACGCAGGCTTCCGAGGTGCTGTACGAGCTGCTCGATGCGGGCGGGTTGGTCGCCCTTGCGCCGGCATTCAAAGCCGCCATCGAAGGTTATAAGGCACCGGGGAAGGGAGAGGACCGGGGCATATTGCCCGAAAGCGAAGTGGCACGCGCGCTGGAGTTCGGGCACGAGCTGGGCGGCAAGCTCTCTGGCCTGTAACCCCTGGAGCCTGCCCGGCTTTTCCCCAGAACACAGGGCGGCATGCCCCGCCTTTTCTGTGGTGGGCGTCGAGGCCCCCGGATGACCTTACCCCACTTATCATGATCGAAGATGCGGTGTGACAGCTGCCTGGATAAGATATGATTTATGGGACCGGCCATTTGCCTATCCGGCAAGGAATCGTGATGGCGATGGATAAGAACGAAGCTGTTGACATACGGGACAGAATCTTCAGGAGCGTAGCTGAGAAGATAGTGACTGCGTGCATAATCGCCGATGAAGGCGGGATAATCGCCGAAACCGATGCCGTAGCGGAAGAGGCCGAAAGGCTGGGAGTCCTCCTGGAGAGCATCGCGGAGGAAGGCACGCATGTGAGCGCTGGCGATGTAGTGGCCAGGTTCCGGGGGACGCCGAAAAAGATGGCCATGGCGGAAGAGGTTATGATAGGACTGATGGCCAAGCCCTCGGGAATAGCAACCGCCACGCACGATTTTGTGACCAAGGCCGGCGGTAGGCCACAGATCGTATGCGGCGCCTGGAAGAAGATGCCACCCCAGATCAAGGGCAGCATCCGCAGGGCGATAACGGCCGGCGGCGGTTCCTTCCGCATCTCCTCCACCCCTTTCGTCTATCTGGACAAGAACTACGTGGAGATGCTGCACGGCATCCGGGGTTGCCTGGAAGCGGCCTCGAGGCTGAATGGATCTGAGAAGGTAGTGCAGATCAAGGGCAGGTACTCAGATATAGCCCGGGAGGCATGCGAGGCCGCCAGGTTTGGGGCTGCCATCATCTTCATCGATACGGGGATCAGGGAAGATATCAGCCGGGTGTCCGAGGCTTTGAGCGGTGCCGGCCTGCGGGAGACTGTGAGTATTGCATTTGCGGGGAACATCAGGCCAGAAGATATAGCGGTGCTGAAGTCCATGGATGTCGATATCCTGGATATCGGCCGGGCCATCGTGGACGCCCCGCTCCTCGATATGCGCATGGAAGTGGTTGAGATGGAGGAAGGCACTCCGGAGTGATCTAAAGGAGCGGATGATGATATTAAGAGCGATCCTTCTCTTCACCTATCTGTTGCTGAACTCGGCGTTCAAGGTCGCGGCAGCGATCGATCCATCCTTTAAAAGACGCCTGGCAGAGAGGGACCTGTCCTTCGCCGTACGTTCTACTGCGAGCCATGCTTCCGGTCTGTTCCGGCTGGAGGGAGGCTGCCTGTCCTACAGCAACAGGGAAAGCGGCTTCGCCAATTTCTCGGCTGTATGGAACGGATGGGGAAGCGCGGACACGCTGCAGAAAAAACTGCGACTCAATGCCATGGATTTCATGAACAAGGGCTTGATGACTTTCGAGGGCGACCTATCTGCCATGGATTATCTTCTCGTGCTTCTCGGCGAGATGATCGGCAGCTTCAGGAAGAGAAAACCCACGCAGGTGGAGAGGGCCGAACTGGGAGGGGAGCCGTCATGATCGTACGGGAGTATTACCCCGGTATCGACTACAGCTTATGTAAGCTGTGCCGAAAATGCGAGGAGATCTGCCCCGCGGCCGCCATTTCCCTGTTAAAAGAAGACAAGAGAATGGCCGTAGATGTAAAGAGGTGTATCGATTGCCAGCGTTGCATGGATGCCTGCCCCGAGAACGCCATCACCATGCTGCCGCGGAGCGGGGATTACGCGTTGTCGGTGGATGTATCCGAGCTCGATCAGGAAAAGATCGGGGAGATATGCCGCAAGGTCGGCCTTGCGCCGGGGGAGGCGGTCTGCGCCTGCACCTTCGTAACCGCCCAGGAACTGGCCGGGGCCGTCCTGATGGGGGCGAAGACCCCGGAGGACGTATGCGCAATGACCGGCGTTAGGCGAGGATGCGGCATCTACTGCCTGGTGAACATCTTCAAGATCCTCGACGCCGCCGGCGTGAGGCCGGAGGAGAGGGCCGGAAGCCACCTGTATCACCACCCCTTGAGTTCGCTGGACATCCCCGATGACCGACTGCGAGAGATCGATGAGGAATTCCCACAGTACCGCCTTCTCGAGGATGTCTCCATGATAAGAGAAACCCGCGGATTGGAAGACGACAGGGGGGCGTGACAGTCGTGTACGAACAGGCTATACAACCCAGGCTGCTGATGGAATCCGTCTACCAGTCTCCGCCCCGCAGGCGCGCCGCCGCCCACCCCGGTTTTGTCTCCCTCGCGGTAGGCTCGCTCTTCCCGGAGATAGCGGAGAACATCTACTGCTATGGGGAAGACTATTCCGCGATACGCCGCAGCACCCTTCAGACCCTCGAGAACATAGATATGGATATGATCAAGCCCCATCACCGGGTGCACCTGCTGGCTTCCGAGCACGGCTTCAGCATCCTCGGCGGAGAGCCCTATCGCGAGATGCTCGCCGCGATAAGGGAGGTCATCGAGGAGAGAACGGGTTGCGAGAACGTATACCTCGGCGTGGCGGCATACCGGGGTTTCAGGGAAACGGAAGAGGTTATAGCGGCATTCGGTCTCGATGAGCTGTTCGAGGGAAAGCTCTTCGACTTCGGACCTTATGACGAGGGGGTCGCCATCGAGACGGAGGTGGGTACGCTCTACGGTGTCAAGAAGGCTTACGATGCCGACTGGATCGTCCACTCCTACTACGACGACCCCAGGGAGATGTATTTCCACCGCTTCCTGGGGAGGAGCTTCAAGGCCTTCATCATGTCCTACGCGCGCCTTGAATCGCGCTCCGCCTACCATTACTCGTATAAGAACCGCAGCTGCAACTTCCTGCCGGTAGCCATCTTCAGGTCGCCTTTCGTCCAGGAGAGGTATGCCTTCAGCTGCATCATGAGGATGTCCCCCGCGGGGATCCTGACCATCGATGCGGACAACGACCTCTTCGCCCTGGACCGGCGCATCACCAGGGGCCAGCTGGAGAGGTACGGAAAGATACAACAGCTTTTCGAGGCCATCGACGAGTGCATCGCGGTGATCGACGGCGGGAGGTGGGGATACTACGTGCATGCGGGCGGCGTTACCTTCGGCGTTTACATGTTCTCCAACTGCAGCGGCCGCAGCATATTGGATCTCGATTCCGCCTCGGCACTGATGATGATCGACGAGGTGCCGCTCGAGCAGAGGGCCAATCTGGCCACGGGCATGCTGAGCGAGGGGATAAACCCCGCACTCAAGGCCGTGGTCATCAACCAGCAGTGGGCGGGCATACCGTTTCTGAACCTTTTTTCCAAGCCCATCTACATCGTAGGTAAGGACCAGTTGGAATACTTGAAGCTGGACAGGGCCAATCCTTTGTTCAAGGACCTCGGCAATCTAGGCCTGATAAAGGCAGCGCCTGATTTCGAAGCGGCTATGAAGAAGGTATACAGGACGGCACGCACCGACAAGGTGCTCATATTCGACGGCAGTTTTGGCCACTTCAATCTCAGCCCTTCTCTGGCGGATGAAATGGTCGAGAAAGCCCCCGCGGTCAGCATGAAGGTCGAGGATGAGCTGCTGCCGGTATGGCTGAGCCAGAGGGGGCTGACCTTGCAAGACGACGATGTGAGGCGGCGCGGATGAGTGGATACGATCTGTTGAGAAAGACCGAATTGCAGATCGACGATATCCATTTAAGCAATGCAAATCTTTCTACCATTGCGGCCACGGCGGCCGATGTCCTGGGGTTTGAACGTGCGGAAGTGCTCGTGGTCGATTATCGCGATGGGACTCTCGTCCTGGATATCCACAGCACCAGTGTTGATGCATACGCGATCGTCGGGCAGCAGGAGAACCTGCTCGGGAGCTTGGGGGCTCTGCGGGGTGTAAGGGTGACGGACAAGACGTCCGTTTCCTCGCGGGGGATGCTGGGTTGGATAGCCCTGGACAGAGATCTGATGACAGGCGCGCTCGAGCGGGGAGAGAAGATAGCCGCCGACGTACTTCGCAACGTGGCGAACCGGGTGATCGTGTTCTCTTCCGGCACCGAGGTGGAGAACGGGGAGATTGAGGATACCAATACCCCCACCATAACTGAATACCTGACGGACGTGGGTTATAAGGTCTCCAGAGGAGAGGTTCTAAGAGATAACATGTTATCGATTGCCGCGAAACTGCGGGAAGCCGCCGAGATCGGCGGTTACGGGATCATCATCACCACGGGCGGAGTCGGCGCGGAGGACAAGGACCAGACCGTGGAAGCCGTAATGGAAGTAGACCCCGATGCGGCAATGCCTTATATATGCCACTTTGAGGTTGGGACCGGCAGGCACGTAAAAGACGGGGTGAGAATAGCGGTGGGAGAGTACAACGGCACGCTGATCATCTCCCTGCCCGGCCCCAATGACGAGGTAAAGGCGAGCCTTGAACCGATAGTCCAGGGATTGAAGGCGGGGTTTGAAAAAACCGATTTAGCGGAGTCGATAGCGGAGAATCTGAGAGCGATACTACGTAAGAAATATCATTCATCCTCTGCGTCCGAGTGATATCGAGCGCTTAGCGTGTCAGGCAAGCTCGCATTCTTCGTAAAGCCGTTCCACCTCGAGGCGGATCTCGTCGCGGACGCTACGGAAGAACGCGATGTCCTTTCCGGAAGGGTCCTCGATCAACCATTCCTCCAGACTCTCCGTCGAATCTAAAAAGAATATAGACCTGTATCAGAAAGAATATACCTGGACTGCATCAAGACAATTGCCGTTGCACAGCTGCCGCTTTTTATGTTATATTAATGAAGGTTTATATAAGCAAGCGTTTATGCTAAATTTCTGAAAGGCAGTGATATGAAGAAGAGGAAGCCCTCCTTCAAGTGCGCGGCGAATCCAGATGTAGACGAATTATCCGAAACGCTCAGGGTGATCTCGGACCCCAACCGCCTGCGCATACTCTGTGCCCTCTTTTCCGGCGAGAAATGCGTCTGCGAGATCGAGGAGGGGCTGGCCATATCCCAGCCCCTGGCCTCACATCACCTTGGAGTACTGAGGGAAGCGGGATTGGTGGCGGTGCGCAAGGAAGGCACCTCTTCCTTTTATTCCCTGGTGACGGGAGCGCTCAAGAGGCTTAACCGCGAATTCCAGGAGATACTCGGCGAACAAAAACTGCTGGATAGAAGTTTGGAGAGAGGCGTTTCTGCCGGGCGGTAAAAGGAGGGATGAGGTGAACCGCGAGGAGTTCGAGGAATGCAGCAGGATAGCCGGATACGACGGCTTCATGGCAGCGGCACTGGATTACGACGGCCTGTCCATGGAGGACTACAAGTCCTTCATACCCGTCCTCTTCGAGATAGTCCCCGCCAGGGATGAGAAGGACCCGGTGGATATGTACCAGGCGGTCATAGAGGAATTGAGGGAACGCTGGTCTGCCTCACAAGAGCTGCCCTTTCACGGTCCCTGGCATCACGGCATTATCGCCGGCATCATCATGGCCGCGCTCAGGAACAACGGATATGATTTCACGGACGCGGACGTGTGTGAAGCCTTGAAAAGGGGCCTTATGATCCCGGCCGGTTCCTGCGGCTTCCACGGGGTATGCGGCGCGGGCTCGGGGCTGGGGATTGCTCTGAGCATCGCCGGCCGTTCCACCCCTTTTCACGGGGACGAGCGGTCGCATGCCCTCAAGGCAGCGAGCGAAGCCATCGCCCGCATCGCCAGGATGGGAGGGCCCAGGTGCTGTGCCTTGAGCGCCTACGCCACCTTGAGCCTGGCGGTGAAGAAACTGGGGGAGATCGGCTACGATCTCCCTTCGCGCAGGATGGCGGGGATCTGCTCCAAGCATGCATTGAATCCGCAGTGCCACCTCGAGAGGTGCCCCTATTATCCGCGTTGAAACATGAGGAAGCTGTAGTCAGCACAAACTGGCGGATAGGCAGATACAACGGAGAAAATATAAAGCCGGGCAAGAGCACAGCTTTCATTACTACGTGTACTATTGCTCCTCGGAGACTTAACCACACTTGTAGTTCTCAAATCATTGTCTTGATCGCGAATACTGGAATATGCTGGTCTCGTTGCACAGTGAAACCCCATTGCCCGGGAAGGGAAGAGGTCTTCGTATAACTCATGGAAAGATCTGTAAAGAAATATCTTTTGATACTGGCGGGTTCCATCTCGCTCGTCTTGGGCATTCTCGGGATCGTGATCCCCGTGCTTCCGACCACGCCCTTCCTTTTGCTGACTTCTTTCTGTTATCTCCGCAGTTCGAAACGATTATACGATTGGATGCTCAATAACAGGGTTTTCGGCCCCTATATATACAATTACCTTACTTGCCGCGCCATCAAGAGAAGTGTAAAGGTCGTGACCCTGATAATCCTCTGGCTCACTCTTGCCGTTTCAATAGTGCTGGTCTCAAATGTTTATCTGAGGATATTCCTCGTCGCTGTCGGTGTAGGGGTCAGCATACATGTGTTGAGCCTGAAGACCCTTCATAAAGATCGTTCTTACGACGGGGGGGACTCGACAACTTCAGACACGGAATAGAGGAACTCTAGAAACAAGTCGGCATAGAAGAAGCCGGGCGGGTGCCCGGCTTCTATTGCTCTGGTGGGCGCTAAGGCCCTTGGAAGACCTATCCCCACTTATTGTTCTCGATAAGGCGGTCTGAATGCTGCGCGTGAGAAGAAGAAATAAGATTTAATGAGCCATCACATATAGAGGTGGCCTAAGATGTATCAGCCATCCTGCAAATAAGAAGTGAAGATGGTTTATACCGCAGGCTACCTTCAATATGGAGTATGATTTCCTATATTTAGCCGCAATGATAGTGTGTTTTAACATAGAAGAGGCTTGATAGACTGCCGTCTGACTTGCCATTGCCCCGGGTCAAACAGATAAGCGATTGGGGAAGGAGAGAACAGTGCTGATTATCGAAGCCACGAGTGACTACGAATTCGGGTTTCTTCTGGGAAGGAAATTCGGAGAAGCTTACCGCCGTATTGCGAGACTTGTCCGCCCTTTAACTTGCGATAAGGTGCGTATCAGAAAAGAGTTCCTGCAAACGCACTACCCACAGGCCGGGGAGCGCCTGTACGGGCTGGCCCGTGCCACGGGAATAGAATTGGAGACGCTGCTCGCAGCGAGGCCCGGCAACCCTTTCCCCACGCCGGGATGCACCAATTTCGCGGCCGTACCACCGGCCACACGGGACGACAGAGTCTACCTCTCGTGGAATCTAGATCTCCCGCCCTGGTTTCGTTACACCATGGGCCGCTTCCCTTTCTACGTACGCAAGATCAAGGGTTGCAAACCCTATCTCTGCCTGGACCACAGCTTCATGGGTTTGCCCCTCATGTACGGCATCGGTGTAATGAACTCAGACGGCCTCTGCTGCGTATACAACGCTGTGGGAATGACCGACGGGGGCGATGGGCTTACCTTCTTCGAGCTCAATAACATGATGATGGAGAAACATGCCGATGTTAAGGGAGCTGTCGGAGTCATGGAAACGAATCCGCGCTGCGTCCTGCCCGGGCACTCCGCGTCGATCTTGATGAACGCAAACCTGCTGCTGGCCGACGTCAAGGGGGACGCAGCTCTCATAGAATACAGCCATAACCACCTGGAGGTCACGCCGGCTGCGGACCACGAGGGGTTGCTCGCCTCCACCAACCACCACCAGTTCATCGACCGGAAAAAGACGGGCGGTGTAGCTCCAGCGGACCAGCCCCTCATAGCCGGCTCCTATGTCCGGCTGAGCAGGATGTGGGAGCTCCTGCGCATGTGGCACGGCCGCATAGACCCTTTCATCGTCCAGTCCATCACTTCTGATCACAGCAGCGATTACTCGGCGCTGCGTGAGCACGGTATAGAGCGGGAGTGGTACGAGGAGAGGATCGAGGACTCCACCATCTGCGCCCATCCCTGGAATCTCGGGCAGCACCTGCGCAAGGGCGACATCGAGGGCGCCCTGACGGAGAGCATGATCTCTACCACCCTGTACGGCATATTACTTGACCCGCGAAGATGTACGATGTGGTTCCATCGGGGAAACCCCTGCCGCAATCTCTATCACCCGTACTGGCTGGGGGAAATATTAGAGATGGACAACGCGGCGGAGGCGCGCAACAAACTCGATTACGATCCCGACCGGGAGATGTACTACAAAGAAAAAGACAGCCGCGACCGTATCTTCACCCGGCCTCTGTCGGACTCACCTAAGGCGATCAAGACCAGGGGCAGGCTCATGACCTTCATGGCCCATCTTGACTCATACTTCGAGCGCCGACTGAACCGGTGAAAGGACCGTGTTTCAATACTAGTGCCGATCGAGCCCCGATTTTTGCAGCAAGAAGCCAGGCGGGTGCCCGGCTTCTATTGCTTATGGTGGGCGCTAGGGGATTTGAACCCATGACCTCTGCCGTGTGAAGGCAGCGCTCTCCCACTGAGCTAAGCGCCCCCGTAACCATAAGAATATAACAAAAGGCGATATCAAAATGAACCCCGGGTATAGAGTGCGTGGCCGCATTTCAAAGAAAAGACAAAGATCCAAGCTCTACATGGAGGAGAAGCAACCACCCCTACCGGTCCGATTGCTTTTACTCTCCATACAGTATAAACTTGCTTGTACGGTTAGTAACCGTTCACCAGCATACAATTGAGCTGGCCTAAAAGGGGGTTGATAGTCATAAAATCTCTTCACTAGATGACGATTTGCTTGCTTGCGTATTGGGGGATGATCTCAAGGGGGTTATCATGCGAAGGCCTACTACGTTCCGCGCTTTTCTGCTTTTCCTCTCCATTTCCACGCTTCTCTTTTCCTCGTTTATCGTCTCCGTTGCCGCTGCGGCCGAGGGCGGCACGGTCTCCTCTTCGGATTCCGGGTGGGTAGAGCAGACTCCGGATCCGGAAGGAGAGGACCTCATCTCGCTTTCCGCGGTGGACGCGGACACGGCATGGGCGGTGGGCAACAATACAACGCTGAAGACCGCCGATGGCGGTGCGACCTGGACGACGCAGGTTTCACAGAACGCATACAACTGGTCGGTGTGCGCCGTAAATGCCGATCACGCCTGGGCCATGGGAGGAATCGACGACTATGCGTACGACAATGTGGAGAAGACCGCCAATGGCGGTCTCAACTGGGTGCGCCTGAACACCGGGCTTGATGCCGGGGCCTACATCGTGGACATAGCGGCCCTGGACGTCAATACCATCTGGGCCGTGGGTTCCGGCGAGACCATCATAAGGACGGATAACGGTGGTTGGACCTGGACGCTGCAGAACTACATCACACCTATCATGGACGAGTGGCTGATGGGTATCTCCGCGGCGGACGCCAGTACCGCCTGGGCGGTAGGGAGCTACGGCACCATCCTCAAGACCACCGACGCCGGCGTGACCTGGTCGGAGCAGGATGCCGGGTACAATTTATTCAGCGGGGTCGCCGCGGTTGACACACAGACCGCGTGGATAGTAGGCGCGGGTGCAAATATTTACAAGACCACCGACGGCGGGGCTACCTGGGTTCTACAGGACTCGGGTGCAGCGGATTCTCTCAGCGCCATCTCCGCAGTGGATGCCAGTACCGCCTGGGCGGTGGGTACCTGGAATATGGCAGGGCCTTCTGGGGAAGCGAGCGTCATCCTGAAAACCACCGACGGCGGAGACACCTGGGTCCAGCAGGATTCCACCACCGAGGCGCCGCTCTACGACATCTGCGCGGTGGATGTCACCACGGCGTGGGCGGTGGGCAAGGACGGCACCATACTCAAGACAGTCGACGGCGGCGATGCCCTTCCCGACATCGTCTCCGTGGTTCCCACCTCCGGAGGTGAGGGCGACGCGGTGACCGTAAGCGGCTGCGACTTCGGCGAGACGCAGGACAGCTCCTACGTCTCCTTCGGGGATACCCGGGCCACCGCCTACACCTCCTGGTCCGATACGGAGATCGTGGCCGAAGTACCATCGGGAGTAGAGGGAGAGATGGAGGTAACCGTGACCACCTCCGAGGGGACCTCCAACCCGAAGTCCTTCACGGCCTACGGCCCCCTTTCCCTCACCTCCATCACCCCTGATACGGCGGCGCAGAACACCATCACGGTGCAGATCACCGACCTTGCGGGCACCGGCTTTCAGCCCGGCGCACAGGTCCGCTTCGAGCAGGGGGACACCGTCCTTGCCGCCTACGACGTGAGCGTGGTCTCGGGTGAGAGCATCACCTGCAAGATAGGCTTCTTTCTCACTCCCACCGGTGCCTGGGACGTGGTAGTGACAAATCCCGACGGCGCGGAGGCCTGCCTGGAGGATGGCTTCACCGTCACCTCCAACTGCGGGCAGGGCAGCGGCACCGCCCTGCTCATGCTGGGGCTGACCCTGGGGTTGCTGTCCACGGCGGGGTCGGCGCGGCTGAGGAGGCGGCGCAAGTAGGCACAGGCCCAGGGGTCAGGCCCGGATTTAGGCCTGACCCCTGGATCCCTCATGGAATTAAATACCAATTTACAAGACCTGATCCGAAAATGTTGACCTAGGGGGCGCGGCGAGCCGCGTCCCCTTTGAATGGTTGCGCACACAGGCGGTAGATCGGCTAGGCGGAAGGCCTTACGCGGTCCTCCATCCTCATTTCGAAGACGATATGGCCCCAACCTCCGCAGCGCACGCCCACATCGAAGCAGCCGGCGCGCTTGAAGCGCATCTCGTTGGCATCCACGCCGGCGTAGAAAAGCTCGTTCATGGCGAAGATACTCGTCGCCATGGACTTCAGTGCGAAAACGCAAATCCTCTTCGGGCAGAGCTTCGAGATGAGGTTGCCGGCGCCGTCGAACACGAACTCGTCGCCTACTTTGTGCCGGCTGTTGCAGCCGTGTGATTCCACCACCCGGGCGATGATGGTCTTATCCATCATGGCGGGAGCCTTCGATACCACGTCCTCGTTCCTGGGCTCCTCCCTGAAGACCGCCATCTCCTCGTCCGAGTAGCCCAGGTGCTGCTGCATTACCTCCCACATATCTTCGCTGACCTGCATCTCGCTCACCTCCGTTGAGATTTGATAGTACCCGCGACGGCCTCATCCGTTGAAGAAACCGTGGAAAGATCTACATCCTGTATTAGTCCTTCACAGAGTTCCGGACATTGCTATATCAAGCCGCGCCCAGCGACAGCCAGGCCGCTTCCGCGAAAGATTCCGCTGCGGAGGCGATGCTGAAACTCGCCATGCCGGAGAGCCAGAAACGCCCGAATTCGTAGCATGGAGCCAGTATCAGGGGAAGATATATCTCTATAGGCAGGGGCCTAAACTCTCCTTCCTCGCGGTGCTTTTCCAGCCACTGCACGATCTTCGCGAAGAACTCGAGGTTGCTCTCTGCGATGCTGCCGTTGGAGCTCTCGACCAGTTTGGTATGACCCGTCTGCAGCAGGAAGCGCGCCCATGCGGGGTTCTCTTCCATCCAGTGCAGGACGTAGGCGATCATCGCAGCTATGCCCTCGCGGGGACCTGGGTTCTTCTCCAGTTCCGCGAGGAAGCCGGACTGGAAATCTGCGATTCCCTCCAGGTAGACGGCGGCTGCAAGTTGTTCCTTGCTCTTGAAGTGGTGGTAGATGCTGCCGTTGCTGGCACCGGAACGGGTGCGGATATCATCCATGGTCGTATCCGTGTAGCCGTTCTCAACGAAGCAGTCCAGGGCGGACCTTATGATTTCCTCCCTGCGTATGAGGGACCTTGATTGTTGCGAACGCTTTCTCATGATTAGAATTATATTCTAGAATAATATTCTAGTCAAGCGTATTTGCTGCCCATTTTATATCTTTCATGCCGTTATCACACATCGGCCTGCAAAAAGAGGATGAAAACCTTGTCACAGTGATGTCAGAGCGAGAACAGCAGGAACCCCAGGCTGCATAAGGGACTGAATCGAGGAGACCCGTGGATTTAAAGGTCAACTTTAAGACCTGACCCCTAAAAAGGGACGAGAATGTCCCGTGTCCGGGGCTGACCCCTAAAAAGGGACATTTGGGATTCAGAAGAACTTGTATCCCACGCCGGTCACGGTTTTGATGAACTCGGGGCTGGAGGATTCGCGCTCGATCTTCTTGCGCAGCCTGGCGACGTGGGTGTCGATGGTGCGCGAGATGCCGGGGTCCTCATAACCCCACAGCGCCTTGACTATGTCCTTGCGCGAATAGACGGTGCCGCGGTGGCTGGCCAGGAGCCACAGCAGGTCGAACTCGGTCTGGGTGAGGTCGACGGGCTTGCCGTCCAGGGAGATCTCCCGCCGCTTGCGGTCGATCTCCAGGCCCCCTATGGAGACGTATTCCTCCTTCTCGGTGGAGTCACGCACCATGTCCGCGCGGCGCAGCGCCGCCTTGATCCTGGCGATAAGCTCCGCGCCCTTGAAGGGCTTGGTGATGTAATCGTCGCCCCCGATGGCCAGCCCGCTCACCAGGTCGGTGATGTCGTCCTTGGCGGTGAGGAAGACGATGGGGGCGGCCGTCTCGTCGCGCAGGCGGCGGCAGACCTCCATGCCGTCCATCTTGGGCATGATGATGTCCAGGATCATGAGGTCCGGGTGTTCCTCGCGGCACACGGTGAGGGCTTCCTCCCCGTCCTCGGCCAGGAGCACCTTGAATCCCTCCGCCATGAGCAGCTCCGCGATGAGGCGGCGGATATGTGGATCGTCGTCGGCGACCACTATCTTCTTCTCGGCCATGCAAGCACCTCTGTTCTATATAATTCTACGCTAATAGTATATCTCGGTAGCATTCTCCACCCTATTGAGGACCGCATGCGGCCCGGTAACCGGCGCGGCCGACGCTCCCGTGGCCTTATTCTGCGGCGCCGGTCGTTAATCCTTCCACGGCTCTTTCGTCTTTGACCTGGACCGGCGCGTCAGCGTGCGGATACGCGGGACATGGCGGGCGAGGTCGGTAGCTCCACCGCTACCCCCACCTCGGCCAGGGCTTCCTGCACCGCGCGGTAGTGCATGAAGCCCCCCATGTGCAGGATGGTCTCCCCCAACTCGCGATCTATCTGCATGGAGGCGACGCAGGGGAAGCTGTGCCAGTATTTTGCCACCACCTCTGCCACGGAGGCTTCCAGGGGCGCCCCCCTGAGGTTGAAGGCGACGTAGTAGGTGTTGCCGCAGGGGGCGCTGCGCAATACCTTGGCGTCCTTGATGTAGCCGTCGCCCAACTCCAGCTGCAGCTTGGGATAGCCTATGCGGAAATAATCCATGAACTCGTCCACCGCCGGGTGTATCCCGGTGGTCAGGGAACAGAAGGGCTTGGGGAAGGCGCACCCCATGTCCAGTTCCCGGCACACCTTCTTCACCTGCCCCCTCACCCAGCGGCTGACCCAATCCGGCCCCTCCGTGGGCGCCACGATCACCCGCGAGCCCGCGGCCCTGGCCGCCCGGGGCAGGGCCAGCAGTATCTCCTGGTGCACGTTTATGGCCACCGTGGCGTCGTGGGGGGGCAGCTCCCCCCCGATGAGCTCCAGGGGGTCGTCCAGGTAGTAGGGCAGGACGGAGGGGTACTGCTCTATGCCCATGATGTCGCCCGCGAAGTCGATGGGATAGGTGTCGCGGCAGTGGTCGCAGAGCACGCCGCAGCCGTTGCAGTAATCCTCCTCACAGGCGAGATGACGTATGAAGCGCTTGGCGAAGGTGTCGTCAAAGGTAACGGTGAAGTTGTCCCGTTTGATAGGGATGGGTCCTCCACAGTAGGCGATGAGCAGCCGCACGTCTTTGAATCCCGCCTCCCCGGCTAGAAGAAACAAAGGGGAGTCGGACAGCCCCCGGCGTACTCCGCCTCCGCCATGGTGTATTCCGGCCTCTCCAGCAGCCGCATCAGCGAGTCGCTTCCGAGGTACAAGACCTGTTCGCGCTTGCTGCCGTAGCGGTAGACGGTGATACCCTTACAGCCGAGATCGTACGCCATGCGGTAAGCTTCCTCGATATCGTCGATGGAGGCATCGGAGGCGAAGTTGATAGTCTTGGAGACGGCGTTGTCGCAGTGCTGCTGGAATACCGCCTGCATACGCACGTGCCATTCGGGAGCGATATCGAAAGCGGTGACGAAGGTACGCCTTACGTCTTCGCCCATCCCTTCGACATGCTGCAGGGTACCGCTGCGCGCGATATCCATCATGAGATCGTTGCTGTAGAATCCGTGTTCCTTGGCGGTCTCCTCGAATATGGGATTGATCTCCATGAGCTGGGTGCCCTCAATCACGTTACGCACGAAGGAGATGGCGAAGAGCGGCTCGATGCCGGAAGAACACCCGGCTATGATGCTGATGGTGCCCGTCGGCGCGATGGTGACAGTGGTGGCGTTGCGCATGGGCTTGCCTTGCCGGTGCCAGACGGAACCTTCGTAGTTGGGGAACAAGCCCCGCTCAGCCGCCAGCTCGCCGCTGGCCTGGTGAGATTCCTCCTCGAGGATGCCGGCGATGTCCTCTGCCGCCTGCAGCCCTTCCTCGGAGTCGTAGGGAATGCCCATCAGGAGCAGCGCGTCCGCGAAACCCATGACCCCCAGGCCGATCTTGCGGTTGCCCAGGGTCATGCGTTCCGTATCGGGGAGAGGCCAGCGATTGATATCGATGACGTTATCCAGAAAATGCACGGCGGCCCGGATAGTGCTTGCCAGCCTCTCCCGGTCCCACCGCCCGCCCTGCACCATGTTTTTCAGGTTGATGGAGCCCAGGTTGCAGCTCTCCCAGGGGAGCAGGGGCTGCTCGCCGCAGGGATTGGTGGACTCGATCTCGCCGATGTGCGGGGTGGGATTGCCCCGGTTTATGGTGTCCATGAAGACGAGCCCCGGATCACCCGTACGCCAGGCCTGGGTGACGATGAGGTTGAAGACGTCGCGGGCGTGCAGGGTACCGCTGACCGCGCCGCTGCGCGGATTGCGCAGGAAATAGACATCGTCCTTCTCCAGCGCCTGCATGAACTCGTCGCTGATGCCGACCGAGAGGTTGAAGTTGGAGAGGAATCCGTCCTGGTCCTTGGCGGTTATAAAGTCCAGTATGTCGGGATGGTCGCAGCGCAGGATGCCCATGTTGGCGCCGCGCCGCCTGCCGCCCTGGCGAATTATCTCAGTGGTGACGTCGAAGATGCGCATGAAGGAGATCGGCCCGGAAGCGATGCCCATGGTGGACTGTACCACGTCACCGCGGGGGCGCAGGCGCGAGAAGGAGAAACCGGTGCCTCCACCCGATTTGTGCACCAGTGCCATGTACTTCACGGCATCGAAGATGCCGGGTATGGAATCCTCGACGGGCAGCACGAAACAGGCGGAGAGCTGCCCCACCCCCGTCCCGGCGTTCATCAGGGTCGGGGAGTTGGGCAGGAAATCAAGGGAGACCATGAGGCGGTAGAATTCCTCCTCCCGGGCAGCGGTGTCGGCACCAGGGTCGTATGCCCGGTCCGCTTCCGCAACGGCCCTGGCTACCCTGCGGAACATCTCGTCGGGAGTCTCCACCACCTGGCCTTCCTCGTCCTTGAGGAGGTAGCGCTTCTTGAGCACGTTGACGGCGTTCACTGTTAGCTTGAGCTCGTCCTTTACCCCGATAAAGTCCTTGGTGCGTCGTATCTCCGCACGGCGCTCGCGATAGAGGATGTAGGACTTCGCGGTGCGGGGGAGCTCGTTCTCGATAAGGGTATCCTCCACCAGGTCCTGCACTTCTTCCACGCTCGGAATTTCAGTGGCGAAGCGATCTTCGAGCCTGCCGACCACCTCGCGGGTGAGTTCCTCGGCCCGCGAGGGTTCGCATTCTTTTACTTCCTCGATGGCCTTGCGTATGGCGGTTGCGATCTTCGCTCCCTCGAACGGCACCACCGAGCCGTCTCGCTTGCGTATCTTATCCAGGGGCATGGCTTCCCTCCATCAACCGGTTTTCAGGGTCCTTCGTGAGGTAAAAACCCTCTTCCTTCAGTCCATTGTACCCACCGGCACTGACGTGTAGCATGATATGTACGATCATGTTCCGATCATGGTATGGACAGGGGGAATGAATAACATGAGCGACCAGACTCCCGGAGACAGGGCTGCAAAGAGCGCGCAACCTGGAGATATAGACGATTATCTCGCCGACCTTCCGCGGGAGGAACGGGCCGTTCTCGAGAGACTTCGCGAGACGGTCAGGGCCGCTGCGCCGGAGGCGGTCGAGACGGTCAAATATAAGATCCCCGTGTTCAAGCATCATGGTGACCTGGTAGGCTTCGCGGCGCAGAAGGACTTCATGAGCTTTTACGTCATGAGCCCGGACCTGGTGAAAGAGAAGGCCGCGGACATCGAGGGCTTCGAAGTCAGCGGCGCCACCATCCACTTCTTACCCGACCGGCCGCTCCCGGCGGCGCTGGTCACTGAGCTGGTCAAGGCGCGTGTCGAGGAGAACGAGAAGGAGGGATAGTAGCAGGCTGTGAATATCCAGCTCTATTGGCGCGATACTCAACACCCGCCCATCAAAGGCTGAAGCCCAACACACTATCATATTGACATATATTGACATCCGGACTCGATAGCGCTAAAGTTATCATAAATAATAGTAACAGTTATCAATAATAATGTTGACTATTGAGGTGATTGAAGCGACTATGGACCAGCTCAAAGCGGAGGAGATGCTGTCGGCGCTGGGCACGGTCATGGAGGAGCAGGGCATCGCTCCGGTGGACATCGTCGTCTGCGGCGCCATGGTACTGCTCATGCAGGGGATCATCTCCAGGCCGACCAGGGACATCGACGGGCTGGGGCTGGTGGTGGAGGAAGGCGGCGTGCGGGTACTCAAGAAACCGCTGCTGAGCGGCGACTTCAGC
>JAFGDU010000061.1 GCA_016931915.1 Actinomycetota bacterium
CGGGTAGGTGCTTCTGGGCCTGATTACAGATCTACTGGCGCGCTTCCAGCTTCCAGCTTCGGCTTGCGCAGCAGGGGTATGAGGGCGATGGCGCCCAGTGCCAGGGTGCGGAGGAGATATTCCCTGGGATTCTCACCCCTCTTCTTCGCGGCCCGGTAGGCGAAGGGGGCTTCCAGGGAGTGGCCGATGACCGCCGCGGCGATCCATATCTTTATGAACTTCTTCAACCATTCCGGAACGTTCATGGCTACCTCCAGGTTGTATCAGAAAGCGCGGCGAACCGGTAATGTAGGTAGATGAGCCGCCTCGCGACACGTGATCCGATTTGCCGCTTGACAATATGCTCGTGGCACGAAGATAGCGGTAAGTCCGTAGTGCAGCCTGACTTTGACGCCTGCGCTCAGATATCCACCTTCTCACTCGCCTTTGGCAGCTTGGGCTTGCGCAGCAGGGGTATGAGCACGAAGACCCCGAATACCGAGGTGAGAAGGAAGTACTTCACCGGGCTCAGACCGCGCTTCTTGGCCGCACGCATGGCGATGAGGGCCTCGAAGGCATGCATGACGGGTAGTTGCTTCGCGAACTTCATCATCTTTTCGTTATCCATGGTGACCTCCCTCGAGTGAACCTGCGGTAGCGGGTCCTGTCCCCCCTGGAGGGGTTGCCTGGTTCCCTAAAGACCTAGCGAAAAAGACCCGAAACCCCACTTTGACGGACATTACCCTTGCCCATACCGGGATAAGGTAGAATCATTATAGCAGAGGCCACACCTGGCCGGACCCGGTGCGGCAAGCCAGGGAGAACGTATGGAGCGGGAAAAGGACGGAATATGAATGAACTGAACCACAAACTGCGGCAGATCTACGACGCCATCGAGGACAGCGGGCTGTATATAAACCTCAATCACGATATCCGCTTCCGCGAGAAGAAGGAAGTGCCCCTGAACCTGAACGAGACGGAGAGCATCGTGCTGGCCGAGGAGAGCTACAATTCCCCGCTGCTCCTGGCCCTGCTCACCTCGGTGCTGCGCAACGGCACCATGATCCTCTACGGCTCCCCGGGCTCGGGCAAGACCACCTCCGCGGAGTTCGTGGGAGCCTTCGTGCACGGCACCTTGCTCGAGGAGACCTTCGGGGACGGCAGCGGTGACTTCAAGGTGATGGAGGCCATCCACGAGGCCACCATCCACGGCCACCACGAGCTCACCGAGGAGAAGATGATAGGCCGGCCGCACCTGGGCAAACTCATGCGCGACGGCGAGGAGGAGATCATCCCGCGCAAGTTCATGCTCTCCCCCTTCCGCATGGTGGACGAGGTCAACCGCCTCACCCCCGGGCGTACCAACAACCTGCTGGAGATGATGGACCGCGGTTTCTCGGTCTACGGCGACTCCAAGATCTACGCCGCGGAGGGCGCCACCTTCCTTACTGCCAACTTCCGGGACGTGGCCTCTTCGGACCTCACGCCGCCCTTCCTTGACCGCATAGACGTGGGCGTGTTCGCACCCACCCTCAACCCCTATTTCCTGGAGATGGCGCAGGGTGGGGAGGACCGCAAGCTCACCGGGAACGAGGAGGCCTACGTGGCCCACCTGCGCGGCGAAATGGATATAAAGCTGACCGCGGCGGATTTCGAAACCATGCGCGAGCAGATAGCCGCCATAGAGATAGAGCCCGACGCCCTCTATATCCTCTACAATTTTATCTCCGAGCTCAACGGCTGCACCCTGGCCTCCCCGGACATCGAGCGCAAGAACAAGGGTTTCGCCTGGTTCGTCAAGCCGCCTATCCTCTGCTCCCAGGTCGACGATGGAGGCGCTGGGGGAGGAGGCCACCTGGGCGGGTGCCACTACCACAACACCGAGAACATATGCTACAAGACGGAGAACGAGGTCAGCGTGCGGGCGGGAAAGACCATCGAGCGCTATGCCAAGGCCCTGGCGTGGTTCCGCGGCCGCGAGAGAGCGGGGCTGGAGGAAGTGGAGGCGGTGGTACCCTACGTGCTCTGGTTCAAGCTCATCCCCACCGACCGCGCGTGGTCCGAGCGCCCGGAGTTCATGAACGACCGCATCTCCCTGGTGAAGGACCTCTTCGCCACCTCGCGCAACCATTACCTCAAGAGCCGCCGCATGATCAAGACCCTCGACGGCGTCCTCGAGCTCTACGAGCAGGCGGTAAAGAACCAGTCGGTCGACCCGGGATTGGTGCTGGAAGCCCTGGAGTCCTTGAAGAGTTACGATTCGCCCGCCAAGTACCCTATCGCGACCATGCTGCGCCAGGTCTACCGGGAGCTCGCACGCGAGAGCCAGAGGTGAGTGCCAGTTGCAGATCATGGGCGTAGACCTGGAGGAAGTCCTGGAGAGGGCGCGGGCCTTCTGCAGCTACCCGCGCATCATGGACCCCGAGTTCGTGCTCAACCCCGCCAGCCACGAGCATGCCGCCAAGCTGAACGGCGAGTTCGGCTTCTGGGAACCCACGGAAAACCGCGTCTACATCAACGTCCCCGAGGTGATCGAGAAGATCGGTATCCAGAACCTGGAGGCCGTGGTGGTCTATCAGTTGCTCCACTACGCCCTCGCTCCCTTCGACATGCGCACCTCGCTGCGGCTCACCGCCGCCGCCAAGCTCGCCCTGGAGGAGGTTAAGGACCGCGGCCGCACGGTGACCTTCAACGAAGCCATGTCCATTCAGCGCCTCTTCAGCGATATGGTCAACGTGACCTACGCGGCCCGCAACGGCATGCGCGAGGAGATGATCGGCCTTTATCATGCCCTGGACAAGGCCAAGGGCTGGAAGCAGAGCAAGATGTGGAAGTTCCTGCTCTGCTGCTTCGAGGAGATGTGGGACGCGCAGGAGACTCTGGTGGGCAGGGTGCCCAGGGAGATGCGCGATGATGCCTGCCGCCTCGCCTCGCGCGTTCTCGACCGCCCCTTCGCCGCCGCGGGTTGGGAGGAGAAGGTGCGCTTCCTCGTGGGCTATCTGAATAAATACTACGAGGACCCCCAGGAGATGGATGACAGCCGCCTCATGGACCACGGCATCGACGAGATGCGCAACCGCTCGGCCGAGGAGGCGCTGCGCTCCATGGCCCAGGAGATGGGGATGCAGGACTTCAAGGAGCTGGTGGGGGGGATAGGCGCCGGTTCCGAGACCCAGGCACTGGTGTGGTACTACCGCGACCTCTCACGCCGCTACGAGGTGAGATTCCAACCGGTGCGCAGCGAGGCCGGCGAGGAGGTTCCCCACGCCCCCCTGGCCTGGGGCATGGCCGATCCCTTCGAGAGCCTGGACCTCCCTTACACCCTGTATACCTGCGGCAAGGCGGTGCCCACGCTCACCACCAAGCAGTGGGAGAAGGTGGAGATGGAGGTGGTAGCGCGGCGCAAGACGCCCCCGGACGTCATCATCATCCTGGATGCGTCCGGCTCCATGACCAATCCCACCGCCGAGGTGGCCAACGCCGTCCTGGCGGGGTTCGTGATGGCCCGCAGCGCCGGCAACCTGGGGGCCAAGGTAGGCCTGGTGGTCTACTCCGACCAGCAGCGCTCCCTGGTGGTCAAGCCAGTGTGGGACCTCCGCCAGGTGGAGGAGGGGCTGGTCACCTATTACGGAGGGGGCACCGTCTTCCCCGTGCAGGAGTTCCGCTACATCGCCGGGCTGGAGAACCATCGCCCCAAGCACTTCTGCCTCATCTCGGACACCGAGATCACCAACATAGCCGAGGCGTCCTACCACCTGGGCGAAGCACTGCAGATGCACCCGGAGAACTCCGGCTCGGTTTTCCTCATAGACCAGGCCTACAACGAAAAGGCTGAGGCTATAAGGGAGGCGGGTTACGATATCTTCCCGGTCACGCGGGGAAGGGACCTGGTGCGTATCGTCGCCGGCAAGGCCCAGGAATTGTACGCTTGAGCTTTAATGTCATTGCGAGTGGAGCGAACATAGTGAGTGGAGCGCGGCAATCTCACCCGGACGTTGATCGTGCGGTATGTGCCCTTACGGGGAATCACTGCCAACGTCATTCGCCCCGCCATCAGGCACTTGCGTCAAGCCGCAGCCTGTACTACACGTTTTGCGGGGGTTGGTTTAAATGAAACTCCCCAAGCCTGTCTTCAGCGGCAGCTCCGAATCCCTGCAGGAGATCCTGGAGACGAACCGCCGGGAAGAGGAGGCGCGCAAGGCGCGCTTCAGGGACTTCGCCCTGGCCGATTTCTTCCTCAACCTGCGTTCGCGGGACAAGCTCACCAAGGCCCGGGTGCGCCGGGCCCTACCGGCACGCGATGACGGAGAGTTGGTCGAGATAGCCGAGAGGCTGATGCAGGAGGCATCCTGCGATTACCTGCGCCTGCGCATGCAGTGGCAGCGCGAGGCCGTGGGCTATCTCACCAGCCTGGGGGTGGAGGCTTACTCCCGCCAGTGTGGCGGCGAATGGGATATCCCGGACGGCCTCGATTACGTGGGCATGCAGGCGGAGGGAGCGCCCGAGAGGTGGCTTGAGATCAGATCCAGGCGCATAGGGAACTTCGCCGGCCTGAAGTCCAAATACCTCAGGATCAGGGCTGAGACGGTGGGCGACTACTGCTTCCGCCGCGCGAACTGCTGCCGGGTTGAGGCGGACACGGCGGGCAAATGTCTGGGCGAGGAGGGCGAGGAACTGAGGCTGCAGGTGCGGGAGGCCGGCGACTGGCTCATGCTGAAGTCAAAGCGCTGCTTCGTGGATGCCCGCAAGGTGGGGCGCCTGGCCGGCCTCGACTCCCATAACCTGGAGATGCACGTCTATACCGCCGGGGCCGAGTTGGGGGCCCGCGCACGCGACGCGGTCATCTATGTCTACCGCGAGGCCAAGAGCCTGGGGCTGCGCGGGAGCGGCGTGGTATACATGCGCCACGGCACCCCACCCTGGCGCACCTCTTTCCGCGTGGAGAAGATCCCCTGACCGCCGCTACAGCGACTCCAGCCACGCGCCTATCTTAGGATACAGGTCGCACGGCGCGTTCAATCCCACGACCAGGTCCGCATGGGCGGTCCCGGGGATCACGTGGTACTGGTCCCCGGGATCGCGCGTCTTGAGGTCGTAGACGGCCTGGACGTCCCCGGGAGCGGTGATGTCCCGGGTGGCGTCGATGATGATCAGGGAGGGGAGGCTTATCTTGTCCAGGTTGTCCGAATAGTAATAATAGCCGTCTCCCGTGCATGGCGTGGGCGGGCACCACAGCCAGAACCTGCAGAAACCGTTGCGGTAATCCTCCCTCATCTTGTGGTTGACGCACGCATCGAGGAACTGCACCACCGCACGCGAGCTGAAGCCGTCGGCCACGTTCTGGAAGAAGAACTGCGAGACGGCCCCATCGAAGTTCCCCGGGTTGATGGACAGGCAGAGGTTCAGGGGGAAGATAAAGTCGGGATAACCGAAGGAACCCCATACCGCGTAGAGAATCTCCTCCAGGGCAAGTACCGGGGAAGCGGCCACCGCGCCCAGGTTGGAGGTGATGGGCCTGAGGTCCAGGTTGTAGGGTACATAAAAGGCCGTCCACAACAGCACCCCCATCAGCCATGGCAAGTCTCCGCAGGGATAAGCCGGACCGTCCAGCGAGATCAAGCCCCTCAAGGCCTGGGGCCCATCTCCGTTGTTACGCTCTGCGACCAGCGCGGGATCCGAGATGACCCTGGAATTCGCGTCCTCCATGTTCTCGAACCTCGCTCCCTCGAGGTACATATATGACATCACGCCGCCCATGCTGTGCCCGGCCCACACAGGTTTCAGCCCGGTAACCTCGTTGACCCTGGAGATGATGGCCGGCATGTCGTAGATGCCCAGTTCGTCTATGGCATACCCGGTAGCCCCCCCGCTGCGGACCTCTCCCCTGCCCTGGCCGCGGTAGTTGGCCAGCCAGACGTCGTAACCCCGGCTCCAGAGATAGTAGGCCAGGCTGTAATATCTGAGTGGGTCGTCCTGGAGATAAGCGTCTCCCTCGGCCCAGGGGGCCAGCTCCCCGGGGAGCTCTGCGCCATATGCAGCTCCGTCCGGGGTGTGGACGTCGAAGTAATTATAGTTGCATGCCATCCCGGGCATGAGGATCACCGGCTGGGCGCCTTCCCGCAGGGGGCTGTGTTTATCCGGGCGGTAGCGACGCATGGCCAGGTCCACGCCGTCCGCGGTACGGGCGGTGAATATATCCTGGGGCGCCACCTCGCTGCCGGCTGCGTTCGTATCGCCGGCCCGGGCCATGGGGCACAGGACGAAGGTGGTCAGAACAACCACCAGAAATATGCAGATTGCAGATGACTTATTTCCTCGCATTAGGCTCCCTTTCGTCCTGCGGACCACCGCGACAGCGGCTCGATCCCCTTGTCCCGGCAAGGATATAAGGGATATAGATCATGAGATCTTCAGTATCTTCTTCCAGGCGCGGTGCGCGGGGCATACGTTCTTCCATCCCTGCGTGGAATTGGCGGCGCACCAGCGGCAGGCGTGAAAGAACTGCCCGATCGTTACCAGCTGCATGATGATCATGTAGCGCGTGAACAGCTCGTGGTTATTGCGCAATGCAAGCGCGGGCGTCCAGAACATGGACGAGAGGCAGAAGCCTTCGAGGGCGAACCCCAGCGGCCTCACTTCCTTTCCCTCGACCTTAGGGAATATCAGGGAGGTGTACTTGCCCAGGTAATAGGGGTAGCATTTCTTGCCGTAGCCTTCACAGCGGGAGCAGATGAGGTAGCGTGGCCAGGACAGGAACAGGGCCCACGTCCCCAGCCAGAAAGCCAGGTGCTTGAACTTCCTCTCCTTGATCATCCCGCCCAGGGCAGCCACGAGACCGAGGCCGAAGGCAACGAAGCGTAGGGCCATGATCAGCGGGTTGGGATGCGGCTCGCTGGTTTCGCACCCCGTGCCTGTGGTCGCGCATTCTGCGCAGCAATCCATCTCACCCTCCTTTTCCGACTCCGTGTCGCTTTATAGCATATTAAATCAAAACTTATGTATGGCGCAATGTGTTTTATTGCAATATGCAGCCCAGGTTAAAGAGGCGGGTAGGTCCGTTGAGATGCCTAGACAGGTTATTGCGGGAGTCAGCCGGCCGACGTTGTGCTCCATGAACGGGGATGTCTCTCGTCGGTATATTGTCGGGTTGGACAAAGCTGGTTATAATATACGTTAACGTAAGGTAACGTGGTGTAATGGGGTTATAAAGGCAAAATAGAGGGCGGATAAGGCTTACCGATGCTTCACCGCCTGCATGCTAGGCTCATTACTCGTTGAGGGGAAACTGGGGGGTCATCATGCTTGCGTTGTTCGGAAAGCTCTATAAATCCATTGTCCCTTTTCTGGTCTGCCTGCTCCTGTCCCTGGCGGTTCTGATCCTGCCATCCGGCACGGGCGCTACGGCCCTGGCCGACCCGGGCTCGGGATGGGAAGTACTGGAGGTCGAGTTCGCCCTTGGCATCAGCAGCATCGACGCCGTCGATGCCTCCACCGCCTGGGCCTCTGGAAGCGATACATACGGTAGCCCGGATGGTCTGATATGCAGGACCACGGACGGGGGAGAGAGCTGGATTTCCCAGGGACCGGAGTTGCCCGGAGTCTTCTACGATATCAGCGCGGTGGATGAGAACACGGCCTGGACTATACATACAGACCCGTCCACGGGCACCTACTCGATCCTCAAGACCGGCGACGGCGGAGCTAACTGGACCGTTCAGAAACAGGACAGCCCCGGGTACATGTTCATGGGCATCTCCGCCCTGAATGCTGACGTCGCCCTGGCCGTGGGCAACAAGATAATAGCAGAGAATGTCTGGCAATGGAGGTTCTGCGGTGTCGCCCTCCTTACGGTGGATGGGGGGGCCACGTGGTCAACTCTACTCGAGAGAGACCGCCATACCTTCATGGATGTAGCCGTGGTAGATGCTACTACCGCATGGATTATAGGCGACGAGGTATTGAAGACCAGCGACGGCGGGATGAACTGGGAAAACCAGTACTCAGTGTCCTACGTCGGCTCGAGCGCGAAGATCGCCGCATTGGATGCGAACAACGCATGGTTCGCATGCATGGGTCTGGTCTGCAAGACCACCGATGGGGGCGAGAACTGGCAGTCCTGCGCCCCGGAGGAAGGCAACACCTACAACGGGGTGTCGGTGCTTGACGCAAACACCGCCTGGGTCGCGGGAGGAAGCACCTACGCTCCCTACGACCCGGACATGAGCGCGGTATACAGGACGCAGGACGGGGGTGCCACCTGGGAAAAGATCATGCCCGGACAGGCTATCTACCCGGCGGTCTGCGCCGCGGATGCTGAGACCGTTTGGGTATCAGGGGTGATGGCGTTGCAGAAGACCACCGACGGGGGTGACACCTGGGAGATGCAGGGATTATCGGGAGTGGACTGCGACTTCCTCTCCGTCGGCGCCCTCGGTCAAGATTTCGCCGTGATCGGCGGCGTGGACTCGACAGGCAGTTTCGCCTTGCCCGGCCTAGGCAGCATCATAGCCGGGAACTTCCCTGTCTTCGGCGGTCAGGAAGTCTTTGACATATGGGAGGTCTCCCTGCACTCCGATATGGAGTCGTTCTTTACCGGTTTCGACGCCTGGATGGTTGGTAGCGGCGGAACGGTGGTGAGGCTGCTGAAGGACACCTCCTCACAAGATCCCTTCCCTGATCCCGGCGTCGACAACGACCTCTACGACATCTCCGCCCTGGACATGCAGACCGCCTGGGTGGCCGGCGACGGCATCCTCCTCAAGACCGGCGATGGA
>JAFGDU010000062.1 GCA_016931915.1 Actinomycetota bacterium
GGCACGGGAGCTCCGGTTGCCTCCTCTATCTCCTCGCTTATCTCCTCGACTATCGCTTCCTCCACGGCCTCGATGGCGGCCTCGGCAGCCGCCGTCTCGAATTGCTCCGCAGCCTCGTAGTATTCTTCCTCCTCATCCAGCTCGCCCATCAACTGCTTCAGGCTCAGGCTTATGCGCCTGCGGTCGATGTCGATGTCGATGACCTTGACCTCTGTATCCTGGCCAACGGATACGACCTCGTCCGGCTGTTCCACATGGCGCCGCGAGAGTTCGGAAATATGTATGAGGCCTTCGATCCCCGGTCTTACCTGTACAAAGGCCCCGAAGGGGACCAGTTTAGTCACCGTGCCGCTGATGACCTCTCCGACCTGTACGTCCCGCGACAGCTGCTCCCAAGGATCGGCCTGGCAGGCCTTCAGGCTCAGGGAGATGCGTTCGCGCTCCTTGTCAACCTCGAGGATCTCCACGTCAACCTCGTCACCTACGGAGAGAACCTCGCTCGGCTTCTCCACGTGACACCATGAGAGCTCGGAGATATGGATAAGGCCGTCTATCCCCCCCAGGTTAACAAAGGCTCCGAACGAGACGATGCTCGAGACCTTTCCCGATACGCGCATGCCCTTTTCCAGGTTATCCAGGAGGATCTTGCGCCTTTCGGATGCCGTCTCCTCGAGGAACGCACGGCGCGAGAGAACCACGTTGTTGCGGTTGCGGTCCATCTCGATGATCTTGCAGGTCAACTTGGTGCCCAGGAAGGAGTGCAGCTCCTTTACGCGGTGGACGTCGATGAGTGACGCGGGCAGGAATCCGCGCAGCCCGATATCCAGGATAAGGCCGCCCTTGACTACCTCTATCACCTCGCCTTCTATGGGCTCGTTCTCGATCATGTTTTTCTCGAGTTGATTCCACGACCGCTCGTATTGAGCCCTCTTCTTGGAGAGGATGAGGCGCCCCTCTTTGTCCTCTTTCTGCAGGACAAGGGCGTCGATCTCATCACCCACCTTGACCACGTCCTCGGTCTTAACACCATAGCGAATGGACAGCTCCCTTGCAGGGATCACCCCTTCCGACTTGTAGCCGATGTCCAGGAGAACCTCGTCCTTGTCTACCTTGACCACGGTTCCAGCGATGATGTCGCCCTCAGAAAAGATCTTGATGGTCTTGTCATAGTTGGGGACCTCGTCTTCGGAATAATCGAAGTTGGTCAGTGGGGTGGACAGTTCGGGAGTCTCAGAGGGGTTTACAGCGTCGTACTCTCTTTCCGTTTGGTCCAGCATTCGTTCCTTTCCTCCAATAAGTTTTTTTAGCCACGGCCCTCCTCTCTCGGGTCCAGGCACACGGCCAGTTAATTTTAGCATTTATGCGTGCTTATTGCATATACTTTATTGCCTCACCAATGCCTCGGACCCTGCAGCCAGGCTTGACTGCCGGCTGCTTTACGCCTCAGCTGTAGCGCCATGATACATTTTAATCAAGGGATATAGTCCGCGGGAGAGCTTGGCGTTCCCTCACCCTCGCAATATACCCGCCTCATCCTCGATGGCTGCGGGCTGTAGCTGGTCCTACACGCCCGTTTATCAGCATGCTTAATAAGTTTAAGAGGCAATTGAAAACCCAAAAAGAGGTAGACTAAAGAGTGATTTTGCAAGATACTCTATTGGGGAGGGAGCCGGATTTTCAAGGTTAAAACACGAGGGTTACGAAGGTATGAATGCCTCCACGCGCCTGTCCGGCTGTCTCCGGACTTTCGTCATCCAGCAATAACTAGGATTGCAAGGAGGGGTTCAACGTACTCGGGAAGGGAGTGATCCGATGGGAGCGAAAGCTGCAAAAGACCCTGTACCCAGGGCATCCATCCCGATCAACCCGGTATTCAACTGGTCGGTCGGGAACTGGATGGAGAACTTTTACGACGGCATGAAGGAGGGCAAGATCCTGGGCTCGAAATGTCCGCAATGCGGCCGCGTTTTCCTGCCTCCGCGCATGATCTGCGAGCGCTGCTTCGCAAAAGCGGATGAGTGGGTGGAGCTGCCCGCCACCGGCACCGTGCAGGCATGCACCAGGGCGTCCGTAAAGGTTGCCGACAACGGCGACCTGGTGGATCTGGAATCCCCGGAGATCATCGCCATGGTCAAGCATGACGGCGCCGATACCTGTATCGCCGCTCGCCTCGAGGGGGATGATGCCTCGGTCGGCATGCGGGTCGAGGCGGTGCTTAACCCGGACGCCGAGAACGTACTCGATCTCCTGGCCGCTTACCGGCCGCTGGGATGAAAGGGGGCGATAACATGGATAAAGAAGTAGCGATTATCGCCTATGCGCAGACCCCGTACGAGGAGGATTCCAACTGCTCGCGAGAACTGCTGGTACTCAAGGCGACCAAGGCCGCACTCGAGGCCGCGGGCATCAAGCGCGAGGAACTGGACACCATCATCACGGCCAGCAACGATTATTGTGACGGGCGCACGATCTCCAACATGAGGCTGGTCGAGCCCGCCGGAGCCTGGCATAAGAACGAGTCAAAGGTGGAGATGGACGGGGCGTTCGCCATGCTTTACGCGCTTACGCGTATCCTCTCGGGAGACCACGATATCGCCCTGGTGGCAGGGTTGAGCCAGGCATCCGTATACAGAGGTATCCTCCCGGGAATCATGATGCTCGACCCCACCTTCGACCGCCAGCGCTGGCTGCTCAACGAGGTATCGGCGGGGGCCCTGCAGGCCAGTTCCTACATGGAAGTCTCCGGGGTGAGCGAGGAGCAGATAGCATCAGTAGCCGCTAAAAACCTCGACAACGCGACGCGCAATCCACTGGCCTTGAGGTCCCTGGCCGGGGCCGATGCCTCTAAGGTGCTGGCCTCGAGGCAACTCTACTCCCCCATCACAGATCTCATGACGGGCCCGCTGTGCGACGGAGCGTGTGCCCTCGTAATGGCCTCCGCCAAGGCTGCCTCCAGGTTCGAAAACCCGGTGTGGATCAAGGGCGTGGGGTTTGCCCACGACTCATATCTCACCGAGCGCTCGCTGGAGAGCATGGGTTCGCTTAAGCTTGCTGCCGCAAGCGCTTACGGTATGGCTGGCGTGGAAAATCCAGCTTCCCAGATAGACCTGGCGGAGGTACACGAGTGCTTCGCCCACGAGGAGCTCATGGCCTACGAGGCCCTGGGCTTCTGCGAACCCCTGCAGGGAGGCGCTTTTTTCGCCTCCGGCGCCACGGGTATGGAAGGCGAACTCCCGGTGAACGCATCGGGTGGAGCGCTAGGCGCAAACGTAGAATGTGCCGCCGGCCTGGCGCGCGTTATCGAGGCGACAATGCAGATACGCGGCGATGCCGGCAAGCACCAGGTCGAGGGAGTGAAGACCGCGCTGGCCACAGCGCAAACGGGGATTTGCGCCCAGGAGAACATCGTCTACGTGCTGGGAGGTGAGTGAAATGGCTAGAAGTGATGTAGCTGTCGTCGGAGTCGGCCTCTCCAAGCACGTGAGCAAGCGCCGCGACGTAAACATCGCCGAACTGGTGTGGGAGGCAGTCAGCGCCTGTTACGAGGATGCCGGCCTCAAGCCCGCCGATGTGGACGCCTTCGCCACCGGCAACATGCCCGCTTTCGAAGGCGTGAATATGCCGGAGGAATGGGGTGCCGGTCACTGGGGCGTATACGGAAAGCCGATGATCCGCATCACCACCGGCGGGACGACGGGCGGTTCGGTGGCCCACGGCGGTTACTACCTCGTGGCCTCAGGGCTCTACGACACCGTTATGTGCATCGCCTTCGAGAAGCAGTCGGACGGCAACTCGACCATGGGCCTCAACACCGTGGCCCTCGCGGATGCGGCGGCGCAGTTCCAGCTGGGAGTAGATCCCGGATTCATCGCCGCCTTCGGAGGGGGCGCGGTGGGAGTTGCTGTATACCAGGCGTCCAGCTATATGAAGAGCAGTGGTTGCACCACCCATCACCTCGACAAGGTATCGGCGCTCTGCCGCAACAACGCTGCCCTCAACCCTTACTCTCACCTCAAACAGCCGGGCCTAACTCCGGAAGATGTGGCCAAGACCACCTTGCTGCAGTATCCGATCCGCTTCGGACATACATGCCCGGCCACGGACGGCGCCTGCGCCATGCTCTTCACCACCGGGGAGAAAGCGAAAAAGCTCACCGACAAACCGGCTTACGTGCTCTCCGTGTCTTCCTTCTCGGACGAAGCCGCACTGGTTGGGATAGCCGGTTCCGGCACGACCAATGTCGACCCCTGCGAGCAGGAGAGCTGCAAGATGGCGGCAGCACGCGCTTACGAACTCGCCGGCATCAAGGACCCCCGCAACGAGATCGACCTCGCCGAGCCGTATTCGCCCTTCGCGCATCAACTGCTGATGTTCTACGAGAGGTTGCTGCTCTGCGACGAGGGCGAGGCTCCCTCCATTCTGGATTCCGGTTCCATGAACCTCGACGGCGAGCTGCCGGTATGCCCTTCCGGAGGCGTTATATCGACCAACGCTATCGGGGCTTCCGCCATGGAACGCGTAGCAGAATGCGCCCTGCAGATCATGGGAAAATGCGGTGAGAGGCAGGTCAAGAAGGAAGTCCATAAGGCAGTGGCCCACGGCTGGGGAGGTGCGGTGAACCTGAACGTGGTCGCCGTTCTCTCGGATACACCGAGGAGGTAGCAGCATGGAGTATAAAAAAGAAACCATCGCCATTGAGGGAAGCTGGAACATGTCCTCCTGGGAGTGGAAGTTCGAGAGTATCGCGCTCATCCGCAAGGTCTTCGAGGCGATGAAGGAGGGGAAACTCATCGCCAACAAGTGCCCTGGTTGTGGCATGGTATACTTCATGCCCAAGCCGTACTGCCGCTGCCTATCCGAACCCGACGAATTCGTCGAGATCAAGGATACCGCCACCGTCACCACCTACACCTTCACCGGCTCCTGGGCTTACGAGGGCATCTCCGATGAGGAGGTGTCCGGCACCCCCCTGATCTTCGCGGGTATCGTTTTCGACGGCTCGAACACCATGACCGTTGCCAACATAGAGGGCGTCGAACCGGACCAGGTAAGCGTGGGTATGCGGGTCAAACTGAAGTGGCCTGATAAGGTCGAGGGTACCCTCAACGACCTGGCCCGATGTGTTCCCCTCTGAGTCTGAAGACAAACGAATCGCGGGCGCGTGCTGACGCGCCCGCTTTTTCGTTGCAGGCTTTATTTAACGTCGTACCACGTGGGGCCCAACCCCATGTCCACCTTGAGCGGGACGTCCAGTTCATACGCCCCCTCCATCTCATAGCGCACTATCTCCTCGACCCTTGCAGCCTCTTCTCCTTCCACGTCGCATACGAGCTCGTCGTGGACCTGGAGGATGATTGACGAGCGCAGGCCGGACTCCTTCAAGCAGCGGTGGACGCGCAACATGGCTACCTTGATGATATCCGCGGCACTGCCCTGGATGGGTGTGTTGAAAGCAAGACGTTCTCCCAGGCGCCGCATGCGCACGTTACCCTGAGCCAGTTCCGGGATCTCTCGCCTGCGCCCCAGGATGGTGGCAACGAAGCCGGTCCTCGTGGCCTCCTCCACCTGGCGGTCCAGAAAACTCCGTACTCCCGGGAACTCCCTGAAATACCCGGAGATATAATCCTCTGCCTCTACCTGGTCTATACCAAGTTGCTCGGCCAGCCCGAAGGGGCTGATACCGTAGATTATCCCGAAATTTATGGCCTTCGCTTTCCTGCGTTGCTCCGCGGTGATCTCGTCGAAGGGCACGTCGAACACCTCCGAGGCCGTGGAGGCGTGTATGTCGCGTCCCTCTGCAAAAGCCCTCTTCAACCCCTCGTCGCCTGAAAGGTGAGCCATCACCCGTAACTCGATCTGGGAATAGTCGGCGGATAATATGAGCCCGTCACGGGAGCTGGGGAGAAAGGCCTTGCGTATCGTCTTTCCCAGCTCCGTGCGCACGGGAATGTTCTGCAGGTTGGGGTTGCTGGACGAGAGGCGGCCTGTCGCGGTTACAGTCTGGTTGAAACACGTATGCAGTCTTTTAGTCACCGGGTCCACGAGCTTGGGGAGGGCACTGACATAAGTATTGAGGAGTTTTGAGAGCTCCCGGTGACGCACCAGTATCTCTGCGATGGGATGTATTTCACACAGCGCCGTCAGCACGCTGATGTCGGTGGCGAAGCCCGTCTTTGTACGCCCCTGGGGAGGCAGCTCGAGCACTTCGAAAAGGATACGGGATAGCTGCTGGGGGGAATTCAAGTTGAATTCCTCACCCGCAAGCCCGTAGGCGTCTGCCTCGAGATCCTGCAGCTCCGTCTCCAGCTCCACCTGCATGGATCTCAGCAGCTCGCTGTCGAGCCGTATTCCCCGCACCTCCATGTCCGCCAGGACCTCCTGCAAAGGCATCTCGATGTCTTCGTAGAGCGGCCTCAGGTCCCTTGCATTCATGGCAGCCTCCAGGGGCTCGACCAGCCTGGACACAGCAAGCGTCCTCTGCATATCGTCTTTCGACCTTACCTCTTCCTCCTCGATGAGATCCAGCTGACCCTCCCCTTTCTCGCTGAGGGTGATGCCCAGGTAGCGCTGAACGTCATCTTCAAGCCCGTGTTTTGTCCCCGCCGGATTGACGAGATACGAGGCCAGCTCCACATCGAAGTCAAAGCGGGGATAGAAGCCGTAGAGCCTGGAGCACTGAACCATGATATCCTTGCCGCGATAGCAGTTTATCCGCTGCCCTCCATCGTGCGCGATATGTTCCAGAAAAACCCGCAGGTATTCCCGTATGCCTTCATCCTCGAGAGAGAAACGGAACGCCCTTTCGCCGCTGGCACAGGATATGGATGTGAGCTGGCCGCGGGTGAAGCCCTCGCCTTCTATATGCCCGTACATGGAAAGCTCGCCCGAGCTATCCATCGAGCGCAGTGCTTCATCGAGGCCGGTCGCGTCCTCTACCTGCAGACATTCCGCTCTGTCGAGCATCTTTACGGCGGGTTCTTCCTCAGCCAGAGCGGGGAAGAGCTGCGCCTTAACGCTCTCCAGGCGTTCGTAGAGCTTCCTGAACTCCAGGGAATCGAAAACGCCGCGCACCTCCTCCTCGTTCCATGGCGTCAGCTCCCAGCTGGATACGTCATCGTCGCGCAGGGGAACATCCCTGCGCATGGTTGCAAGCTCGCGGCTCATGATCGCGCTTGCGCGGTTTTGTTCCAAGGCATTCCTGGCCCTGGCTCCCTTGACGGACTCGATATTCTCCAGGACCTCGTCAAGACTTCCGTACTCGCCTATCAAAGCAGCGGCGGTCTTCTCGCCGATGCCTGGGACACCGGGTATGTTATCGGATGTGTCTCCCTTCAGTGCAAGGTAATCGACTATCTGATGCGGGTCCACGCCGTATTTCTCCTTGACCGCGCGGGGATCGTAGGTGATTATATCGCTTATCCCCTTGCGGTTTGCCACCACACTTATGCGCTCGTCGACGAGCTGCAGGGCATCACGATCGCCGGTGACGATGAAGATCTCGCAATCCTCCGGCAGTATCGCGGTGAGGGTCGCCAGCACGTCGTCTGCCTCGTAACCTTCTTCCTCGACAGAGGTGATACCCAGGGCATCCAGAACGGCGTGAATGATGTCTATCTGCTCGCGCAGCTCGGCTGGCATCGGTTTGCGGTGCGCTTTATACTCGGCGAACATCTCGGTGCGAAACTCCGGCTTGCCCTTGTCGAAGGCTACGATAACCGCCTGCGGTTTCAGCTCCTCGAGTACCTTTATGAGCATGGACGTAAAACCGTAGACGGCATTTGTAGTCTGTCCTGAAGAGGTAGCTAGGTCCGGGGGCAGCGCATAGAAGGCCCTGTATGCCAGGCTATGACCGTCGATGAGTATCCATCTCTTGACTGCCGCCAAATCCGCTTTCCTTCCGCTTGGCTGGTTTCTTGCCGGTGGATCCCGATGTGAGGCTCGGGGACGGGGCCCGTAAGCCCCGCCCCCTCACCCAAGGAGAACGTAGGTTCATCATAAACCCCGGCAGTGACAGACCACGCTTGACAGTCTGCCGGGAAGAAAAACCCCGCTTGCAGCGGGGTTTGTTTCTGGTGCCGAAGGCCGGACTCGAACCGGCACGGGGTTGCCCCCACTGGTTTTTGAGACCAGCGCGTCTACCTGTTCCGCCACTCCGGCATGTACGAGAGCTATTTTATCACCAGCCAATGTGAGTGGTGAACGCTGGCGAGATCAATGATCCTGTTTGATGTGCAGGTACCCCTCCAGTAGCTCCTGCAGTCGCGCGAGCAGAGCGTCGAGCTCGCGGACTTGAGGCGAGAAATCGCCATAAGACGCAAGCGCTTTCCTGCACTTCCGCGTGCTTTCGAGCAGCGGCGTGGCGCAGCGGCTCAGCTCCTGCTCCGCCTCTCTCTGCATATCCGCGTAGTAGCTCTCGCTCCAGCCCAAATCCAAGCCTTTCCTTCGAGTCCTCATGCCCCTACATCGTATACCATCGCTGCGATTTCAATAACTTTTCTCTGATTTAAGCGTAAATACGCCAGAGAATGCTGCAGGACAGGCGGGTCCCAATCATAACCCTTACCCGTGATCTCTCAAGGGATGAGGTTTGTCCCCTTGGGGACGACATACCA
The DNA here is from genome assembly GCA_016931915.1 of Actinomycetota bacterium. Taxonomy (GTDB): domain Bacteria; phylum Actinomycetota; class Geothermincolia; order Geothermincolales; family RBG-13-55-18; genus SURF-21. The sequence goes on from JAFGDU010000062.1 coordinate 8,613, forward strand.
TTTGCCGTAGTGGTTTTCGAGGGTGATAACGAGATTGTCCAGGCTGCTTATGCTCACGCTGGAGCCGCCGCCGATAACGATATTACCGCTCTCGATATAGGACGCGGCATCGTAAACGGACGCCTCCACGACATCCATATCTATATTTTCGTACCTGCCGCCCGTCCCGAGATAAGTGACTATCTGCTCATAGAGATTGGTTGCCGTGTCCTTGTACTTATCCTCGAAAAGCGCGACGAATCCTTCCTGGTTTCTGGCGTTGATGGTATCCAGCAGCTGCGTCGATGCCTTGCCGGGGGATGGGTTGCCCCACATCGTGAAGCTCAGCACAAGCCAAATGACGACTAATAGTATGATCACCCCGTATATCGCCAGCCTCACTCGCCATTTCTTCACCTTGGTCTCGACGACCTTGCTTACCGACGTGCGCAGTACGTCCGCGTCTCCCCTCCACTCGCCTGGCGCGATATAGAGATCGCCCGGCGCCCCGCTCTTCCCACTTTGCTGGATTCCTGAGTCAAGCTTGAGCAATTTCTCCATACACAGCGAGCAGTACTCTGCGCTATCGGGGTTTTCGGCGCCGCATTTCGGACATTTCATTATCTGCCCACCCCCCAATCGATTGAAAGTGGTATCATCCCATCAACCTCTTCTCCGCTATCCATCCCCCAAGAGCGCCCATGGGTAGCTCAAGGAATAATGAGAACAGGATCCCTGCGAGGGTGAAGATAGGTATATAAACATCTCCAGTCATCAGGAAAGTAAGAATCACGGATACAAGGGGTTGCCACACGAAGATAACAACAGCGGCGCAAGCAACGCCGTACATCCAGCCCTTACCCGCGTGCATTGCCTTAGCCGATATGGCATAACCGCCAAGCGCAAGCACCAGTGCATCCGATATGAACAGAAGTACAATGCCGAATGTCAAACCGGCCTCGCTGCCGCCGAAGGCCGCACCGAGTAGTATCAAGCTGATGGTGAAGCGCAAGGCGAACAATACCAAGTAAGTGGCAATAGAGTATGAAAACACTTTAATCGCAATATCCAGGGCGCTTCTCTCACGCATATAGGATGGTGCTCTCACTCCGGATATAGCGCCCGGATAATCCTTTGCCGCCTGGTAGTATGCCGAATCTCGATAGCCGGCCTGTGGGCTCTGAGCCATCTCCCGAGCGAGTGCCTGGTAGTCGCCCGGCGCTACGTAAGGTTGCTGCTGTTGTGCCGGATGGTGGGGAAGGGGTTGGCCTTGCTGCGAGTCAACTCCACCGTAGCCGGCCTGGGGGTTGTGAGCTACCTCCTGTGCCAGGGCCCGGTAATCTCCGGGTGATGCGTAATGCTGCGGCTGCGGTTGCTGCTGAACGGTCGCTGAGGTGCCCGCCGCATTGAACCTGGCCAGGCACAGAGAGCAGAACTCGGAATTGTCAGCATTCTCGGCCCCACAGTGCGGGCATAAAATCACATTACCATGCCTCCCTCTCAAGGGTATTTATGTTAGGATTCGGCAAATGCCTCTAGGAGCTGAAATCCTTATGCAGGGCTAGCCACCGCTTGCCCTCCGGCATTCACACAACGCTTATGTCAAGTTATTATTCCGCGCTGCTGATTCCCCCTCCTTCCCGGTTACGGCATCGTCATATCTCGCCTTGTCAGATGGCATGGTTTACGGGCGTGCACTGCTTCTTTGGATATGATGTGTGCGAACGAATCACCCGATAGATCAAGGCTGCTCAGGGTACTGGTCCGTGCGTGCCTCCTCGATCGTGCGGTAGAAGCACGAACGCTCCCCTTTGTGGCATGCCGGGCCTACCTGTAACACCTTGATAAGGAGGGTATCAGCATCGCAATCGTAGCGGATCTCCCTCACGTACTGGCGGTGTCCAGAGGTCTCCCCCTTGCACCAGAACTCCTGCCGGCTGCGGCTCCAGAACCAGGTGCGCCCGCTCTCCACGGTACGCCGCAGCGATTCCTCGTTCATATAACCGAGCATTAACACCTCTCCGTTTTCCCAGTCCTGGATGATGGCCGGGATCAGGCCTTTCTCGTCGAATTTAAACTCCATATCAATCCTCTTCCGTCGGCGGTTCCTCTCCCAGGTATATACTCTTTATCTCGTCGCTGTCCATCAGCTCCCCGGCGCTCCCCTCCAGCCGCACCTTGCCGGCACGCATGACGTACCCGTAGTCGGATACGCTCAAGGCGATCTGGGCGTCCTGCTCCACAAGGAGTATGGTCAATCCCTCATCGTGGAGGCGTTTCAGGCATGTAAATATATCCCTTATAACCAGGGGTGCAAGACCCATGGACGGCTCATCCAGAAGCAGGAGGCGTGGTTTTGCCATAAGCGCCCTGCCCATGGCCAGCATCTGCTGTTCCCCGCCGGACAGTGTGCCCGCCGACTGCCCTTTTCTCTCCCCCAGTACCGGAAAGACCTCGTAGACGAATGCAAGATCCTCCCGAATCCCGCCTCTCCGACTGCGCCTGGAGCGGGAATAAGCGCCTAGCTCGAGGTTTTCCTCCACGCTCATGATGGAAAAAACCTGCCTTCCCTCGGGCACGTGCGAGATGCCCATCTTGACGATACGGTGGGCCTCGAGGTTGGTTATGTCCTGCCCGACATAGCGGATCTCACCATAGCGGGTGGGGATAAGCCCTGAGATGGCCCTCAGCAGGGTCGTCTTGCCGGCGCCGTTCGCGCCGATTATTGTGGTGATCCTTCCCGCCCTGGCCCACAGGTCGATGGCCCGCAAGGCCTCGATGTTACCGTAGAAGGCGGAGAGGTTCTTGACCTCCAGCAATGCCCGCGCTCACCCCTTTCTTCGTCGCACCAGCCGTATCATCCGCAGCGATCTGGATCCACGTTCCATTCTTCCGTCAAATCAAGTGAGCTCCGCTCCCAGGTAGGCCTCTATCACCCTGGGATCGTTGCGTATTTCGTCCGGAGTGCCCTCGGCGATGATCTCCCCGTAATCCAGGACCAGTACCTCCTCAGAGATGCGCATGACCAGGCCCATATCGTGCTCGACTAGGATCACCGTAACGCCTTTGTCACGAACCCCGTAGATTATCTCTCCGAGTTCACGCGTCTCGTACGTGTTCAGGCCTGATGCCGGCTCGTCGAGGAGCATTATGCGTGGGCCGGTCGCCATGGCCCTGGCCACCTCAAGCAGCCTCTGCTGGCCGAAGGGAAGAGCTCCGGCCAGGCTGGATGCCTGCATATCCAGTCCCACGATATCCAGGTAGCCGAGGGCATCCTCGACCATGTCCCTCTCCTCTCTCCGCTCAGACGGCAGCTTGAGAGAGGCCTTTAACATGCCGGACCTCGTGCGGTGGTGCAACCCCACCATCACGTTCTCAAGCACCGTCATGCGTGGAAACAGCCGGATGGTCTGGAATGTCCTCGCCATACCCAGGGAGGTTATGCGGTGCGGAGGCATGCCAATTATCTCTCTGCCCTCGAAGACAACGCTGCCGCTGTCCGGGAGGTATATCCCGGTCAAGAGGTCATAAAGGGTCGTCTTACCCGCTCCGTTGGGGCCGATGATGGCCTTGATCATTCCTTTCCTCAGTTTAAAGGAGACGTCCTTGACGGCAGCCAGCCCCCCGAAGGTCTTGGTGAGCTCCCTCACCTCGAGTATGTGGTGGCCGTTTTCCGGCCAGAGCGCTCTCGAGGCTTCCATCTATTCCACCACCCTCTTGCGGAAAGGGTTAATGAAGGGGCTGCGCCGGTACTTGACCATGTCCGAGAGGCCCCTCGTTATGCCTGAGGGCATGAAGATCATGGTCAGGACCAGGATAAGGCCGAAGACGATGCCCTCGTAGTTGCTGTAGTTCTCCACCCAGGCGGGAACGTCGCCGAGCCACTTCGGAAGGGCCTCGACGAGCTTGGGGATGAAGATAATCAATCCAGCGCCCGCTACCGCCCCCCAGATGCTTTCCATGCCTCCAACCACGACCATGGTCACCAGCTCGATGGAGAGCATGATGTAAAACTGGTTGGGGTCTATATAGCCTTGCAGATGAGCGAAGATGCCTCCCGCCAGGCCACCCAGTGCCGCGGAGAGCATGAAAATCTTTATCTTGTAGCCGGATACGTTTACGCCCATGGACTCCGCGGCAATATCCGACTGGTGCAGTGCCTTGATGGCCCTGCCCACCCTGGAACGAACCAGGTTGTAGCAAAGGGCAAGCACGATGACGGCGATTATCCATACCGCGTAGAACTCCCCCGTCCTCGTCTTTATTTCTATCCCGGGGAAGGAGAGCTTTGGTATGCTTCCTAGGCCGACGTTTCCCCCCGTCAGCCAGGTCATCTCCCGGAAGAACACGAAGGCGATGAAACCAAGCCCCAGTGTAGCCATGGCCAGGTAGTGGCCCTTGAGGCGGAGTACAGGAGCAACAAGCAGCCCTATTATGGCTGCGACTAGCATCGCGAAGATCATGCCGAGCCAGACCGGAAAGCCCGCCTTGACGGTGAGAATTGCGCTGGTATAGGCACCCACGCCGAAGAACGCGCCGTGGCCAAGCGATACCTGCCCCGCATAGCCCATGAGCAGGTTGAGGCCAACGGCGATTATGGTGAATACTCCCACCAAACGCATCACGTATACAAAGTCTATACCCAGGGGTTTGGCCAATGGCTTCGCCCAGAGAGGCAGCAGGGCGAGGAAAAGTGCGAAGACGAAAAGCCCCTTGTAACGGTCCAGGAACGCGAGGGCTTTATCGGAATATCTTTCGGGTTGCCCCATATCTTTGCTCTCCGACATTCTCTCACACCTTCTCCGCAACGGCTCTACCCATGATTCCCTGGGGCCGCAGCAGCAGCACCGTGATGAGCAGGATTGCCGCCACCGCATCCTTGTAACCCGAGGGCACGGAGAGGACAACGGTGAGGAAGCCGGCGATGAGCTCCTCCATCAAGCCCAGGACGAGCCCTCCCACCACCGCCCCGAAAGTATTCCCCAATCCCCCTACGACGGCCGCGGTGAATCCCTTGATTCCGAGGAAGAGGCCAAAGTCGTAGCTTGCATAAGGCGTGTTGACGATACCGGCAAGGCTCCCAAGGCAAGCCGCGATAAGAAACGAATAGAATGACATCCTGGAGACGTTGATGCCGACCAGGCTGGATGCCTGGCGGTTGATGGAACATGCCCGCATGGCCTTTCCCACCCTGGTATGGTTGAAGAAAAGGTAGACCAGCAGAACGCTGATGAGTGTGAGGCCCAATACCCACAGGAACTGCCTGCTTACAGTTGCTCCGGGCAGGGAGAGGTTCCCCGACGTGAACTCGGGTACCTTATAGGCTTCCTTGGGCCAGAATATCCTTCCCAGGGATTTGAACAGTATCGAAACGCCGATGGTAGCGATGATTGCAACCAAGGTACTGGCGTGTCTCAGGGGATAGATGACCGTGCGCTCCATTACCGCTCCTATGGCGGCGGTGCAGACTATCGCCAACAGTACCGCTAGCGGAAGGGGCACTCCCAGGGTTACCGCGAAGGTGAACGTGAACAGTCCTCCGAACATGGAGAACTCGCCCTGGGCGAAGTTGATTATCCCGGTAGAGCTGTAGATGATGTTGAAACCCATGGCCACCAGGATATAGATGCACCCGTTAGCCAGGCCGTTGGCGATGTATTGCGGACAGTTGCCGAGAAAATCCAGCAATTAACTACGCGGCCTCCTCCTCGTACAAGGGCAAAGAGGAGGCCGTGTTGGAAACAGCCTCCTCCCTGTCGCCCTTTTGTCTTTACGGTTCTTGTTATTCCTGCCCTGGCGCTATCTCCCAGGCTCCGTCTACGATCTCCACCATCACCAGGTCATCAGGAGAGAGGCCGCTGTGGTTGGAACTGGTGTAGCTGAAAATACCAGCCGTTCCCACCAGGCCAGAGGTCTCCTCGATGGCGTCGCGCAAGTCCGCGGGCGTGGCGTCCGCCCCTGCACGCTTGAGAGCCTCGGTGATGATGAGGATAGCGTCCCAGCCATGTCCGGCGAAGGTGTTGACGTTCTCTCCGTACTCCTCGCTGTAGGCCGTGGAGAAGTCCTCCATGAAGTCGTACTGATCGGAGCCGGGTTCGAGTGCCTTCTCCCATATCAGCATCTTTCCTGCCGGGAAGAGCACTCCGTTGGCGGCATCGCCGCCCAGCTCGATGAAGGTCTGGTTGGCTATACCATGGCTGCCCATGTAAGGGATATCCATCCCCTTGTCCTGCATCTTCTTGGCGATCTTGGCCGGGCCGGGGTTGGTTCCCCATACCAACACTATCTCGGGATCAGCGGTCTGGATGTTGGTGAGGTGGGTGTCCATGCCCTCCTCAGACTCGTCCGTCTGGTATCCCTCCGAGACCACGACCTCCAGGTCGTAGTCGGGAGCCAGCGCCTCGATGACGTTCTTGCCGTCGGTACCGAAAGCGTTCGTGTCGTATAGCAGGGCTATACGCTTCACGCCGAGCACGTCCTTGATATACATGAGGGCGTTCTCGCCTGCCTCCGCCGATGATGGCGGCGTGCGGAAGATCCAGGTGATATCGCCGTCCATGATCTCCAGCCCGGCGGCCATGCATACCTGCGGTATCTCCTGTGTCGTCGCTTCCTGTTTCATGGACAGGGTGGGACCGGTTCCGCTCGAGCCGATGAGAGCAACCACCTCGTCCTGCTCTATAAGCTCCACCGTAGCCTCGAGCGCCTTGTTGGCGTCGCTCTCGTCATCCTTGATGATGACCTCGATCTCGCGTCCGTCGATGCCGCCCTCCTCGTTGAGCCTATCGACGAAGAGCTCGATGGCCTTGCGCTCGGGCTGACCCAGCGGCTCGTTAGGTCCGCTGGCGGAGAGAACCACACCGATCTTGATGGGTTCCTTCGTCGCCGGTTCTCCGCTGTCCCCACAGCCCGGCAATGCGAGCAGCGTGGAGAGAACGAATACCGCGACGGTGATCAGCAGAAGAATTTTTTTACCGTGCAACCTTGATCAACCCCCTTACCTTTCTCGACTTCGCTTTTATCTCGAGTTTACCGGCTGGATTCCTTGAAATCCTAACCACAGAAGATATTTCTACCATATGGCCTGCTCTGATGTCCACCATTCCTCGGGCAGCCTGTCTTCTATCGCTCGTCTCGCATGCGTGTTAGCGAGGTCACATGAGTTGGTTTAAGCCCTGGCAACAGGCATTATCGAGGCCATACACGTCAGGTCGAGGCCAATCAGGCCCCGGCCATGTTTATAAACGTACCGGTATGCCCTTGCCGCGCAGGAATTCCTTGGCCTCGTGGATACTGAACTCGCCGTAGTGGAAGATGGAAGCTGCCAGCACGGCGTCCGCGCCGCCTTCCAAAATGACCCGTGCGAGATGGTCGAGGTTTCCCGCACCCCCGGATGCGATCACCGGCAGGTTCACGGCCTGGACAACCGCCCTGGTGAGCTCGAGATCGTAACCGTCCTTTGTCCCGTCGCGATCCATGCTGGTAAGCAGTATCTCCCCGGCTCCGAGTGCCTCGACGCGTCGCGCCCATTCCACCGCATCCAGGCCTGTCGGGGTGCGTCCGCCGTTTACGTAAACCTCCCATCCTCCCACCCCTCGAGACTTCGCGTCGATAGCTATGACCACGCACTGGGCGCCGAACCTGCGCGACGCAGCTGCGATCAGGTCGGGGTTCTTGACCGCGGCGGTATTCAGCGAGACTTTGTCGGCACCCGTGGCCAGCATGTGGCGTATGTCCACCTCGTTGCGCAGACCGCCTCCCACCGTAAACGGTATAAAGACCTGCTCCGCCACTCGTGCCGCCATGTCGAAGACCGTATCCCTCTCCTCGTGGGAAGCGGTGATATCCAGAAAGACGAGCTCGTCGGCGCCTTCGGAATCGTAGACGGCCCCCATCTCGACGGGATCGCCGGCGTCGCGCAGCGATACAAAGTTGATCCCCTTGACCACACGACCCTTGTCGACGTCAAGGCAAGGTATTATCCGTTTGGTATGCATAAATTCCCTCTCCTCGTATAGAGTGCCTGCTTATCGGGATATTGACCCTCTTCCCTGGTTGCGTAAATACCGGGGTGCAGCCTCCCCTGCAGCCTTTATTCCCCTTCGAGCATAAGCGCCTCCGCCAGGTCGATGTCTCCCGTGTAGATCGCCCTTCCGACGATAGCGCCCTCGAGGCCCCTTCCCGCCAGTCCCTTGAGCTTGCGCAGATCGGACAGGTCGCTTATGCCTCCCGCGGCTATAATCCCCATGCCTCGGTCCAGGAAGGCTTCCAGCGCTCCCGTATCGTATCCTTCCAGGGTACCGTCGCGGGCGATATCGGTGTGGATGATGCGTTCCGCTCCGCATGCCGCGAGCTGGTTCAGTATATCCGAGATTTCGCGTCTCGCGGTCTTGCGCCACGCCCCCGTTGCCACCGCACCTTCCCTGGTATCCAGGCTCACGATGATACGGCTGCCATAAAGCCCGATCATCTCCTCGGCGAACGCGGGTTCCTCAACTGCGCGGGTACCCAGGATAACCCTCTCCACGCCCAGCTCCAACAATCCCTCGATATCGTCGCGGCTGCGTACACCGCCGCCACATTGCACGGGGAGGTTCACCCTCTCGAGGATCTCGCTTATCTGGGCGAGGTTTACTAGCTCGCCCTTTGCCGCACCGTCGAGGTCCACCACGTGCAGAAAAGAGGCACCCTTGTTCTGCCAGGTCACTGCCGCTTCCCAGGGCCTTTCCGCATATACGGTCTCCCTGTCCAGATCGCCCCGGTAAAGGCGGACGGTACGACCACCCTTGATATCAACGGCGGGATAGATGCGAAACACGTAATCCCCCTCATACACACATACGAGCGAAGTTCTCCAGGATGCGCAGTCCGGACGCGCTACTCTTCTCAGGATGGAACTGGAACGCGACCAGACGGTCGCGGGCTACACCCGAGGCAAAATCTATTCCATATTCGGTAACGGTCAGGCTGTCATCGGAATCGTGCGGGACTACGTAGTAAGAGTGCACGAAATAGAAGAAAGAGCTTTCCTCTACTCCCTCCAGTACCTCGTGCCGTCGCTGCAAACGCACGTCATTCCAGCCCATATGGGGAACTTTCTCGTTGCCGGGGAACCTGACGACGCGTCCCGGCAATATATGCAGCCCCCTTACCCCGGGGCTCTCCTCGCTCTCCTCGAATAACAGCTGATATCCCAGGCATATCCCCAGAAACGGTCTGCCCTCGCCTATGGCACCCCGCAGGAGCTCTACGAAGCCCCCGCCCTCCAACTCCTGCATGGCGTCGCCGAAGGCACCGACGCCGGGAAGGACGATCCCAGCAGCCTTCTCTATACTTTCCGGGTCGTTGCTCACCCTTGCGCGGTAGCCGAGATATGCAAAAGCCTTCTCGACGCTGCGCAAGTTACCCATGCCATAATCGACTATCGTGATCATCCGGCTCCCCTGCTTTATCTACAGGGTGCCCTTGGTGGAGGGCACTTCCCGGGAGGATACATCATGGCTGACTGCCGCCCGCAAGGCTCTTCCGAGCCCTTTGAACACAGCCTCGAGGATATGATGCGGGTTGTCGCCGTACAGGCGTTTTACGTGCAGGGTCAGTCCGCCTGCGTTCGCCAGTGCCTGCAGGAACTCCCTGACACAGGTAGGATCGAAATCCGCGAGCAGCTGCACCGGCAGGTCCACTTCATAGGAAAGATGCGGCCGTCCCGACAGGTCCAGGGCTACGAGGCACAGGGCTTCGTCCATGGGCAGCAATGACCAGCCGTAGCGCGCTATCCCCTTCTTATCACCCAGGGCTTCAGCAAGACTTTTGCCGAGGCAGAGGCCGACATCCTCCACGGTATGGTGCTGGTCCACCTCCAGGTCGCCTTCGGCCTTCAGGCTCAGGTCAAAAGCGGCATGGTGGGCAAGCAGCACGAGCATGTGATCGAAGAAGCCTATACCCGTGGAAACGTCCCCTTCTCCCCTTCCGTCGAGGTCTATTTCCAGCATTATGTCCGTCTCGCTGGTTTTTCTGTGCAGTTGCGATTTTCTCATGGTCATAAGATTAGCATACTATCCTAGTGGTATCTCCTGTGCATAGCCTCAGCGTGGTTGAGTAGTCCCTCCACCTTAGCGATGGCCTCTACAACAGGGCCCAGGGTCCGGTTCGCCTTGGGATTGGATAATACGATGTTGCTCATCTTCACGAAGTCATACACACCCAGTGGCGAAGAGAAGCGGGCCGCTCCCTTGGTGGGCAGAACATGGTTCACCCCCACGGCGTAATCCCCCAGCGCTACGGGCGAATCCGTACCCAGGAATACCGCACCGGCGTTACGTATCTTCGGGAGTATATCCGTAACGTCCTCCGTGGCGATGAAGAGATGCTCTGGAGCAAGTTCGTTGACCAGTCGCGCCCCCTCATCCATGTTTTCGATCAGCACCGCCTGCGGTTGCGCCCCGCCTCCGGGGATCTTGTCCCGTGCGAGTCCTTCCCCGACCTGCCGGATCAGTTCCCCGTCGGTTGCGATGAGACATGCCCTGGCTCCCGCTCCGTGTTCCATCTGGGCCATGATCTCGAGGATCAGGAATTCCGCGTCGGCAGTTTCATCGGCAAGCACTACCAGTTCACTGGGTCCGGCAAGCATATCTATGCCTACACGGCCCACAACCTCTCTCTTGGCCAGGGTCACATAGATATTACCGGGGCCCACGATCTTGTCCACCGCCCTTATGGTCTCCGTTCCCAGGGCCAGCGCCGCAACTGCCTGCGCTCCTCCCACACGATAGATCTCCTCGATCTCGAGGGTCTGAAGGGCGAACAGCGTATGGGGGCTTATCTCTCCGCTCTGCGACGGTGGCACGCATACCGCAATCTCCGATACGCCCGCCACCCTGGCGGGGATCACCGTCATCAAGGCGGTGGAGGGATACGAGGCATTGCCGCCCGGTATGTATACGCCTACCCTGTCCAGGGGTTTGGTCATCTGACCTACCCTCGCCCCCTCGCTCGAGTCCCAGAACTGCGATTCCCAGCTCTGATGCCGGTGGAAGGAGGTAATGGATTTCGCCGCCGCCTTTATGGCATTGGTGAAATCGCGGCCCAAGGTTTCCGCACATCGCGACAGATCCGCGGAGGCTACGCGCAAGCCTCTGGCTGTAAGGTCGACGCCGTCAAATCTACGCGTCAAATCCAGGAGAGCATCATCGCCCCCGCCTCGGACCTGTGCAATTATCGCCCGTACCTCGTCGACCGGGCCCTCTTCCATCCAGAAATCCCATCCGAGGGCTTGCCTGAGGGTCTCGGTATCGTCGTATTCGTTGCTGTCAAATACTCTCAAGACCGCCTCCGACCTCGCTCTAAAAAGTCAGACCATACCTCGTATGCACCGCAAGTTTGCCCGCATTATTGCTCTATTCCAACATGATACAGCCATCGCCAAGGAGGGCCAGGACCTCGGCGTAGAGGGAGCTGTCCGGGCTGACGCAGTACTCCTCGGGAAGCTTGAACACCCTTACGGCTTCCTCGGTCATGAGCTTCAGTTTAACAGCAGTGCCGCCAGGGTGCCTCCCCAGGATCTTCTTTAATTCTCCCATTGTCTCTATCTCCGCCTGCGAGTTCCACATGTTGATATACAGGTCGCATTCCTCCGGACTCTTGAGGCGCGGCTCCGAGACATCCAGGGCCACAACCCTTACCGCAGCCACCTCCTCGTCCCTTTCTCCCGCCTCGACCCTGGCCTTTACACATATTATGCGATCTTCCTCGAGGTATTCCTTGTGCTGCAGATAGAGGGCGGGGAATACGGTGACCTCGACCCTGCCCGTTAGATCCTCGAGGTTCAGGTTGGCCATGAGTTCGTTCTTGCGGGTCAGCCGCTGTGTTTTTTTGGTTATTATGCCTCCTATCCACTTCACGGCCCCATCGCCTAGTTCCGACAGGTCGGCGATATCGCTCTCCACGTAGCGTTTCAACATCTCCTTTACCTGCATCAACGGATGGTCGGTAACGTATATGCCCAACATCTCCTTTTCGTAGGCGAGGAGCCTGTCCCTGGGAAGCTCCTCCTCGACGGGGTTGGCGGCAAGCGGGTCATCCTCCTCGTCCTCGAAAAGGGAGTGCTGTCCCTCGTCGAGCAGGCGCTGCTTCTCGGCCGCGAGATCGGCGACTCGATCATGGACTTTGAGCAGGTGGTTCCTGGTCAGTCCGAGATAATCGAATGCACCGCTCTTGATCAGGCTCTCAAGCGCTCGCTTGTTCACGGTGCCCGAACCCACCCGCTGGCAGAAATCCAGCAGGGATTCGTATGGACCGCCTTCCCGGCGCTGGGCGATAACCTTTTCAGCTGCGCCCTCCCCGAGATTGCGTACCGCTGAAAGCCCGAAACGGATACCCTCCTCTACCGGGGTGAACTCCTTCAGGCTCTCGTTGATGTCCGGCGGCAGTATCCGGATACCCATCTTGAGACACTCGTTTACGAAGACCGGGACCTTGTCCTTGTTCCCGGTTACGCTGGTCAGGTTGGCCGCCATGAACTCCTTCGGAAAATGGGCCTTGAGGTAAGCGGTCTGGTAAGAGATCACCGCATAGGCGGTGGAGTGGCTCTTGTTGAAGCCATACTCGCCGAAGTGCTTTACCAGTTCGAACAGCTTATCCGCGAGACGGTGCGTATAACCACCCTTTACCATGCCCCCCACGAACTTGTCTTTCTGCTCTTTCATCTGCTCGGCCTTGCTCTTGGCCACCACTCCGCGCAACCCGTCGGCTTCGGCCATGGTATATCCAGCCAATTCCACCGCCAGCTGCATGACCTGCTCCTGGTAGAGAATGATGCCGTTGGTCTCATTGAGCAGCGGTTCGAGGTCGGCATGAAGATACTCCGCCGGCATGCGACCGTGTTTGCGCCCCACGAAGTCCTTTACCATGCCGCTCTTGAGCGGTCCTGGGCGGTAAAGGGCGAGGACGGCAATGAGATCCTCGAAACAGTCGGGGCGCAGATCCTGCAGCAGAGAACGCATGCCCGGGCTCTCCAACTGGAAAACGCCGATGGATTCCCCGCGCTGCAGCAGTTCATAGGTCTTGGGGTCATCAAGGGGGATACGGTCGAGATCGACCCTGATGCCATGGACGCGCTGGATGTTCTCCAGGGTGTCGCTGATCACCGTCAAGGTGCGCAGGCCGAGGAAATCCATCTTGAGCAGCCCTATTGACTGGATGGCGTCCATATCGAACTGGGTTACTACCTCCTCTTCGGATCCACGCCGCTGCAACGGGGTATAGAGAGAGAGCTCGTTATCGGCTATAACCACCCCGGCGGCGTGAATGCCGTCCTGGCGGGTTATCCCCTCCAGTTTGCGCGCAGTCTCTATGATTTTCCTGTACAACTCGTCGTTTTCGAAGGCGTCCCGCAGCTCGGGGGAGGTCTCCAACGCTTTGTCCAGGGTGATGTTGAGCACCTCCGGTACCATCTTTGCCAGGCGGTCGACTTTGCCGTATTCCATGTTGTATACCCTGCCGGCATCGCGTATGGCGGCTCGCGGCTTCATAGTGGAGAAGGTAACGATCTGCGCCACGCGGTCTTCGCCGTACTTGTTCCTCACGTACTCGATCACCTCGGGACGGCGCTTGTAGCAGAAGTCGATGTCTATATCCGGCAGCGTACGACGTGAGGGATTGAGGAAACGTTCGAAGAGCAGCCCATAGCGGATGGGGTCGACCGTGGTTATTCCCAGGCAAAAGGCGACCAGTGAGCCGGCGGCCGAGCCGCGGCCCGGTCCAACGATGATACCGTTCTCCTTGGCATACTTGATGAAATCCCACACGATGAGGAAATACCCGGAAAAACCCATATCGGTGATGACGGAGAGTTCATACCGCAGGCGCTCCTCCAAATCCGGCGTAACGTCCGAGTAAAGCTTTACCAGGCCCTCCCAGGCCAGTTTCTCCAGATAATCGTCCAGGTCGTATCCGTCAGGCACCTGGTATTTCGGCAGCAGGTAGCGACCGAAATCAATCTCTATCTCGCACCTTTCCGCGATATCCACGGTATTGGCCAAGGCTTCAGGGACTTCACGGAAGAGATCGCTCATCTCGTCAAAGTCTTTGAGGTAGAACTGGTCGTTGGAGAATCTCAAACGGTCTTCCTGGTCAAGGGTTGAGTTTGTCTGGATGCACAGCAGCACATCGTGATAGATACTGTCCTCCCTGCTCACGTAATGGAGATCGTTGGTAGCGATTACGGCTATTCCCAACTCGCGGCCGAGCTGGATCAGACCGGGCGCGATCTTCTTTTCCTCGGGCAGGGAGTGGTCCATGATCTCGATGAAGAAGTTGTTCTCGCCGAATATGGACGTATATTCACGCGCCGCCTCGGCCGCTCCTTCGTAGTCATCTGCGAGGAGACGGGCTGCGATCTCACCCTTCAGGCATGCCGAACAACCTATTATCCCAGCGTGATATTGGCGCAGGAGCTCCTTGTCGATACGGGGCTTGTAATAATAGCCGTCCATGAAGGATGCCGTCACCAGCCTCATGAGGTTGCGGTATCCATCCAGATTCTCCGCGAGGAGCAGAAGGTGATAATTGGGGTCTTCCTTCACCGGCTTGCGGTCGAAGCGCGATCCCAGGGTAAGATACGCCTCTACTCCCAGTATGGGCTTTACGCCCATCTCCATCGCTGTCTTGTAAAACGGCACAACGCCGTACATCCCGCCATGGTCCGTTATGGCGAGGGCTTCGAATCCCTTATCCCGGGCCGAGGATATCAGGTCAGGGATGCGAGCGGCTCCGTCAAGCATGGAGAACTCCGTGTGGTTGTGCAGGTGAACGAAGGGAACCCCCAAAATCAGACCTCCGCTAACAATATCTTGTGTCTATACCGTCGCTGGAAACATGATATAAGATGCGTATGACAAAAACCCATATTCTGAACCCACACCGGGATGGGATGATTATGCTATTATATCTTTCCCCGCAGACAGGCGCTTTCCTTGGGCCAGTGACGGAGTAGAGGGAGTCGGTCTTGCATTTGAGGTTGAGCTACTCGGCGATCAGCGCCTACGAAAAATGCCCGCTCTCCTATCGCTTCCAGTATGTGGACGGCCTCGAGGTAGAACCTACCCCTTATCTTTCCTTTGGGCGAAGCCTTCACGCGGCTCTGGAGTGGTTTTACGGCCGCGAGATCCCCGAACCCCCGACCCTGGAGAGCCTTCTGGAGTACCTCGACACCTGCTGGGAGAGCGAGGGTTACGCGAGCATAGACGAGGAGCGCTCTTACCTGAATAACGCCCGCGAGGTACTCACCCATTACTATTACACCAACCTTGAGGGCTTCCGCCTCCCGATGGCGGTAGAGGAGCGCTTCGAGATAGACATGCATGACTTCGTGCTCTCCGGGGTAATCGACCGCGTGGACTGCCACCCGGATGGGACTTACGAGATCCTCGATTACAAGACCAGCCGCCGCCTGCCGGAGATAGGCCGCCTGCGTGAAGACCTGCAACTTCCCATCTACCAGTTGGCTTGCGGCGAGGTGTGGGGCATAATCCCCTCCAAGCTCACCTTTTACTATCTCATACCGAACAAGCGCTACACGACCAGATCGCTGGATAAAAAAGCCTTGTCGCGTGTCAAGGAGCGCATGCTGCGCGTGGCTGAGTCGATATCCTGCAGCGACTTTCCCGCAACGCCGAACCGTCTCTGCCCCTGGTGTTCCTTCGAGGACGTCTGCCCAGAGAGGATTTCCGCGCCTGAGGCGGGAGAAAAGTATATGATACGCCGCCGGGCTCTCCTGAAACGCAAGGGTAAGCTGGAAGAAGCCATAGCGCGCCTGGAGGAAGAAATGCGCGAGGAGGGTATCTCTATCGTGGATGGCGATGAAGGGTCATGACCCGGGTTGAACCTGCGCTTCGGCAGTCTCGGCCGCCACTCCCTATAGGGGCTTTGCAGCCAAAAGCGTGCTTATCATCCTGCGGGGAAGGATTTTTGTGCGGTTGTCCCTGGATGCCAATGCATTGGCCAATACTCTGGCAATACCCTCGAAGAGGTGGGCATCCTTTTCGTCGAAATGCCTGCCCCGCTCGTCATCGGCATGTTTCTTGTTCACGGCGCATATCGCCCCGATAGCCTCCCTGCCCGACGGTATCAGAGGTGAGCAGAGCATGTTCTCGATATCGTTGTAGTCGCTGGATACGAAATGCGGATCGGTGCTTGGATCCACCAGGTTGGCAGTATTCCCCTCCCTAACGCACCATCCCGCCACTCCCTCGCCGGTGCGGAAAGAACGACCCCTATCCTCCGGATTAACGCGCCGGCCATAGGTCGACAGCGTGCGCAGCGATCCCCTGCCGTCATCGACCAGCAGGGAAACGCGGTCGGCATCAACGCTCTTGGCAACGCAAGCAAGCGCTCCCAGCAGCCCTTTGTTCATATCATCGCTATGCATGGTGCTCCAGTATACGGTGTCCCTGAGCACCTGTTCCGCCGTTTTCTCCCCCACATGAGCATAGCGGCGCTTCTCGGCCACCACGGGGAGGATATCCGTGAAGAGTGATGTGATGAACGAAACGTCTATATGGTAGCTTCCGTTCCTGTTTACGCAGACCAACACGTATTCGTCATCACCCAGCGCGTAGAGGTACTTGACGTGGTGCGCGGTATCCAGGAGGCCCCTGTCCTTTATCAACTCTCCTTCCACCACCATGTTCTGAATCCCGGATGCCTCGGTCATACCGGCCTTGACACCGTTCGTCCCGCGCTGGCAATCCCACAGCATCTCCGAGCAGCCTTCACTCAGCAGGTAGGCGCCGCACGGTGTGCCCTCGCTGCGATATATGATATCCAGAAGAAGCTCCAGGCACTCCTCCCACGATTCCGCCTTCAGGGCGGCGATCATCATCTGCAGGCGTACACCGACCTCGCTCTCACCCTCGCCCTCGCTTTTCTCGCTTTTACGTTTGTATGAGATGTGGGCGTTTACCACGGAAGCAAAGTAAGGAGAACCATGTTTTCTCTGTTCATCCACGCGCTTTCTAGCCAGGAGATTGCCTGCGAGCGGCGGCAGGTAGCTGTATATTGTGTGCCCGCCTTTCTCCGTTTTTGCAAGTATGCGCAGTTCAACCAGGGCATCCATCTGCCGTTCGACCTGGTGTACGGAGCGATTGAGCCTCTTTGCCATAGCCTCGCAAGTCGCAACGGTGTCTGGGCAATGGCTGAAACAGGAGATGAGTTCTATCCTGATCACCCTGTCCGGTATGCCTGTCATTTTAGTCCTCTTATCTCCTATACAAAACCCATCTGCTCTATACAGATTATGGTAGAGTTTTAGGGCTTTGTGAACAAAAATCCCGCGAACGGATGGATTCGGGTACTCAAAGGTAACATTTGACGGAGAAACGGTTGGCCTCATTTTCTGGCGGTTTGCCGTTAAACCGCCTGATAAAAGGCGGGACATGATCTGCGGCTGTAACCGTGCTGCGGGCATCCGTCCTGTTGGCACTGTCGTGATGCCGATCATCGCCGTTGACGCATAAAAGCACTGTCTTTACCTGGCGGTTCTCCTTACCACGTATGCCGCTACGGAGTGGGGCGGCTTATAGCGATATCGGCTATTTCCGTTAAGGGGGGTTTCCTCGAGGATATGCAACTGTACCAGCTTATTCATCTGTGCCATGACCCTGTAAGGGTCTCTCCCGATGGCATCCGCCAATTCCGTGGCGGTACCGTAGAGGCCCGGGTTGCGGTGGAAATGAGATATAAGCTCGATGCGTATCATGCTGTCGGATACGCCGTTCCAGTTCGAGCTGCGGTTCTCTTTTATCTCCGACATCAGAAGTTATCTCCTTTCGATACAATAATCAGTTGTTTGTTCATCGTTATTAAGTAAAATCCCGAAAACGAGCTAATACGGCTGTTGAATGGTCGTTTTCAGCCATGAGAGGAGTAGCAGAAAATGGAAGAGCCTGGAGCTGGCCCTAAGTGGCCTCCAGCCCGCGCAGTGCCTGCTCCAGGTCTGCTGGAAGTGGATCCATAAAACTCATCTCTTCGCCGCTGGTGGGGTGGGGAAACGACAGGCGATAGGCGTGCAGGAACTGCCTTTCCAGCCCCGATTCCCTCTCCAGACTGCCGCTCATCCCGTATTCCCTGTCACCGACCACGGGATGGCCGATATATGAGAGGTGTACGCGTATCTGGTGGGTGCGCCCGGTCACCAGCTCGACCTCGAGCAAAGCGCAGTTCTCGAACTCCCGTTCTACCTTGAAATGCGTGACCGCCTTCCTCCCCGCATCGCCCGTCACGGACATGCGCTTGCGGTTTCGCGTGTCCCTCCCGACGGGAGCATCGATGGTGCCCAGTCGGGTTGCCGGGATACCGTGTACCAGGGCAAGGTATAGGCGCTTGAGCTGCCGCTTTCCTACCATTTCCTGCAGGCGCAGGTGAGAGGCATCGTTCTTTGCCACCACCATGAGCCCTGAAGTATCCCGGTCGAGACGGTGCACGATGCCGGGACGCAGCACACCGCCTATTCCAGACAGGTCATCGAGGGTATAGAGCAGGGCGTTTACCAGGGTGCCGTCCGCGTGCCCCGCTGCCGGGTGCACGACCAGTCCCGCAGGCTTGGATACAACCGCCAGGTCGCGGTCCTGATACAGTATTTCTATGGGTATGTCCTGGGGAACCGGCTCCGCCGCCGTAGGTTCCGGGAGCTCTAACTCCACGCATTCTCCCGGCTGCACTCGGTGGTTTTTTGGCTGTATCGCGCCATCTACCTTGACGGCACCGGTAACGATCAGTCGCTGCGCCTGGGTTCTGGTCATTGCGGTGAGCCTGGCGACGAATTGGTCGAGCCTATCTCCCTTTTCCTCGGCCGAGACGTAGAGCTTCAGGGGATGCACACTACCTTGCCTCCGGCAGCAACCTGCGCCTGAGCAGAAGCGCCAAACCGGCAAGTACGAAAGCAGCAACGCTCACAAGCTGGAAGAACAGGTTTGCAGAAGGTTTGGTGTGAAAGCGGAAGAACTCGAGTATGAAGCGGACAACGGCATATAACATGATGAATGAAAGCATTATCTGCCCGCGGTAACGAAACCTCTTGTATACAGCGAGAAGGATAATCACTATTGCCAGGTCGAGGATAATCTCGTAGATCTGCGTCGGGTGTACGGGGTTGGGCGGCATACCCATATTGATCTGGGTTTTTACCGGAAAAGTCACCGCCCAAGGCAGGCTGGATGATTTACCGTAACAGCACCCGTTCAGATAGCATCCTATCCTGGCTACCGCCAGCGCAGCCGGTACGGCCAGCCCACCAGAATCAAGCACTACCCCCACGGAAAGACCCCGCAGCCTTATCACCGCTGCGGCGGCCAGTACCCCGAGGATGAAGCCGCCATAGAACACGAGGCCCTCCACGTTCCAGAACTTGAATACCTCCCACCAGTTTGCGGAGAACTCGCTCCAGTGACCGACTACGTAGAATATTCTGGCTCCGACAATCCCCCCCACGGCAGCCGCCAGAACGAGTTCGAACACGACATAGGCGTCCAGGAACTGGCGGCGCAGGTACCAGAAACTGACCAGCATGCCTACGATAAAGGCCAGTGCCAGGAAGAATCCGTATGCATGCACTGTCAGGGAACCGATCTCGAAAAGCTCCGGTCTCAATCGCTCCTCCTCATCTTCTCCTGTCGATGGGATAAAGCTTGCCTTGCCACTGTTTGCCGCCGGGCCATCGGTTGCCGTCGCGTCATCTTGGGGAAATAGTACCGCTCAGGCCTCCTGCGGTCCCTTTCCGAAACCGTCCTTGATCACCATGATCAGCGTTATCACTACCCCGATGACGATGGCCAGATCTGCAAGGTTAAATACGGGCCAGGACCTCATGGGCCAGAATCCAAGGTCTATGAAATCTACAACCGCGCCCAAGGCAATCCTGTCGATGATGTTACCTACAGCTCCACCGATAATCAAGCCCAGTCCTACCTGGAAAAAGGCCGTGCCGGGACCTCCCCATCGCCATAAGACCGCAACCAGGATAAAGAATATGACGATGCTCGCCACGAAAAGCGGCCACGACCTGCCCTCGATTATGCCAAAAGCCGTCCCCGGGTTACGAACCTGAACCAGCTTTCCAAAGCCGCCGAGGGATATTTCTTTTCCGGAGGTGAGAAAAATCCTGACCAGGGCTTTACTCAACTGGTCGACCGCCAGCATGACGATGGCGGTAACCAGGAGTATTACCGGAAGGCCTTTTCTTCCTTCTGTTTGCACGTGATACAGAGGTTGGCGTACGGAAGCGCCTTCAGGCGCTCCTCTGGGATGGGTCCGTTACACATCTCGCATACGCCGAAGGTGCCGTTATCTATGCGGTCAAGGGCTTCATCGACGCGTTTGAGAAGGTCTTTGACGTTTTCGGAAAGCGACAGGTCCCTTTCGCGCTCGAAAGTAGTGGTGCCGCTGGCCGCGTATTCCTCCTCAAAGGGCATCTCCCCGGAAAACTCGGACTGTGAGTTATGCAGGTTGCCTTCCTCCAGGTCGCGGTACTGTTTCTCCAGCACCTCCTTTTCCTGCAGGAGTATCTTCCGGAAAGATGCAAGCTTCCTCTTGTTCATCAACTACCACAACCTTTTGTGGTCACCCTTGCCATACATTATCCCTATTATGCACGATTCCCTTCTTTACACAAGTACGAAATAGACGTCAACAAAAAGAAATAACGGGTGCGCTATGGGGCGTGTAAGCCTTTTCAGGCGCCGAACTGCCATATCAGCAAATGAGACCTATTCGGATATTACCAGCGGCAGGCAGCGATCGCATATCTCCGGGTGAGATGCGTCCTGACCTACTGAATTGCGGTAGTTCCAGCAACGTGCGCATTTTTTTCCGGGCGCCCTGGCTACTTCCACCTGGACTTCCCCTTCCTCCTCGAGAACCTCCAGCTCTACCTTGGAGACGATGAAGAAAGTCGGCAGGAAGTCTTTCCTGGTTATAAACAGTCCAGCCTGTGATGGCGGTAACGCGAGCTTCACCGTTGCCTCGAGGGATGTACCCAGCTCCTTTGCGGCACGTTTCTCCTCCAGGGATCTGGTCACCGCGTCGCGAACTTCAAGGAGGCGTACGTAAATTTCCTCGAGACCGGGGTTTCTCCAGCCGTCTTCAACTTCCGGCCAAGGCTGGAGTTGCACGCTGGCCTTTTCCTCTCCCCCGTCTATCAGGCGCCACGCCTCCTCGGCGGTATGGCAGAGCACCGGCGCCATGAGGCGCACGAGGGTATGCAGAATGTTATTGACGGCGGTCTGAGTAGACCTCCTGGCAGGCGAAGCTGGCGCGAACGTATACAGGCAATCCTTGCGCATATCGAGATAGAGGGAGCTGAGGTCCACGGCGCAGAAATTATGCAGGGCGTGGTATAAGACGTGCAGCTGGTATTCCTCCATGGCACGCGTACAGCGTTCCACCAACCCCTGCAGGCGCGACATTATCCAAAGGTCCAGCTCCTCCATGCTTTCCATGGCTGACGCATCCTTGGCAGGGTCGAAGTCATACAGGTTTCCAAGCAGGAACCTGAGGGTGTTGCGAATGCGCCGATACGCTTCCACCAGGCGGTCGAATATTTCTTCGGACGCAGGGATATCAACGGTATAATCAGCTGCAGCTACCCAGAGGCGCAGGATATCCGCCCCGAGCTTGTCGCACATCTCCATGGGATTGATGACATTGCCCAGTAGCTTGGACATCTTGCGGCCTTCACCATCGACTACGAAGCCATGGGTAAGAACCGAACGGTACGGAGGGGCTCCCCTCTCCCCGATGGCCGTGAGCATCGAGGTCTGGAACCAACCGCGGTGCTGGTCGCTCCCCTCCAGATACATATCGGAAGGCCATGTAAGGCCCTCCCACTGGGTCAAGACCGCCTCGTGGCTTGCGCCGGATTCGAACCAGACGTCCAGGATGTCGTTCTCCTTGCGGAATCGCACCGACCCGCATCCCTCGCAGCTGAATCCCTCTCCGAGGATCTCATCAGCCTCCTTCGTGAACCAGGCATCTGCGCCCTCTGCAGCGATGAGTTGCTCCACCCTGGCCAGGGATGCGACGGTAAAGAGCTCTTTGCCGCAGTCCAGGCAGTAAAAGGCAGGGATGGGCACTCCCCAGGCCCTCTGGCGGGAGATACACCAGTCTGGACGCGTCTCCAGCATTCCGCGCATGCGGCGGCTGTTCCATTCCGGCACCCACCTTACGTCCTCTACAGCATCCAGGCATCTGCGGCGTAACGAAGCCCCATCGTAGGGGCGGTCGACGCTAACGAACCACTGTGGAGTCGCCCGGAAGATCACGGGGCCCTTGCAGCGCCAGCAGTGGGGGTAGGAATGGGCGAAATCCTCGACCCCAAGGAGCAGCCCCTTATCCTCGAGATCTGAGACTATCCTCGGATTCGCGTCATCCACGAAAAGCCCCTCGAATTCCGGCGCCTCTGAGGTGAACCTCCCCAGGTCGTCCACGGGCATGGGCATGGGCAGATCGTACTCCAGCCCGACCTGGTAGTCCTCCTGTCCGTGTCCGGGAGCTATATGAACGGCTCCCGTTCCGGCCTCGGTGGTTACGTATTCCGAGGTCAAGACGGTCGAGGGGCGGTCACGCCAGGGGTGTTTGGCCTTCATTCCACTCAGCTGCTCGCCTTTCAGCTTGGCCACTACACCATAGGTCCCGATTCCCATATCCGCGCTAGCCTTCTCCAGGAGCGGCTCGCCGACTATTAGGTTTCCACTGTCCGTTTTCAGCAGCACGTAATCCATCTGGGGGTGAAGGGCTATGGCCACGTTGGCGGGAAGGGTCCACGGGGTGGTGGTCCAGATCGCTATAGCGGCTTGATCATCTATCCCCGGCAAGGGATCCAGCAGAGGAAACGCCACATATATCGATGGCGATACCTTATCCGCGTATTCCAACTCGGCCTCGGCCAGGGCGGTGACGCAGCGCGGGCACCAGTGGATGGGTTTGCGGCTGCGGAAGACCAGTCCGTGTTCCAGCAGCTTTGCCAGTATCCTGATGTTGACCGCCTCGTATGAGGGCTTGAGGGTAAGATAGGGGTTTTCGAAATCGCCCCTCACGCCCAGGCGCTGAAACTGCTCGGACTGGCGCTCCACGTAATGCAGGGCATATTCCCGGCATCGCCTGCGCACTTCCATGATGTCCAGCTTGCTTTTCTCCTCGCCGAGCATCTTCTCCACGTTGAACTCGATGGGCTGGCCGTGGCAATCCCACCCCGGAACGTAGGGGCAGAAATGACCCGACATCGACTTGTACTTGATGATGATGTCCTTGAGGATCTTATTTAGGGCCGTGCCCAGATGCAGGTCGCCATTGGCGTATGGCGGCCCGTCGTGAAGGATGAAAGGCGGCTTGTCGCGGGTGGCCTCGAGCACTCGCCCGTAGATATCGATTTCCTTCCAGAAGCCCTGAATCTCCGGCTCGCGCTTGGGCAGGTTGGCCTTCATGGGAAAATCGGCCTGCGGGAGGTTCAGGGTCCTGCGATAGTCCATCTTCTCACAACTCCGTAATAACAAGGGATTTTGCTCCATTATTAGCACGCGAGATATTTTAACGCAATAACCTGGACGGCTATCAATGCGGGCTGGCGCAAGACGAAGGGTCAAAGCGCCTCCCTGTTGCATACCTCAAATGAGTCTTGCCGGCAAGGAATCCAGTATACAGACTCCCCCTTGAGGATGATATCGAAAGAGATAATACTGGACGGTGGAGCAAATGACGTGGTCTCCAAAAGCCCACGCGCATCAAGACGAAAGATGAAGTGATGGAAGACCAGATTGTAAAGGAATGCAAGGGCGGCTCTATGATCGCGATAAAAGTACTGCCTTCTTCATCACGTAGCGGTGTGGAGGGTATCAGGGACGACAGGGTCGTCGTATCGGTTCACTCCCCTCCGCATAAAGGCAAGGCCAACCAAGAGGCTCTAAAAGTGCTTGCCAGGGTATTCGGTGTCCCCCCCTCGCGCCTGGAGGTTTCCAGGGGTCATGCTTCCAGGAACAAAACCATCGTCGTATACGGCATAACCCCATCGCAAGCCCTTGCCTGCCTGAAGCAGACCTGATGTCGATTTAGTATACTATTAACTAGTTAACAAAAATCTAGTTTGAGGTCGTGCACCCGTTGCCTTCGACAGGAGACGTGCTCATATACTGAATCCCTCGCTGGGGATGTGCTTTCATCGTTTAACCATGCTGTTGGCCTGATTGGGGCAGAACCTCACGCACAAACCGCATCCCTGGCAATCGAGTACCTGGGCCTTGTTTCCGCTGAGCTTTCTCTCCTCGAAGGCGCACACCTCGACGCAGGTCCCGCACCCCTCACATTTGTCGAGGTCTACTACGGAGCGATAGACGGAGGGAATGAAATGATACCCCGACCCCTTGAAAGTCCGGTAAGCCCAGATGGGAAGGCAGGCACACTTACAGCAATTACAGATAACGAAATAGTTCGTGCTACCCTGGTAATACATATGCCTGTCGAGCATGGGAACGAGACCCAGCTCATAGCTTTCCTTCACTATCTCCTGCGCCTCCTCCTTGGAGATGATGCGGTAGTCCTTGGGGAAGAGATCCAGCCATATCTGTGTGCCGGTCATGATCACGATATCGGTCTCCAGGGGATGGTCGCATGCGTGCGTTGCCAGGCGGCAGCGGCACGGGCCTACCGCTATCCTGTCCTTCTCGGATATCCCCGCGATGAACTCCAACATCTCCTCCCTGGTCATGACCTGGCTGGCTACCATGTGCTCGCCGGCGAACTTCGCCATGGCGTAGTAGAAAAACCTGTTGATGAGCGGATTGGACATAAAAGGCCGGCGGAGCAACCAGTAGAAAACGGCCAGCAAGCGCACCTCCATCCAGGCATAGCGTTTTAACAGGAACTGGCGGAACCCGCTCTCCTCCGCTATTAACAGGTCACCCCAGTGATAGGGCGTCATCAGGAGCAATACCTTCATGACAAAGAGTGGAAATAGCATGAGCGCCCTTCTCCTGGTTCCGGCCTGCCCACCAACCATCTCAACCTCCCTGCTTTCATGTTTAATGTTCATCTCTATATGATGCCAACAATACAATTCATATCATTCGCTTCGTAATTCCTTCAATGAGATTTTCACATCTGCCTGGACTCGCCTGCATGGATTGACGCTTCCGTCTGAGCTGCCACTAGCCCTGTTTTAAAGAGGCTGCTAAAGGACAATATACGTGTATATCATTCCGCAAGGGTAGATAATTCAACGCACGGGTATAGCAAAGCAGAAAAACCACTTCCCGAGATCCGGGTATCGGTCTGAAGCAAAAAAACGTGCATAGAAGCGGTTAATAGGCCAAAGCCAAGACGTGTGTCGCTAAGCTTGGAAGCAACTTCCCGGGAATCGGGGGTCGGTCCGAAGCGACATTGGGAGCATCCGTAAATGCATGGAACCCGGGAGAATATGACTTCGCTCAGCTGTCGTCCAGTATAGAAAACACTGCCTGGGAACTGTGGGGTCGGTCTGAAGCGACATTGGGAGCAGCATGCACGAGAGTAAGGCCTAGCTGTGGATATGCAACCTGCGGACAGGAGCGAAGACCGTTACCCCAGGCCCAGGCACACCAACCCTACAGGAGCAAGGACCGCTACCCCCGGGCCCGGGAACACAAAATCAGCCTTGTCGCCGGGCTGGATATAGGCCTAGCTCGAGGACCGCTATCCCCGGGCGCGGGAACATAAAACCACAAGAGCGAGGACCGCTATCCCCGGGCGCGGGAACAACACTCCTTATTCCCAGAAGAAGTGCTTCTCGCCACCCTCCTCCTCGGCGGGCTCCGCAGCGGGTTCTGGCATGGGTTCCGGAGCAGGCTCAACCTGCGGGGCGGGCGCCGGCTTCTCTTGCTCCAGAGATTCCCTCATCATATCCATCTCCTGCTCAGGTGAATATGCAGGTGGTGGTGGTGGTGGTGGGGCTGTCTCCTCGACAACCGCAGGACGCTCAAAATCCTGGAATTGCGAGGCCGGTGGTTCGGGGGCGGCTTGCGGTGCCACGGGCTCGAATGCGCTTTCCGCCCTCTGTTCCTGTGGCGGAGCTGCGGGGGGCGCATCCTCGACGCGCATAAAGGATTCCGCCGGCTCCGGTGGCGGTGGAGGCGCACTTGGAGCCGCCTGCTCCAGCGGAGGTTGAGGGCGGAAGTCGGGTATAGGTGCGGGTTCCGGCGTCGGTTCGGTAACGGCAGGAGCAGCGGCCTGCACCGGCTGCTCCTTTAATTCGGCGGCTGAGAGTTTCGCCTCGTATTCCTTGATCATCACCTGGTTGTTATCCAGCAACTCCCGCATGGTGGCGAGATAGCGGTATACCTGGTCGCGAATGCCGGTAAAGGATTGCGATATATGAGACCGCTCCGCATGTGCTTCCTCGAGGATTCTTGCCGACTGTTCCTGGGCGTCCTTCAACGTGGCATCCGCCTGGGTCTGTGCTTCCTGCACGATCGTATCCGCGCTTTTCTGTGCGTTTATGAGGGCGTTTTGAAGGGTCTGCTGCATGGAGTCGAACTGGCTTGATTTCTGCCGCATGGACTCGACCATTTCGGCCTGCTCCTGACTGCGATGAAGCAGCCTGTCCAGTTCATCCGCGACCATGTCCAGGAAGGAGTCTACCTCCTCCTTGTTGTATCCTCCCACTCGTACCGTACCGAATTCCTTGTGATGGATATCCATGGGGCTGATAGCCAACTCAACCGCCTCCTTTTAAACACGCCACACCAGCTATCCGGACAGGACCTCCCTATACACCGCGGCTATCTCAGTATAAGTTGTATCGGGGCTTTCCGCTAACAAGTTTACAAGCCTTTCCCCTAGCCGAATATCTTTCCCACCAACCACCGCAGAAAGAATATCGCCAATATGAGCACCGTGGGCGAAAGATCAAGGCTCGCACCCTCGCCCAGCGGGACCATGGGTATAAACCTGCGCAGCGGAGACAGCAGTGGCTCGGTGATATCGTAGATAAACACCACCACGGGCCTGACTCTGCGAGGCCATTTTACAGGTATCCACGTGATTATGATCCTAGCGAATACTACAACCAGATAAGCCAGCAATATCCAACTCAGGATATCGCCGATTATCTCCACCTTATACCTCCTTGGCCCTCCCCCACGCTGCTGTAACCGCCTTGTAGAACGCGTTGCGTATGCCTGCTTCCTCGAGGGCCTCCAGCGCAGCAATGGTAGAGCCGCCGGGTGATGTGACCATATCCTTGAGTTGTGCCGGATGTTTACCGGTCTCCCGCAACATCATCCCCGAACCGATCATCGTCCCGGTCACCAGCTTAAGGACGAGGTCGCGATCGAGGCCGAGCCTGACTCCTGCATCGCACAGGGCTTCGGCGAGTACATAGAAATAAGCGGGCCCGCAGCCAGATATTGCCATCGCCTCGTCCTGCAGCTTCTCGTCCAGTTCGTAGACATCGCCGAGGGAGGAGAATATCTCGCGTGCCCTTGCCCGAGCTTCCTCGCCGGCATGGCGGCCGTAACTCAATACGGAAACCGCCGCTCCCACCATTGCGGGGTTGTTGGGCATGACGCGCACTACGGGGATCCCATCGGGCAACAACGCCTCTATAAACTCCGTGCTCTTTCCCATGGCGATGGATATAACCGTCTGCTCCTTGTGCAGTACGTCCTTCAGGCCCGTCATGACCTCGGCGAGCTTCTGTGGCTTTACCGCCAGGAGAACGATCTCAGCGTCTTGTGCCGCTTCGGAGTTCGATACCGCGGCCTTAACGCCATAATCAGCCTGCATCTGCTCCAACCGCGCATGATCTATGTCCGAGAGGACAGCATCCTCTTTGTCTGTCCATCCTGCGCGAAGGAGCTCTTTCAGGATGGCCTCCGCCATCTTTCCCGCACCTATGAATGCTATTTTGCTCATACCGACTCCCGATGACTTATAAACTCTGCACTGGATGATTAGAACTGGTTGAAGAAACCCTTTTCGCGCAGCCAGCGCTTGTCCTCGGCGGAGACCTCCACATTATGGGGAGACAACAGGAAGACCTTTTCGGCAACGCGCTGTATCCCTCCGTCCAGCCCGTAGGTGAGGCCGCTGGAGAAGTCTATCAGCCTTTTCGCCAGCTCCGCATCTGCCTGCTGCAGGTTTATGATCACGGGTATGTCCGATTTGAATTTCTGTCCTATCTGCTCCGCGTCATTGAATGACTTCGGCTCCACCATATGCATGCGTACCTGTTTGCTGGGCACAGCCTGTATCGAGGTTACTTTTGCTTCCTCGCGCTGGGCTCGCCGCGAAGTCGCGGGTTCCGGCATATCGACACGGCCCTCTTCGTATTCCAGCATCTCCTCGAACTCGTCGTCCTCAACGAGCCCCAGGTATATAAGGGCTCTGCGAAAAAAACCAGCCATGGCGATACCTCCCAACCGTTCTATGCTGCGAATATGGCCGTCCCGATACGTACCATATTTGCTCCTTCTTCCAACGCTACCTCGAAATCCTGCGTCATGCCCATGCTCAGGATATCAAGGTCCTGCACGGGATGATCCCGCACCAGTTTGTCCTCGAGCTCTCGCAAGCGTCTAAAGCAGGTCCTGGCCTCCTCCGGCGAGCCCAGGGGCGCTATAGTCATCAAGCCGCGTACCCTCACTCCAGGCAAATCAAGCGCCGCCGCGAGCGTGCGCTCAACCTCGCTTTCTTGCATGCCGTACTTGCTCTCCTCGCCGGAGACGTTGACCTGCAACAGGATATCCTGGACGACCTCCAACTCACCCGCCCTCGCGGCAACGGACTCCAGGAGGCGCCGGCTGTCCACGGAGTGGATAAGCGCGACCTTGCCTACAACCATATTAACCTTATTGCGCTGAAGATGGCCAATGAAATGCCACTCCAGGTCCGCCTCCAGACGTTCCATCTTAGCGCGAAACTCCTGCGCGCGATTCTCTCCGAAAACGTATTGACCGGCTCGTACAGCTTCCAGGATTGCCTCGGGGGATCTCCCCTTACTGACCGCAACCAGTTTCACGTCCCCGATATCTCTCCCACAGCTGCCTGCCGCTTCCCCTATACGCTGCCAGACCGACTCCAGGTTTCCCGCTATGTTGCCCAAGAACTGCTTCCTTCCGATCCTGCGATGTCATTCCTCGAAGCTGACGGAGCTGACACCGTATATCTGATACAGGTTATCCATTACTTCGAGGACGTCTATTCTGGCGGCTATGTTTGCCTGCAGCAGGATAGAGCATTCCCTCGGCTCTTCCTTGCATTGATGGTATCTGAGCAGCTCGTAAGCTATGCCGTACTGGGCCAGAGTCGCCTCTACTTCCTCTACCAGGCCCGGTCTGGGACTGCTGCAGATGGTGAAGAACAGCTTACGGCTGCGGAACCTCGAGATGACCTTTTTCTCAACCCAGGGCAGGGCGATGAGCACAGCGAGGATAATGCCCGTGCAGTAGAGGGAAGTTATATAATATCCCGCCCCGGCGGCCATTCCGACGGCCGCCGTCGCCCACATGGTGGCCGCAGTGGTGATACCTACCACATGAGTGCCTCCGTAAACGACTATCACGCCGGCACCGAGAAAACCTATACCCACCACTACCTGTGCAGCAACTCTTGCCGCGTCCGCGTCGGGAAAAGCTATAAGCGAAAGCGCCGTAAAGAGAGCCGCGCCCAGCGCCACCATGATATAGGTACGGAAGCCGGCAGGCCGGTCTCCCCTCTCGCGCTCTATTCCGATCAATCCCCCACATGCGACGGCCATCAGCAGCCTCAGCACCAGGTCGGTCTCACTCATCTCTTACCTCAATACCCGTAAGCCACGGTGAAATCCGAGAACTCTCCCGTGGGCTCCTCCCAGTTCACCTCTACATCGCTGACCCGCGCTGACGGAGACCCCTCCCAACACCAGGCGATCATCTTCTCTACGGGCTCGCTTTCCCCTTCGAAAACCGCCTCGACGCGATTTCCCCTGATATTGCGTACCCATCCCGTTATCCCGAGCATCCGGGCTTCATCAACGGTGTAGGAACGGTAATACACTCCCTGCACCCTGCCGGATACGAAAACATGTGCCCTTACCTTCATCCCGACCCGTTCTCACACTCCTCGTCAACCCTGTAGACGAAGGCGCCCTGCCTGCCCGTTACACCGTCCCTGCGGAAGGAAAAATACCTGCCCTCGCAGCACGTGCATCCACCTACCCGGCTGATATTCCCATGCCTCACCCCCGCCTCGAGCAGGTTAATCAGGTTGGCCCGGAATAGATCGGGCCTGCGTCTGCCTTCTCCCGTAACCACGTTGCTCTCTTCTCCATATTTTTCGACGAAAAGGCGGGCTCTGCCTTCATCGACTTCATAACAGCAAGGACCGATAGCCGGTCCCATAACCGCCTTGATCTCTCCTGGATCCAAACCCGTTTCACGCTTTATCCCGTCAAGCGCAGAAGCTACGATGTTGCCTATGGTCCCCCTCCATCCCGCATGCAACATGGCCACCACACCCGCTGATGGAAGCGCGAGCGCAATGGGGACGCAATCGGCGGTAAGCACAGAAAGCACGACTCCCTTCTCCGTGGTGAATACGCCGTCGGTCTCCGCTATAACCGCATCAAGCCCGTTTTCGCTGCCCTTCAGATCACCCAAAGTGGTTCTTGCTACTCTCACGCCGTGCACTTGCTGCAGATATATAAAACGTTCAGCCGCAACGCACATCTTTGCGGCAACCCGCATACGATTATCGAAGACGTTGCGTGGCTCATCGCCGGTATGGTAAGCCAGGTTCAGTGAATCGTAGGGGGGTGAGCTGACGCCGCCACGGCGGTCCGTAAATACGAGCCGTATTTTATCGCCCAGCAGTCCGCCTGCGTCTATCCAGCCGGCTCCCCGCACCGGGCTGGTCTCGGAGTGATCATTCGCTGTCACATTCCTCCTGCTCCAAGACCTCCAGCAGGACCTTGTAGATGCGCCTTCCTACCACCTTTTGGGCTGTCAGGCGCAGCCCCTCGAACTCAACCGCTTCACCCTGTTTGGGTATCTTCCCCATGAGGTTATACATGAGGCCCCCCAGTGTATCCCACTCGTGTGCGGGCAGGTTCGTACACAGCAGTTCGTTGAGATCGTCAATGGAGATGCGTGCATCAAAGGTATACCTGCCGTTGCCGAGGCTCTCGTAAAGCTCCATGGCGCTGTCATATTCGTCGAAGATCTCGCCAACGATCTCCTCCAGCATATCCTCGATGGTCACCAATCCCGCTGTGCCACCATACTCGTCCAGCACGATCGCCATGTGTATAGTAAGGGTGCGCAGTTCCGTCAGGAGCTCGCTAACACGCTTGGTCTCGGGGACGAAGTATGCCTCGCGCAGGAAGTCTCGCGGTCTGACGTCGCTCTCACCACGCTTTAGATAAGGAAGCAGGTCCTTGGCATATAGTACGCCCACGATGTGGTCGAAGTCTTTCTTGAACACGGGGATGCGGGAGAATCCCGAACTCAGGATGATCTCCAGCGCTTCCTCCAGGTTGGATTCCTCGTCCAGCATGATCATATCCGTTCTCGGGATCATTACCTCCCTTACCAGGGTATCCCCGAATTCGAAGATAGAGTGGATCAGCTTTTTTTCCTCCTCCTCGATGACGTCCTGCTCTTCGGCCGCCGAGACCAGCGCCTTGATATCTCCTTCCGTCACGAAGGGACCCTCCTTTATGGTTTTACCTCCGAAGATACGTATGACGCCGTTGGAAATGAGGATCAGCACTCTTACCAGGGGATAGAAGATGACGGACAGGAGATTGACAACGGGCGCCACGAGCATTGCCACCCGTTCAGGATGGTTGGTGGCGTAGGTCTTCGGTGCCATCTCCGAGAAGATGAAGATAAGGAAGGTCATAACGCCGGTTGCGATGGCAGCTGCAACGGGAAGGCCGATGTTCAGTGCCAGGCCCGTTGCTATTGCCGACGCTCCCACCTGCACCAGAAGGGTCAACATGAGGATGGTCGAAAGGAAGCGGTTGGGGTGCCCCAGGAGCTTGTCCAGTTTCTCCGCCCGGCGGTTCCCCTCCTCTTTGAGAGAGCGCACTCGGAAGCGGTTCACGCTCACCAGGGATATCTCCGCCATGGAGAGAAAAGCGGCTCCTACCAGGAGCAGGGCGAGGACGATAAGACGCCAGGCCAGTTCTCCTCCCGTAACCCCACTCGCGGCGTCCGCAGTCTCTGCCGCATAAAGCACGAGCATCATCATCGCGTTTCCTCTTCCGCTACGCCGAGGATCTCCCTCTGCCTGCGGTCCATGGCAAGAGCGCCCTCCTCGTCGTCGTCCTCGTAGCCTAACAGGTGAAGTATGCCGTGGACGGCCACGTATTCCAACTCCTTTCCCTCATCGACGCCGTATTCTTCTCTACGCTCCGCAATGTATTCAGGGCAGATGATCACGTCGCCGAGGAGAAACCGGCCTTCGCTCTCCTCCTGCATGGGAAATGCCAGAACGTCGGTGGGCCCCTCCCTGCCGAGATAGCGGTGGTTTATATCTCCTATCTCCTGCGGGGAAATAAGCGATATGGAGAGCAGCGCATCTCTCCTCACGCCCTCCGCCTTCATCACCCTTAGTCCCGCCCTCTTCAGCGCCCTGGTGTGGATACGGAACGCCGTATTCGTGTTCACGGCAACCCTCAAGATATGCCTTCCTCCTTTACCAGGGCCGGGTATTCCACCCGCTCATGATACATACTGGAAAGGATGCGTACGAAAGCCCTGGTGATCTTCTCCAGATCTCCCAGGGTGAGGTTTGATTCATTCAATTGCCCGTCCTGCAGCCTCTCATCGATGAGCGTGCGTGTCAGCTGTTCAAGTTTCACCGGCGTCGGCTTCTCTACAGCCTTGGCGGCAGCCTCGATGGCGTCCGCGAGCATGACTATCGCTGCTTCTTTGCTCTGTGGCTTTTCGCCGGGGTAGCGGAAGCGGCTTTCGGGAACCGCCTCAGGTCCGCTTCCTTCCTCGAGGGCGCGGGCATAGAAAAAACGCACCAGGGAGGTGCCGTGATGCTGTTGGATTATCGCCGTTATCTCTTGCGGCAGGTGGTATTCACGTGCCAACTCCACGCCCTCTCTCACGTGGGCCGTTATGACCAGTGCGCTGAGATTCGGCTTGAGTTTATCGTGGCTGCTCAGCCCCTGGGGCTGATTTTCGACGAAGAAGCCAGACCTCTTTATCTTGCCGATATCGTGATAATAAGAGCCGACCCTGGCGAGTAGAGCGTCCGCACCGATCTCCAATGCAGCCGCATTGGCCAGGTTTCCCACGATAACGCTGTGGCTATAGGTGCCCGGTGCCTTGGAGATCAGTTCTTTCATGAGCGGTTGATCCGGGGAGGCGAGCTCGTGGAGATGCATGGGGGTTGTTATGCCGGAGATCCTTTCCAGTACCGGCAGGGAGCCGAGGGTGACCGTGGAGCAGATGGCACCATTTCCCAGGCCCAGCAGTCCCGCGAAGAGTATGAACCTCAGGTCTTTTATAAGGCTTGCGGTGATCATGGACACGACGGCTATGATCAGAGAGACCTCGGCGGCCGTTCGCATCAGGCTCTGCCGGTTTCTTACTTCCGTCACCAGAAGTGCACCTGCGAGACCTCCTATCAGTGCCGCTATGGTGAGGTAGATATTCCCTTTTACGAAAAGCCCCGTTAGTATCCCTCCCATCATCACCATGAACAGTGCCACCAGGCGGTCGAGGAGTACGGCCATGGTTATTCCCACCAGCGCAAGCGGGATAAGGTAGCCCCATAGGGGGTTTTCATCGATGAAGATCGCGCACAGCCGGCATGCAATGCAGAAAATCAGAAAAACCAGGCAGATCATGGCCACCGCTCTCCAGTTGCCCGCTATATCCGGCCGGAAACGCCTGAAGAAGAGCAGTGACAGTGCATACAGTGCAAGCACTAAGAGGCTGATGCCCATTACCTGCTGGTAATTGCCGACGGGCGAAAGCGCTCCCGCCTCGCTTAGCGATGCCAGCGTCAACTCGGTTATTATCTCGCCTTTATCTACTATCTTCTGGCCAACGCTGTAGTTGATCGTCACCGGCTCAATTGCCTCCAGGGCCGTCTCGATATCCAGGTTTATGGTAGCGGATGAGTACGGGGTGTTCACCACGAGGAATGCCGCAGCCAGTTCGCTGGCCGCGCGCCGCTTGTCGCTGTCAAGGAGCATGCTCTCCGCCCGCTCCCGTACCTCGTCCTTCTTCTCCTCGAGGTTATCGTTGGCAATGGGCTCCGACATGGCAACGTTAAGGAGATCTATCGCCGTTGCGTAGATCAACGATGATTCCTCCTCCGTCGCCGTCAGTACGGTCTCCAGCGCTCCGAAGCTCACCTCTATATCCTCGCGGGTAGCGTAAAGCGCTGCTACCTTGCCTGCAGCGCTGAGATCCCTTTCCGCAATGGCATGGGCATCGTCGAAGAAGTCCGCCAGGCTGGCGGCGGCGCCGGCCAGTGCGCTGTCGTCTATGAAGAGGTCCTGTTTTCTCTTGCGCTCGAGATCTTTTGCCCACTGCGTCGATTCCTCGTCTACGACGCTGAAGTCGCGCGACGATATGACCGTCTCGGTGCTCGGCTTGCCCACGTCGAAACGCGCCACCCTGGGTACGTATTCGAAAACAAGCAGGACCAGGATGCACACGAGGAGCGCGAGAGACAGCAGGAAGGCCTTGGTCATCCCGCTTGCGGGGATAAACGCCCTGTACCAGGGTTTATTACCTTTTGAGCCTTCTTTTTCTTCCATATCTTATATCGTTTTCATTATACAACAACGTTTTAAGCCAGGACGTCGCCGCCGGCCACAAAGGTCGTGTGCGGTTCCCTACCTTGCCCTGCCATGTCGCGTCACTCTTTTCTGCCGCCGGCTTCATCGTAACGGCTGTATGCACGCACGATCTCCTGTACGATCTTGTGCCTGACCACATCACGTTCGTCCAAGTATACGAAGTCTATGCCTACTATGCCGGCAAGGATCTCCCTGACAACGTTCATGCCGGAACGCTGCCCACCCGGCAGGTCTATCTGGGTGATATCGCCCGTTACCACCGCCTTGGACCCGAAGCCAAGACGAGTCAGGAACATCTTCATCTGCTCAGGAGAGGTGTTCTGTGCCTCATCCAGCACGATAAAAGAATCGTTAAGCGTACGGCCGCGCATGAACGCCAGGGGTGCTACCTCGATTATCCCCTGCTCCATATATCTCTGAAATTTCTCTACCTCGAGCATTTCGTACAGGCAATCATATAGAGGCCTCAGGTATGGATCGACTTTCTGATACAGGTCTCCGGGCAGGAATCCCAGCTTCTCTCCGGCTTCGACGGCGGGGCGGGTAAGGATGATCCTTCCCACCTCCTTGGCAAGGAGGGCTTTTACCGCCAGGGCCATGGCAAGATAGGTTTTACCGGTTCCCGCCGGTCCGATGGAGAATACTATGGTGTTGGCGCGAATTGCCTCCACGTAGCGCTTCTGGTTCGGTGTCTTCGGCCGTATTACCTTGCCCCGGCGGGAGATGATGATATCCGTAAAGACCTCCGTGGGATTCAACTCCCCTTCTTCCATGAGCATCTCTATCGCCCTCTCCACGCTCTCAGGCGTCAGCGCCATGCCCGAATCAATCAGCTCCAGCAGTTCCTCGAAGAGCTTGCCTATTATCTGCAGCTCTTCGGCGTCGCCATGTATGGTGATCTCGTTTCCTCTCACCAGGAAGCTGCTCTTGAAGGCTTTTTCGACCACCTTCAACAACTCGTCCCGGTCTCCCAGCAGGCTTACCATCGACTTGCTGCCAGGGACCAGTATCTTAAGCTCTTTTTCCCTCGTATCCTCCAGCTTTCCTCACCCCTCGCGTTTATGATCGCCAGGGTACCGATTACCGCTCAACCGGGCGGCCAGTGCATCCTTCTTCCTCCCAGAACATGGAAGTGCAGGTGGAGGACGATCTGCTCCGCCGCTCTTCCAACATTGGTCAGGATACGCATGCCGCTTGCAGCTATATCTTCTTTTTCGGCAACCGTCTTGATGACCTCGAATATCCTCGAGAGAAGACCGGCATCTCCAGGGCTCAGATCGAGGGCGGATACGATGTGCTTCCTGGGGACCACCAGAAAGTGCACGGGTGCCTGTGGGTTTATATCCCTGAAAGCTATCACCTCTTCATCCGCATAGAGGATCTCAGATTCCATCTCACCCCGCGCTATCTTGCAGAAAATGCATTCGTCCATGGACTTCCTCCTAAACCCCTTTCCGGCAACATTGCAAACTGCCGTGCATATCAGCCTCTTCACTCCGCTGACTCGAGCTGAGCCCTTCGCTCCTCTATGCCACGCACCTCGCTCAAGATGACCTGGCCCGGTTCTATTCCAGCGGGGACGCCCTCCATTATCCCCTTGATGAAATCCTCCGTGGTCCCAAGGGCTATACGGCCTCCGTTTCTTTCCTCTACTACTTCAACCAGAAAGCGGCGCAACCCTCCCCTGCACTCCTCGATATAACCAAGGCGCCACCTTTCGGCCAGTTTTCTCAGCTCTGCGGACCTGCTCTCAGCTGCTTTGCAGTCAAATTCGGCCCTCCTGCTCCATGCTCTTGTTCCTGGACGCGGTGAGAAGCGAAAAACGTGTACGCGCGACGGCCTCGCTTCCTCGAGCACCCCCAAGGTGCTCCGAAATGCCGCCTCGTCCTCACCGGGATAGCCCACGATGACCTCAGCGGTCAGGGCCGCGCCCGGCCAGATGTCGCGCAGCTTTCCGGCCATCTCCCTGTAATCAGATGCGCTGTATCCCCTTCCCATGTCGCGCAGTATCTTATCGTCCCCACTCTGCAGCGGAAGGTGGATATGGGGGCATACACGGTCTGATCCAGCCCATTCCTCCAGCCAGGTCGTGCGCAGGTCTTCGAGCTCTATTGAGCTCAACCTCACCCGGAATCCCGTGCCGGAGGAAAGGATCTCTCTAACAAGATAAGCCAGATCTTTGCCGGGACCTTGAGTATACCTGCCGAGGTTTATGCCGCAGAGTACGAGCTCGCGAACTCCTTTATCCGCACAGGCCTCCACCCCGTTCAATACCTCTTTCACCGCCCTTGATCTCTCCCCGCCCCTGGCAAGAGGTACAATGCAGTAGGAGCATGCGCGCTCGCATCCGTCCTGGACCTTGAGGAAAGCGCGCGCGCGGCGCGTATCCGGTTCGCGGTGCCCGCATCCTCCCCCACCCAGCAGGGAATCTATCTCCTCCAACCACCCGTCCTTGCGTCGATTCGGCAGAACACGTATCACCCCGGGCAATGCCTCCAGTTCGCGGGGGTTCACCTCTGCGTAACACCCCGCGGCGACAATCGCTCCGCCCCCGTTTCTCGCCAGCCAGCGGATGAGTTTGCGGCACTTGCGATCGCTCTCCGCCGTTACCGTACAGGTATTTACCACGCATAGTTCGGTCGCTTCCGCATGTCTTACAATGCTATGGCCTCTAGCCTGAAGGCCTGACTTCAGCTCTTCGCTTTCGGCCTGGTTCACCTTGCAACCGACGGTGAAAACCGCTACATCTGCCATATCGTCCCTCACAGCAACCCGAAATGGCTCCTGGCCGCGGCCAGGAGCACCATACCCGCCGTCTCCGTTCTCAGCACCGTCTGTCCCAGGGTTACGGGACGGGCGCCTTCCGCAAGCAGCTCGCATCTCTCAGTGGAGGAGAATCCTCCCTCCGGCCCGATCGCAAGTCCGAGCTCAGCGGGATCCTCCCCATCCAGGGCTACGCTTGGACGCTCGCCGCCGGTTTCATCCGCCATGATCGCCATTTCCGTTCTCCCGATCTTTTCCAGGAGGTCCGGCCAGCTGCAAACCTCTCCTACTTCAGGAAGGTACGGTCTTCCCGCCACGCGCGAGGATTCCTCTGCTATCCTGCACCATCTCTTGTGCCGCCTGTTAACGTTGTGGTCCATTGGCCGGGAACGGGAACAGCAAAACGGAACAACGGCGGCCGCCCCCAACTCCACGCTCCATTGCACCACCGCGTCCATCTTATTGCCCTGCGGGAGAGCCTGATAGAGTATCATGCGCGGCCGCTCCTCCTCCACGCGGTATACTTCTCCAACCACGATAGACGTGTATGTGGACGATATCTCGAGTATAGAGCCGTTCGCCACGCCCCCCATGCCGTCCATCAGCTGCAGCGACTGTCCCTTACGCATTCTAAGAACCCGGCTCAGATGATGGTGGTAAGCGCCATCCAGGCGCAATCTCCCCTCGCCTATTTCCGCTGGGTCAACGTAGAACTTTGCCGTGGTCAAGAGGTCCTCATCGCCTTACGCAGGCGTTCTATCATCCCCGGCGCATCCTTTTTCTGGGACTCGATGCGCTGGTATTCCTTGAGCAGCCGCTTCTGTTCAGCGTTCAGTTTGCGCGGTACCTTCACCTCCAGCGTGAGGAAGAGATCGCCCTTGGAACGCGCATGCACTTCGGGCATTCCCTTTCCGCGCAGCTTGAATACATCGCCCGGTTGGCTTCCAGCTGGAATATGCAGCCTCTCTTCCCCGTTCAAAGTGGGTATCTCGATATCCGTTCCGAGTGCGGCCTCGGATATGTCTACGCTTACCAGAGCATGCAGGTCACTG
This sequence comes from Actinomycetota bacterium, assembly GCA_016931915.1. Lineage (GTDB taxonomy): Bacteria > Actinomycetota > Geothermincolia > Geothermincolales > RBG-13-55-18 > SURF-21. The sequence goes on from JAFGDU010000062.1 coordinate 47,232, forward strand.
CCGTGGCGCGAGAAAGTATCGTGCTCGCTCACTCGTACCTCTACGTAAAGGTCGCCCTGCGCTCCACCCCTGTGTCCCGCTTCACCGCGGCCGGTTATGCGCATGCGATCACCGTCGTCCACTCCAGCAGGGATCGACACCTCCAGTTCGTCTATGATCCGCCTTGATCCCCTTCCCTCGCAGTCGGGGCACGGATGGGTGTTTATCTCACCGCTACCGCCGCAGCGCTGGCAGGAAACCGTCGAGGTGAAACTGCCCAGGTTACTGCGCCTCGTACGGGTGGACATCCCTTCGCCACCGCAATCCGGGCAAAGATCGTGTTCGTATCCCTTCTCCAGGCCCGTGCCCCCGCAAGCGGAGCATACATCGTTTCTCGGTATCTCGATGGAACGTACGGTTCCTTCAAAAGCCTCCTGCAGCGTTATCTCCAGCGTGTAGAGCAGATCGCGCCCCCGCTGGGGGGCACGGGAAGTGCGGGTCTGGCCACGCCCGAAGAAGAGGTTGAAAATGTCACCGAAAGGGCTCGAGAATCCCTCGAAACCTCGATCGAAAAGTGAGGCAGCGGGCCCCTCCTCGCCGAAAAGGTCGTATCTTCTCCTCCTCTCGGGGTCGCTCAAGATCTCGTATGCTTCGTTTATCTCCTTGAAACGAGCCCCCATATCATCGCCTTCAACACTTACGTCAGGGTGATGCTGCCTCGCCAGTTGCCGGTAAGCACGCTTTATCTCCTCCTGAGAAGCGCTCCTGGTCACGCCCAGAACCTCGTAATAATCCTTCATGGTTTCCCCACGTTATTCCCTCATCCCTTGAGCATATCCAGAGTACGGCTCAGGGATTTTGCGATGAAGTCGACCGTCGGTATCACCCTGGCATAATCCATGCGCGTAGGGCCGAGAACGCTCACCGTGCCGACCATCTCCTCCTTGATGGCATAAGGGGTCGCTACCAGGCTGAACGACTGCAGTTCCTCGTAGATGTTCTCGTCGCCTATGCGTATAAGCGTCTCCTTGGAACCCAGGGCTTCCCCCAGCATGTTGAGGAGAAAATACTGCTCCTCGAAGTGTTTCAACAGGTCCTCGATCCTCTTCGCCCCATCATCATCGAGGTAACGCAGAAGGTTGACCGTGCCCCCAACGAAGACCTTCTCGTATTCTTCCTCGGAGAGAATATCCCTGATGACGTCGACCACCTTCACGGCGAGCTGCGGGGATTTCAGGGTATCGATTTCGGGACTCTTGGAGAGATCCGCGATCTCGGCCAGCCCCTTACCCTGCAGGCTGCGGTTCATAAAGGTCTGGACCTCCTCGAGATCGTCGCCTGAATCCATGCCCTTGATGTCTATGAGCTTCTTCTCGACACGGCCGGTATCGGTGATGATCACCAGGAGTATGATATCCTCCGCCAGGTTCACGAGGTCCACGTGCTTTATGGTGTTGCGCCGCAGTCGCGGGGCTATGACCATCGCCGCTGCGCTGGTAAGCCGGGAAAGCAGGGTGCTCGTTTCCTGCAGCAGGTTTTCCAGTTCCTTCGTTTTCTGTGAGAAGAGGGTGTGAATAGCCTCCTTTTCCTCCTCGCGCAGGCGGGTGCGACCGCTGAGGCTGTCGACGTAAAAACGGTACCCGAGGTCCGTTGGCAACCTCCCAGCCGAGGTATGGGGCTGGTAGAGGTATCCCATACCCTCTAGCTTGCTCAACTCGTTACGTATGGTCGCTGCGCTGACGCCGAGGTTGAGGCTGGCCGCAAGGGACTTCGACCCCACGGGCGTACCAGTGGTGATGTACCTGTACACCACGGCTTTCAAAATCTTCTGTTGTCTTTTATCAAGCATTTAGCACTCTCCTCCTTAGAGTGCTACCCCATAATAAATTATCGGGTCCCGCACATCCTGCGTCAAGCGGGCATAAGCCTGACGATCAACGCGTTGGAGACCAGCATCCCGCGCTCCGTAAGGCGCACCCGGCCCCCGTCTCTGGCCATAAACCCTTCCTTCTCCATCTCGTACAGCTCACTATCCTTGCTGACCAGACCGGCCAGCTCAATACCACGGGAAGTCCTCAATCCCAGCATAATCTCCTCTGCGAGCTCTTCCTTTTCTGCGAGTACCTCGCACGCTGCGACAGCCAGCTCCCCCTTCGCAAGCGCGCGTGCGTACGCAAGGATCGACTCAAGGTTATGGAAACGGTACTTCCCCAGCAAGGAATGGGCACCGGCGCCGATCCCCAGGTATTCCTCCCTCTCCCAGTAGGCAAGGTTATGCCTGCCGTGATGGCCGGGCAGGGAGAAATTAGAGATCTCGTAATGCTCGTAGCCCCTCGCCCGCAGCATCCCCGAGGCGGCCAGGTACTGCTCCGCCACCTCCTCCTCATCCGGTAACGTTATCTCGCCGCTGGCGACGGCATGCGCAAGGCGTGTACTTCCCGCCAGGGTGAGAGCGTACATGCTCAGGTGATGTACCCCCATCGCCAGTACCTCGTTCAGGCACTCCAGCAGGGTCTCGGCATCCATACCCGGTAAGCCGTAGAGCAGGTCAACGGATACCGAAGCCGCGCCACAACCAAGTGCATGCCTCATGGCCATCCTCGCCGCCGCGGCATCGTGAGCTCTGCCCAGAAGGGAAAGCTGCCGGTCGGAGAGTGACTGTACTCCTATACTGATACGGTTCACGCCCCCCGCACGGGCGGCAGCGTAATCCCCTCGATCCCAGGTAGCCGGGTTGACCTCCGCGGTAACCTCAGTCGAATCGTGCAGATAGAAACGGGATCCCACCTCTTCCAGCAGAGACGATAGCTCGCTTCCGCTCAGGACGGAAGGCGTCCCTCCACCAAGATATATCGAGTCCAGCCACCTGTCTTCTCCATTCAACATACACGCCCATGCCTCAAGCTCCCTCAGCAGGGCACGCATGTAAGCATGCCTCGTTCGCCGGCTGGCTACCCGCGAGTTGAAGTCGCAATACGAGCAGCGTGAGACGCAGAAAGGCCAGTGAATATATATCCTCATCTGCCGACTTCCTCCCGGGTGACCCTCAATGCGGATATGAAAGCTTCCTGGGGTATTTCCACTTTGCCCACCATCTTCATGCGCTTCTTGCCCTCTTTCTGCTTCTGCAGAAGCTTTTTCTTCCTGGTGACGTCTCCCCCATAGCACTTTGCGAGGACATCTTTGCGTTTCGCCTTTATGGTTTCCCGCGCTACGATGCGTCCGCCTATGGCCGCCTGCAACGGAACGTCGAACAATTGCCGCGGTATCAGCTCGCGCAATTTCTGCGTAATGCGCCGGCCGTAATCGTAGGCGCGGCTCCTCTCGACGATGGACGAGAAGGCATCTACAGGTTCGCCGTTTATCAGGATATCCAGCTTCACGAGGTTTCCGGGCAGGAAGCCGATATACTCGTAATCGAGGGACGCATAACCCCGGCTGCGCGATTTCAGCTGATCGTAGAAGTCGACTACGATTTCCGCCAGAGGCAGACGACAACGGATCTCAACACGCCGGCTTGAAAGATAGATCATGTCCTGGTATGTTCCGCGCCTTTCCTTGACCATCTCGAGCATGGCGCCCATGTGGTCTGGCGGAACGAGTATTGTGGCCTGTACGTAAGGTTCCCTGACCTCGCCGACCATTCCCATGTCCGGCATATCCGAGGGATTGCGTACGCTGATAACCTCACCATCCCTCAGCTCTACCTCGTAGACGACGTTGGGAGCCGTTATCACCAGATCCAGGCCGTACTCCCTCTCCAGGCGCTCCTGTACGATCTCCAGGTGCAGCAGCCCCAGGAAGCCGCACCTGAAACCGAACCCCAGCGCCCTTGACGTCTCCTTCGCGAAGGTGAAGGCGGCGTCGTTGAGCTTGAACCTGTCCAGGGCCTCGTTGAGGTCGCTGAAGTCATCCGAATCAACCGGATATATCCCCGCAAACACCATGGGCTTCGGATCCTGATAGCCGGGCAGCGGCTCGGAGGCAGGTAAATCCTTGCCGGTGATCGTATCCCCGACCTTGATGCGGGTAACGTCCTTTATGCCGGTGATAATGTATCCGACATCGCCCGCCTCCAGTGCTTCACAGGAGATCATATCCGGGGAGAAATACCCTACCTCATCTATCTCGGCCGTGGTCCTGTTGGCCATGAAGCGTATCTTCATCCCCTTTCTCACCACCCCTTCCTTGACGCGCACGAAGGCGATCACGCCACGGTAGAGGTCATAGGCGGAATCGAACACCAGCGCACGCAGGGGAAGATCGTCCTCGCCCAGCGGTGGAGGGACGCGCCTGACGATCTCCTCGAGTAGTCTCTCCACGCCCTCCCCGGTCTTCGCGGAAACGGCAAGCACTTCGGAGATATCTACGCCGAGCAGGTCTGCGATCTCCATGGTGGACTCCTCGTGGTCGGCGGAGGGAAGGTCTATCTTGTTTACCACGGGGATGATCGACAAGCCCGCTTCCACTGCAAGGTAAGCATTGCCTACCGTCTGCGCTTCGACGCCCTGGGACGCATCGACCAGAAGCACCGCCCCCTCGCATGCTGCCAGGCTGCGCGAGACCTCGTATGAGAAATCCACGTGGCCCGGCGTATCGATAAGGTTGAGGCGGTGGTCTCCCTGGCCTGCGGGAACATACTGCATGCGTACTGCCTGGGCTTTAATGGTGATCCCCCGTTCGCGCTCCAGCTCCATGCGGTCGAGGTACTGCTCGGCCATCTTCTGGCGCGGTACGGTATCGGTTATCTCCAGGAATCTGTCTGCCAGGGTAGATTTACCGTGATCTATATGGGCGATTATGCAGAAATTCCTTATCCGGTTTTTATTCATTCTATATACACCTCGGTAATTATCGCACAATCCCCAAACGTCTGAGCAACAACGCCCGACAGATTGCCATCGCGTAAGCTAGCCTTTTCGCGAAGCGAAAAGGCGTATTGCGAGGAGTCCGCGATGCGGCAAGCCCGATTGAGTAATACGTTTCGAAAGTGAATCCCTCTGATGCGACGGTGTCCAGTCGCCAGTCCCGGCGAAGCCGGGCCTGGCCTGGCACGTGTACGAGCTTTAATGCATCCGCCTATGGCATGGCCACCACGGTATATGCTACAATTTCCCCTGTTTGATGAAAGGAGGAGAAGGCTTTTGCCCAATATAAAGCAGCAGGAAAAACGCATGAGGCAGGCGGAGAAGAGGCGCTTGCGCAACAAGTCTCGCAAGTCTGAGATACGGACTTATGTCAAGCGTTTCGAGGAAGCCCTGCAACGTGGAGACCGCGAAGAGAGCGAGGCATATCTCGGCATGGCGATACGGGCCTTGGACAAGGCCGCCAGCGACGGTATAATCCATAAAAACAACGCCGCCAACCGCAAGTCCCGGTTGATGCACAAGTACAACCAGGCTCCCTGACCGGCCCATTTGAATAACACATAGAGCCCCCAGCCGGGGGGCTTTATATTTGTGATAAGGTGAATCTCCTGATACCCGCGACGATAGCAACGGCCGCAGGGGGCGAGTGGTCGTTCAGCGCAAACGAGCCCCGAACCTCGTTGCAAGAGCCTTTATGATGCCCTCGTAGGCGGATCTAACCTCCTGGTCCTTGAGCGTGCGGTCAAGCGCGTAGAAGGACAGGGCGTATGCAAGGCTCTTCTCTCCTTCGTCGAGCTGTTCGCCGCGGTAGAGATCGAAGAGCCTCACCTCGCGCAGGAGTTCGCCCCCGACCGCGCGTATCGTCTGCTCCACCTCCAGGGAATCCACGCTCTCAGCGACTACGACCGCCATGTCCATATGGATGGCGGGGAAGCGCGGAATCTCCTCATAAGGCGAAAGAACTTGCGCGGCGGTGACTATCGCCGCCAGATCCAGCTCCATGACACACGTGTTCTCCGGCAGGTCGATCTCCGACGCTATGCGAGGATGCAGCAGTCCCAGGCAACCTGCATCCACATCGCCCACGCGGGCTACGCATGATTGCGATGGATGAAGGAACGGCAAACCCTCCCGGCGCAGTGACCAGTCCTTGATATGAAGCGCTCTCATGAGTCCTTCCATAATACCTTTGCAGGTGAAGAAACCGACCTCTTCGGCCTCCCTGTCCCACTGCTTCGGAAGCCATTTTCCAGCCAGAATACACCCCAGCCTGAGTGGTTCTTGTGGCAGCTTCTCTCCAGCCATGGGGATAAAGACCCGTCCCGTCTCGAAGAGGTGTATGTCCATTATCCGCCGGTTGAGGTTGAAGCATGCCGAGCCCAGTAGACCCGGAAGCAGCGACGGCCGCATGATCGATGTCTCCTCGCTGACGGGATTGCGCAATATGGCCTGTTTGGGCGTGATGAATCTCCTGTCGGGGTCGAGGACATCCAGCCAGCGTGGAGATATGAACGCCATGGTAATTGCCTCATGAAGTCCCATACCCACCATGATGCCAGCGATCTCGCGCCGCGTTCTCTGTTCCCGCGTAAGCGCACCTATGTTATGTGACGACAGCGGAAGCGTCGCTGGTATACGGTCGTAACCGTACAGGCGGGCAACCTCTTCCACCAGGTCGATCTCCCTTTCCAGGTCCGGCCTGAATGTAGGCACCTCCACCTCTACAGTTGTCTCCTCCCCGTCGCCGCCTATCTCGAGCACCTTCAAATCTATCGAGCTCAGCAATGAGGCTGCATCATCTCCCTCGAGGGGTACTCCGATCAATGCTGATGTACGCTTCATCCTTATGCACAGACGCACCGGCTCGATCATGCGGGCGCGTACGTCCACCGCACCCGGCCTCACGGCTCCACCGGCAAGGGTATGCATAAGATATGCCGCACGGTCTGCTGCTAGCACGCATCCGTTCGGATCCACCCCCCTCTCGAAACGGTACGACGCCTCCGAGGGGAGATCCTGAACCCTCGCCGTGCGCATTATGTTAGCCGGTTCGAAATGCGCCGATTCGAGCAATACCTTGGTGGTAGCGTCTCCGACCTCGGTATGTTCGCCGCCCATAACCCCCGCCAGCGCGATAGGTCCGGAAGGATCGCATATGAGCAGGTCATCTTTGGTCAGCACCCTCTCTATTCCATCGAGGGTGGTCATCCTTTCACCTTCAGCCGCCCTTCTTACGATGATGTGGCCGCCGGCTACCAGATCGTAGTCAAAGGCGTGCAGTGGCTGACCGAGCTCCAGCATGACGTAGTTCGTCACATCCACTATGTTGCTGATGGGGCGCACTCCTGCAGCCTGGAGCCTGCGCCTCATCCACCAGGGTGACGTGCCGGTATTCACACCGTCTATGACCCTGGCTACATAGCGGGAGCAGAGGTCACCATCGACTATCTCGATTTGTACCTCCTCTGCGGCGGAAACCCCGCCTTCATCGAGGCGGAAAACTGGCCTCCTCAGCTTCTGGCCGGTAAGCGCCGCCACCTCCCTCGCCACTCCGAGCATATACAGGCAGTCCGGGCGATTGGGGGTGATCTCGAGATCCAGTACGGTATCACGCGTACCCAGAGCATCCGCCAGGTTCTCTCCCGCCGAAGCCCCTTCCTCCAGCACCATTATCCCCGCTGCATCTTCGGATATGCCCAACTCTCTCTCGGAGAGGAGCATGCCACGCGATGTGACCCCCCTTATCGCCGCCTCCGCTATCACCGTTCCGTCGGGCAGCCTGCTTCCGGGAATGGCTACGGGAGAAAATATCCCCGCCCTCACGTTAGGGGCTCCGCAAACGATATCGACGACCTCGCTCCCCAGGTCCACACGGCACAGGGAGAGCCGGTCGGCTGAGGGGTGGCGGCTGACCTCAACAACCCGCCCTACGATGTAATCCTCGTACTCCGCGCCCAGATTCTCTATGCCATCCACCGCGGTTCCTGAGTTGGTCAGCAGCTCCGCCAGTTCCTCGGGACCCTTGACCAGGTCGACATATTCCGCAAGCCATTGCAGTGAAACACGCATGCAGGTCGCCTCCTAGTACTGCCCCAGAAGGCGCAGGTCGTTATCGAAGAAGTATCTTATATCGGGCACGCCGTATTTCAACAGTGCTATCCTCTCTACCCCCATGCCGAAGGCGAAGCCGCTTATCGCCTCGGGATCGTATCCGACGTATTCGAAAACGTTCGGATCCACCATGCCGGCCCCAAGTATCTCCAGCCAACCCGTTCCCTTGCATACCCTGCACCCGGTTCCGCCGCAGATATTACAGGATACGTCGACCTCGGCGCTCGGCTCGGTAAAGGGAAAGAAATGGGGGCGAAACCTCACGCTGCGGTCCTCCCCGAACATCCGCTTGGCGAAGTGCTCCAGGGTTCCCTTGAGATCTCCCAACGTGATATCTTCGTCAACGGCCAGGCCTTCTACCTGGTGGAACATGGGTGAATGCGTCGCATCCGGGACATCGTGCCTGTATGCCTTTCCGGGAGATATGACGTAAAGGGGGGGCGGCGTCGTCTCCATCACCCTTATCTGCACCGGCGATGTTTGGGTGCGCAGCAGGACATCGTCGTATTCTCCACCCGGCATATCAACATAGAAGGTGTCCGAGAGAGACTTTGATGGGTGCCATTCGGGAGTGTTCAGGGCCTCGAAATTGTAGTAATCGAGCTCCACTTCCGGCCCCTCGACTACCCGGTAACCCATGCCGATGAAGATATCCTCGATCTCCTCTATGATCCTGGAGAGGAGGTGACGCGTGCCATACGGCATAGACCTCCCGGGGAGGGTGATATCCAGTCGCTGTTGCGAAAGCGTGCTTTCGAGCTCCTGTCTACGCAGTTTGTTGCCTTTTTCCTCCAGCGAACGCTCCAGCCAGGACTTCAGGTAATTGCCAAGGCGCCCTGCTCGCCGGCGCTCGTCCTGCGGCAGCTCCTTGATCCCCTGCAGCAATGCCGAGAGGCTGCCCTTACGGCCCAGGAAGTCCACGCGCACGCTCTCTATGGCACTCGAGTCCGCGGCGTTCTCCAACGCTATTGATGCCTCTCTGTAGATTGTGCCCAATTCGGGGTCTGCCGATATCTCCTCGCGCAGCTCGTCTTCTGTCATCTAGCCCTTTCCTCCCTCGCTCTTCCCCTCGCTACGAATCCTTGCTATCTCGTATAAAAGTACCGCGGCTGCCGCCGACACGTTCAACGATTCAGCATGCCCTATGAGAGGGACGCGTACCATTCCGTCCACCATCGCCTCTTCTTCATGAGGTATTCCCCAGGCCTCGTTCCCCATGATCACGGCTACCTTACCCGGCCATTCCATCTCCCACATGCCGGTGCCGGAATGTGCGTCTGCACCCAATACGGCATACCCGTGTTTTCTAAGAGCCTCTATCACAGATGCTATGTCATCCCCAACGCATAAAGGCAGGTGGAAAAGGGAACCGGCGGTGCTGCGAACCGTCTTCGCGTTATACGGATCCGCGCTTTCAGCACATACCACCATCCCGCCCGCACCTGCGGCATCTGCAATCCTGACCATGTTGCCCAGATTACCCGGATCCCTCACCCGGTTCGCAACAAGGATGGTCTCTGGTTTATCCCCCAACATGCGGTCCAGATCTACATGCACCAGTGGCGCCACGGCTACGATGCCCTGCGGTGTGACCGTAGCCGACAGGCTGTCTATCACTTCATCCGCAGCCGTGTAGCAGGGAACTGACAGCTTGCTCATTATGTCGGCATAGGCGGTCATCGCCTCAAAGCCCTTGCTGCTGCAGATCACACATTCGGGGACGTATTTGGAGAGCAGAGCCTCAGCAACGCATTGCTGGCCTTCTACCAGGAACTTTCCCTCGCGGTAGCGGAAGTTCCTCTTCCGCAACCGACGGTACTGCCGTATGCGTTCGTTCTTCGGGCTCTCGATCACGCCAGACAGGCGAACCCCATCAGACACTCGCCTCCTCAACCTCTGGCTCTTTCTCGAGGTGATCCTTCGCCTTCTTTACCAACTCCGAGAAGGAGGCGGGATCGGATACCGCCATTTCAGCCAGGATCTTCCGGTTTACATCTACTTCCGCAAGCCTTAATCCCTGGATAAACCTGCTATAGGAAAGCCCGTTCTGCCTGGCTGCGGCATTGATGCGTGCTATCCAGAGTCGCCTGAAGTCTCTCTTCTTCGCGCGGCGGTCGCGATATGCATATTGCAGAGAGTGCATGACCTGTTCGTTTGCGCTGCGGTATGAACGGCTGCGTGCGCCACGATAGCCTTTGGCCATGCGCATTATTTTCTTTTTTCTTTTTTTCCTGGCAACGGAATGCCTGGTTCTCGACATATCTGTTCAGTCCTTTCCTGCATGTTATGGAACGCGGCTGCGTGAAGCGTATTTCATCCCTGCCGCAGTAATTTATTTACGCTGCCTGTATCGCATGCCGATACCTCGGTCTTCGCGCGGTATCCACGCTTGCGACGGGCGTTCTTCTTGGAGAGGAGGTGGCTTCCGTAAGCCTTCCTCCTGCGTATCTTGCCTCCGCCGGTTATTTCAAACCTCTTGGCTGCTCCCCTGTGCGTCTTCATCTTTGGCATGCTTACCTCCGTCCTTTTTCGCCGTGGCCAACGGCGCCATGATCATCTGCATATTGCGGCCATCCAGCTTGGGATGTGTCTCCACCGTCCCGAGCTCCGCAAGCTCCTCGGCCAGCTGTTCCAGGAGCTGCTTCCCGAGTTCCGTATGGCTCATCTCCCTGCCCCTGAACATTATGGTCACCTTGACCTTGTAACCAGAGTTGAGGAACCTCTCTATGTGCTTTCTCTTGATCTCGTAATCGTGACGGTCGATCTTGGGACGCATCTTCATTTCCTTGTACACGACCACGCTCTGCTTCTTGCGCGCCTCCTTCATCTTCACCGTCTGCTCGTACTTGTACTTGCCATAATCCATGATCTTGCAGACCGGGGGCTGTGCCTGTGGCGCCACCTCGACCAGGTCCAGATCCATCTCCTCCGCCATCTCCAATGCTTCCTCGATGGACTTTATGCCTACCTGATCGCCCTCCGGACCTATGAGCCGTACCTCTCTGGCCCTGATGCCCTCATTTACACGAACGTTCTTGTCTATCTGGCATCCCTCCCTGTAAAAAGAAAAGGACAGCGGTTTCCCCCGCTATCCACGGGCCTTTGCTCTCATGAACCCTGTCAGCACCTATACCGCAGGGTGAGAAGCGGAACCGCCTCTTCTTCACCTATTAGGCTTTTTCAAGGTTGAAGTATAGTGTATCGCCATACTATAGGCAATATGTCATCCCATTGCGGCTTCGCCCATATCGTTCGTCTTGTGCTGCCGTGAATCTGTCTGCGGGGCATGCAGGGGAAGGGTCAGGCTGAAGGTCGTGCCCTTCCCTTTGGTGCTGTTTACCCACATCTCACCCCCATGGGCCGTAACCAGTTGTCTGCTGATGGAAAGACCAAGCCCGGTTCCACTCTGCCTGCGTGTAGACGATGAATCTACCTGGTAGAACTTATCGAAGATACGCGGTAGATCCTGTGCGGATATCCCGATACCGTTATCGCTGATCTTCACCAGGCAGTGCCCGCCCGTCGATATGGCTTTGACACGTATGTCTCCGCCTTGCGGGGTGAACTTTATCGCGTTATGTATGAGGTTCATGAATACCTGTCCCAGCCTGGCATAGTCGCCACTGATCATGGGCAGATCTTCTGCCATCTCTACCCGCAGCGTTATGTGTTTTTCGTGTGCCAGATTGTCCAGTTGCTGTACGACTCCCCCTATCACTTCGCTCAGCATCAGCGGCTTGCGACATACTTCGATGATACCGGCTTCGATCCTGGAGAGGTCGAGAAGGTCGTTGATGAGCAAGGTTAGTGACTCGGTTTGCTTCTGTACCACGTCCAGGTAGTGGCGCTGCTTTCCGGTCACCGGACCCACCCTTCCTGCCGCGATAAGGCGCACGAATCCCTTGATCGAGGTCAGGGGGGTCTTCAGCTCATGAGACACGATGGAGATGAAGTCGGACTTCATGCGGTCGAGTTCAACGAAATCCGTGATGTCATGCAGCAGGATCACGGCGCCTGCTGCCTTACCCTCGACATACGCAAGGGGCACCCAGAACACCTGAAAGATTATGGGTGGTTCGGTATCGATCACCATTTCGTTCTTCGCGCTTTGTCCGCATGAGAGCACCCCCTCCAGTGCCTCCTCCAGAGACAAGTCCTTGAATTCTATCGTGTAGCTAGAACGCTCGAAAATCTCTGCCAGATTCCGGTCGTAGTCCTCCTCCTCCAGGTCCATCAGCCTCGCGATAAAGGGATTTGCCAGCACCAGCCGGCCCTCCTGATCCAGCACCATCAGACCATCTGTAAGGCTGTTAATAATAGTCTCTATCTTCTTTTTATCCTCCAGCGTGGTCTGGTAAAGGGCGGCTTTCTCCAGGGCCAGTGCCGATTCGCTGGACAGGGTCAGCAACAACCTTGCGTCGTCATCATCGAATGCCTCTCTGTCCCTGGAAAAACAGCAGAGTACTCCAATCACGCTGGAGCTGGCATAGAGGGGCACTGTTATCAACGATGTAAATCCGACCCCGTTCATGAACTCCTGAAAACGCGGGTCCTCGTCCGGGTCTTTGAGGATTACGGGCAGGACCGCAGATGCCGAGATGTAAAGGGGGTTGTTCTCAGCCCCCGCGACGAACATCTCTGTTTCTCTATCATCCAGGCCGCGATAAGCCTTCACGTGGAGGAGCTCAGGGGTCTCCAGAAGCGATACGGCAATGGCGTCGTTTGGAACCAGGTAGCTGGCGTTGTCGAGAAGGATATCCATCATCTCCTCGTCATCCAACGTAGACGCGAACTTGAGTGACACTGCGTAGAGGGTCGATAACTCCCTGCGTTTCGTATCGGCCTGGTCATACAGAAGGGTAAGGGTCTGCTTCTCTCGCTCCTGCTCGCGAGCTTTGCTGATAACGAAGAACCCTCCTAGAGCTATGATGAAATATATGGGAACGGCCATGGCCATGCCCTTGAGGGCTTCGAAGGTCACCGTCTCATAGGCAAGGGGCAGGAAATAGACCGCGCACGTGATAGCGGTTATCAACATGGTCTCGAGCAATTCGAAGTATGCAGAAGAGAAGATGATCACCGTGAGGTAGAGCAGCGATATGCTGCTCTCGCTTCCTCCCGTCAGGTAGACCATCACTGCGACAAGTGCGTCCGTGGCGAGCAGGAGCATGAAGTATGCAACGGGGTGGTAACCCTCGTACGGGAAATAATGGTGCCCCAGGAAAACAAGGATGGAAAGTGCTATGAACCCGTAGAAAACTGGCGATTCGCTGCGTTCGGAATATGGAAGGACGAAGACCAGGGTCGCGACGATGATAGTCAGCCAGAACAGAGAGGCTATGAAGCGGGTGGATGTGAGAAGTAGCCTGACTCCCTCGCGATGCACACCCGCGCCGGAATCATGCGTTCTGTCTCCACCGCTCGCTCTCGCTTCCCTCGTACTCAAATCCTTACACCACCGTTTCAATCTCTGCGACGCCGGTCGAAAACGAAGTTGCTGCCCTCCATGGACTTGGCATATTTCTTCAACTCCGCGGCTATCTGCGCCACTTTTCCGGGATGATCAAGGTTGCGGTAAGTGTTGTGGGTGATAGCTATGCTTATGGTCATGATGGGAAACTCGTTTATGTTCCCCTGGCGGTCGGTACTTACAATCGCTCCCCTTTCCCGGTCCTCGTTTTCGTAGTGTTCTGGAATGCGCCTGTCGAACAGCCGGATGATCTCCTGGGACAGGAGCGGCGCCCTCTCCATCTCGGTCACCACGATGAAGTCATCCCCCCCGATATGGCCTATGAAGTCCTCCGGATCGCCGTATTTATCAACTGCCTCGAGTATGGCCTCGGAAGTCATCTTTATCACACCACTTCCCGCATGAAATCCGTAACGGTCGTTGTATGCCTTGAACTCATCCAGGTCGATGTAACATACCGCGAACTTGAGCCCGGCGTTGATGCGCGATTCTATTGCCTCCTCTATAGCCCGGTTCCCCGGGAGCCCCGTGAGAGGGCTCGCCTCTCCGTCACGTATGGAACGGCGCAGGTGCATGCTTATCCTTGCTTCCAGCTCCAGGGGGTCGAACGGCTTGGTCATATAATCGTCCGCTCCCGTATCCATACCCCTTATCTTGTCCTCCAGAAGACCTTTGGCCGTGAGCAGGATGATGGGGATATGTTTGGTTAGAGCCTCGCCGCGTAGGCGCAGGCACACCTCCAGGCCATCGAGATCCGGCATCATAACATCCAGAACGACTATATCGGGCCTCTCCACTTCGCACATCTGCAAGGCTTCCATCCCGTCCCTTGCTTCCACGGTCTTGTATTTATCGCCGTTCAAGGTCTCCACGATGAGTTCGCGAATGTTGGGATCATCATCCACCACGAGTATCTTGTGCTGCTTTCTTTTTTCACCTCGCAGCGAGACCTCGCCCCTTAATATCTCGTCGAACAACCTGTCACCTCCAGGTCAGCCCATCCTCGGAACGAGGCTTTGAGCCGTCGCCGTCTTGTTATCCACTTGCGGTTTTCCCTCCAGTGTGAGCGTTTCCATCACCTCTCTATCGGGTCCTTACCAATATTATCCAGTATGCCGAGAAAGGCCTCCACTACCATCGGGTCGAATTGAGTGCCCGCATTACGCACGAGCTCGCTCCTGGCCTTTTCGAGGGACAGTGCCTGACGATACGGGCGGTCGGAACGCATGGCCTCGAAGGCATCTGCCACGGAAAGTATGCGCGCGCAAAGAGGAATACCCTCTCCCTTCAGGCCCAAGGGATACCCACTGCCATCGTAATGCTCGTGGTGATGCAGGATGATGGGACGCGGTCCTTGCAGGAACTCTACCGGCTCTATGATGCTGTCGCCCAGCAGCGGATGCGTCTTGACGTGTCTGTACTCCTCTTCCGTAAGGCTGCCCGGCTTGTTCAGAACCCTTCCAGCGATACCTATCTTGCCGATATCATGTAAGGTAGCGGCGTATTTGAGTTTCTGCTTATCCCTGTCTTCCAGGTTCATGGCTTCGGCGATAAGCAGAGCGTATTCCGTCACCCGCTCTGAATGGCCGTGGGTATAGGGATCCTTGACCTCGATCGCCTTTGCCAGTGCCTTTACGGTTGAGAAATAGCTCTTCTCTATATCCTCGTACAGGGCGGCGTTCTCTATGGCCATGGATGCCTGCGCAGCAATAGCCCTGACCACCTCGACATCCTCCATGTCAAGGTCCCCCGCCTCTCTGCAGGGATAAAACAGTGCAAAAAAGCCCGTCAGCTGCTCTTTCGATCTCAAGGGGAAGACGAAGACGAGATCGACTCCGTGCTCCTCTAATACATCCGTATGAAACAGGCACTCCGCCTGCGATGGTGGAAGGGCTACGGGCTCGCCGCTTCGCAATTCCTTCAGCTCCCTGGCATTCACCCCTTCTATACTGAACCCGGCCCTTACGTCTCCTCCCCTCCAACCTTCCTCGATAAAACCATAGCTGGCGGCAGGGACGAAACGCCCCGCCTCATCCTCTTGTAAGTAGATGGCACACATCACGACCCCGCACAGGTCCACGGTCATCTGTACTACCTTGAGGAGGATCTCACGCAGGTCCAAGGTCGAATTAATCGCCCTGGTTATCTCGAGCAATGCCACCATCTCTTTGATCTTGCGCTGCTCGCGTGCATGCAGGCTGGCGTTCTCCAGGGCTACGGCAAGACGGTTTGCGAAACGCCCCGCGACCTCTATCTCCTCGGGCGAGAAAACCCTACGTTCGGGGCCACCACAGAGATAGACTATTCCCGTGGTACGCCCCCTGACGATCATGGGAAGGAGCAGGACCGCATTTCCCCCCCCCATCGCCTTCAAGCCGCCGAGGCTCGATACATCCTCCCCGTAGCCCTCCCAGTAGGGTTCTCCCAGCTCAAATAGGTTTAAGGCCGCATGGCCTTTCAATTCCAGAACCGTTAGATCGTCGCTTGATGTTGCGAGTTCACCCGCCTTCACTCTCAAACGGCGATCGGTGTCGACGGACATGATGGCACCCCTATCCATGTGCAGGAGTTCCTTCAGCCTGTCGATGCCCAGCCTGGTCAAGGTAATCGGGTCCAGCGTAGCCGCTATGGTATCCGGAAAACGGTCCGCCTCGCGCAGTTCCCGTGTCAGTCTTGCCCGTTTCCGGCCCTCGGCGTCCATGAATGACTCGAAGATCTTCGCCTGCGCCTGCAGCAACCTGCCGCTAATCCTGCTCAGTTCGGCCCTGTCGCTCTTGCCATCCAGATGTTCGAAGATACTGGCTATAAGTGCCCGCCAGAGCCCCTCAGCCGAGTTCCACGTCATACCGTTGTCCGACAGGTAGCCTGCGACCACCTTCAGACCTTTTTCCGCAGCCGCATTATCGCTATCTTCATCGTCTATTACGTAATCCAGAAGCGCTGCGATGGTCTTGCGTGAGTCCAACCCGTTGCGGTTCTCGTTCTTGATTTCCGGCAATATCAAAGCATCGAGAGCCCGCGACAGCACGGACTCCCGCTCCTCTTTGAGCAGGTCTTTTCCAGCCTTGCTGGCCATGACAGCGTTAATTCTCCAGCGTCCTACATAAGCATGGTTTACAGTATGAGTATCGGCATAGGGGCATGGCATTCTTAACCGCAGCTACGGGGCCTGTTTGCCCCATCCGTGCGAGCAATCCTCTATGCCTGTTTGCACCTTCGCTTCGCCACGGCACAGGCATCGCGAAAGCCAGGTTTTTTGCGAAGCTGAAAACCGTATCGAGGAGCCTGTTACGAAGCAAGCCGGACCTGATACCCGCATTCTATCCCTGGAGGCCTGGCACCCGTGATCTGCGCTTCCACGTCCTCTGGCGAACCCATACCGTCTGAGCGACCACGCAAAGAAGCAGCTAAAGGAAGGGGTGAAACGGGTGTGTATCAGCGCGAACGAGAAAGGCATCTCGAACGGGCTTAGTCAGCAGCAAAAACACTTCCCGAGAACCGGGGGTCGGTCCGAAGCGACACCCGCGAGCCTGTGTGCATCGCTGTAGGGCTGCTAATGATAACTCCCTCCGGGTGTCGCCCAGCTCAGAAC
>JAFGDU010000063.1 GCA_016931915.1 Actinomycetota bacterium
AACCACCAGTTGCATGGGCCCAAGCGCATCCTGGAGGTGGAACCGGAGCTGGACCGGGAGAGGCTTACGGGAGGCGGGCAGTTCTACGACTGCGCCACCGACGACGCGCGCCTCACCCTGGCGCACGCCCAGTCCGCGCACCTGGATGGCGCGCTCTGCCTCAATTACGCGCGGGTCGTGGACGTGCTGCTCTCCGGCGGCATGGCCTGCGGGGCACGGGTGCGAGACGAGGTAGGGGGGCAGGAGTTCGATATCGAGGCAAAGGTCGTCCTCAACTGCACCGGTCCCTGGACCGATGCCATCTGCTGCATGGGCGATCCCGAGGCCATCCCCAAGCTCCGCCCCACCAAGGGCTCACACGTCATCGTGCCCTGGGAGAGGGTCAGGGCCACCAACGCCATGCCCATCATCTCGCCCACGGACGAGCGCATGATGTTCCTCGTCCCGTGGGGGGATTACGCGCTTATCGGCACCACGGATACGGATTACTCGGGCGACTACGATACCATCCATGCCTCGCGGGAGGACGTGGATTACATCCTGGAGGCGGCGAACAAAGCCCTGCCCAGGGCCAGGCTCGATTACAACGACATCATCAGCACCTATGCCGGCCTGCGTCCCCTGGTGGTCGAGGACGGCGGCAAGGATGTAAAGGAGAGCCAGGTATCCAGGGAACACAGTATCTACGAAGGTCACTCGGGCCTTGTCTCCATCGCGGGGGGCAAGCTGACCACAGCGCGCTCCATGGCCGAGGAGCTGGTGGACCTCGCCGCCAAGCGCCTGGATGAACGCTTCGGGATGCGGGCGGAGAAATGCAAGACCAGGAAGGCTCCCGTGTTCGGCAAGGACGGGACCGATTTCTCCCGCCGACTGGAGAGGCTGGCCGGGGATCTGCGCCTGGAAGACGACATCATATCCAAGCTGCAGCTGCTGGGAACGGGGGCGGTTCGGGTGCTGAGCATGCTGTCGGAGGACGGTGCGGCGGCGGAGAGGCTGGGGGAGGACGTCCCCTACATCGAGGCCGAGGTGGTCTATTCCGCACGCGAGGAGATGGTGGTGACCCTGACGGATTTCATGGTGAGGCGCAGCCTCATCTATTATGAGGACCGGGAGCAGGGCCTGGGCTGCGCTGAGAAGGTGGCAGAGCTGCTGGGCCGCGAGCTTACCTGGGATGCGGAGGAAGAGAAGCGCCAGGTGGAGGAGTACCGGAAGGTAGTGGAGCTCTCCCGCGCCTATCGCGAGAAGGGGTGATCGTGGGCTACTGGGACGACTATATGGGGGACTACGATACCCTCTTCGCCAGGGACCCCATGTACTCCGATGCCATGCGGATAATGATCGAACTCATGGGCGACGTCAACCGCAAACGCGTGCTGGACCTGGGGTGTGGCTCGGGGACCCTCATCGCGCGCATCGCGGGTCTGTATCCCGACGCCGAGATATATGGAGTGGATCCCTCGGAGGTCATGGTGCAGAGGAGCATCAAGAGGTTCCGGGAGAGATCCAACGTGCATATCTCCATCGGCACGGCGGTGCAGATACCCATGCCGGACGATTATATCCATTGCCTCATGTCCAACCTGGCCCTGCACCACGTGCATCCCGCGGAAAGGGACGCCTGTGCGGCGGAGATAGCCAGGGTACTCAAACCGGGCGGACACCTCATCTACACCGATATGTTCTGCGACGTGATCGGGCCCATAGACGACCCCGAGAGGTGCAAGGATATCATCCAGAAAATGGTAGGCAAGTCCCTCTACGACCTGGAGCACGGCGCCTTCGAGACCATGCTGCTGCATATCGGGGACATCCCCGCCGTTATCAGGGAGGAGGGGGAATACTTCACCACCGACGTGGTGTGGAGCGAGCACCTGGACAGGGCCGGGCTGGGCCGCTTCGAGGTCATCGCCGTCCCGCCACAGGACTTCGGCTACCGCATTCTGACCGCATATAAATGACGGTTGAGGTCAGACGGCAGCTTGGCTTCAATTGTAGTAACGTACACGTGCCAGGACTGGCCTGGCACAGCCAGGACAGGCGCTGGGACACGTAGTATCACCCTTCGGGTGACACTATCGCTTACGCGATGCAGTCTGTCGAGCGGATAACAGGGCCTTCCATACGTTCGGAAGCAAACCCAATAGCGGATATCAATCCTCCAGGCCCTCCAGGCTGCAGGTGCATTCCTTGCCCATGATCCTGGCTTCCGCCAGGTTTCCGGCCACGATGGGAAAGTCCACCGCCTCGCTGAAGGGAGGGGCGTAGCTCAGGTCCAGGGATGTGAGATCCGAGGCCGTCATGCCCGCCTTTATCGTGGTGGCGAAGACGTCCAGACGCTTGTCCACGCTCGCGGTGTAGTCGCCCACTATCTGGGCCCCCAACACCCTACCCGTCTGCTTCTCCACCGACATGCGGACCTTCATCTTCCCCCCACCGCGGTAATAGCGGGGAAGGGCGGAGTCCTCGAATTCTATGGAGTCGGCTTCCAGACCGGCATCCGCTGCCTCTTTGAGGCTGAGCCCGGTCTTGCCGGCGGCGAGATCGAAGGTCTTGAGGATGAATGTACCTGTCACTCCGGGGAAAGAGGCCGGACCTCCGGAGACCGTCTCCGCGGCCACCCGCCCCTGCTTGCGTGCGGTGTCGCCCAGGGGTATCCATACCTCGCCTCCGGTGATGATATTGCGGGTGACGGCGCAGTCGCCGCAGGCCAGGATATCGGGGACGTTTGTGCGCATGGCGTCGTCTACCCGGATGGCCCCCTTCTCGCCCAGGGTGACCCCCGCTTTTTCCGCCAGGCCGCTGTTGGGACGGATACCGACGCAGACGAAGACCAGGTCCGCCTCGAGCTCTCCTTGCGAGGTGACCACCCTCTGCACCCGTTCCTTGCCCTCGATGCCCTCGACTTTTGTGGCCAGGTGCAGCACGACGCCCTTCTCCTCCAGGTGCCCGGAGATACCCGAGGCCATATCGGCGTCCAGGCCCGGCATGACCTGGTCCATAAGCTCTACCAGGTGGACTTCCATGCCCAGCCTGTCGAAGGCCTCGCACATCTCCATCCCTATGGACCCGGCACCCACTATGACCACGCGGTTCGGGGCCTCGAGATCGATGAAGGATTTCAGCTCCAGGGCCTGGGTCATGGAGCGCATCACGAAGAACCCCTGCAGGTCTCTGCCGGGCAGGGACGGTACAAAGGGGAAGGCACCGGTGGCGATGACCAGCTTGTCGTATGCGATGGATGATTCGCTCACTCCCTCCAGGTCGGCAACGCGGATGCTCTTGTTCTCCGCGTCGATGGAGTTGACGCGGTGGCGGAGAAATACGTGGATGTTCTGCTTGCTCTCGAACTGAGCGGGCAGGCGCGCTAGGAGCTTGCGCCAGTTGGGAGCGAAGCCGCCGACGAAGTAGGGCAGGCCGCAGCCGGCGTAGGAGATAAACTCGTCCTGATCGTATATCTCTATCTCCGCGTCAGGGCAGCAGCGGCGCGCCTTCGACGCAAAGGTGGCCCCGCCAGCCACTCCCCCAATGACCACGATCCTGCGTGGCTGTTCCATTATCACCACTTCCTTCCCATATCCGTTTCCTCGCTCTGGTATTATTCCTGTATAATTGCTAAGGCTCAATGCTTATCTTTCCCTGAAGCGAGGGGGGCTAAAACCGTTGCGGGATGTATACGTCGCGGGCGTGGGCATGACCGATATCGGCTGGCACGAGCGGGATCCGCACGAAATGGGAGCCCGGGTCTGCTCCGAGGCTCTGCGTGACGCCGGCATCCTGCCCTCCCAGGTAGAAGGCTTGCTCTCCACCCCCCACGGATACATGGCCGATACGCGCAAGATGATCACCCAGAGGATGGCCGACTATCTCGGGATCGAGTGCGGCCTCATGCTCGATATCGACAGCGGCGGCAACTCGACTTCCGTCGCGATGCATATAGCCTGCGACCGCATCGGTGAGGGCAGGATAGACTCGTGCCTGGTCTTCGCCTCACAGAGGGAGATACCGCCCAAGCAGATCCGGGGCGACATCCTCGGCCATTTTCATCTCATCAAGGATGCCAACTCCCTCTACGATTCCTACCAGGCGGCTTACGGGGTGATAAGCCCCCTGCCCTTCTACGCCATGGCCATACAGAGATACATGCGTCTCCATGGTATAGAGGCCGAGGATATCGCGCGCGTGGCCGTGCTCCTGCGCGAGCACGCGCTGAGGCACCCGCAGGCGGCCTACAAGGAGCCGCTGACCGTCGAGGATGTGCTGCAAAGCAAGATCCTCACACCCCCCATCCACCGCCACGAGAGCTCGGAGATGCACGACGGGGCCGCGGCGCTTTTGCTGACCTGCGGCGATCTCGTGCAGGACAAAGGCAGGGCGGTGCGCATAGCGGCCATGCGCGAGGCGCACGACGCCACCAGCTTCATCCCCTACCACGCGGAGATATCGAGGTTCCCCTGCGTGGGCCGGGCCGCGCGCGGGGCGCTGGAGGAGAGCGGTTATGCCATCGCCGACATAGACGTGGCGGAGGTCTACGGCGCCTTCGCCGGCATGGAGCCCATGATGTACGAGGAACTCGGCTTCTTCCCCCACGGCGAGGCACCGGCGGCGGTGAGGGAGGGGCGGACGACCCACGGCGGAGACGTGCTGCTCAACCCCAGCGGCGGGAGGCTGTCGCTGGGCCATCCCGCCTACGTCACCCCCCTGCTGGAGTTCATCGAGATAACGCGCCAGCTCAGGGGCGATGCTGGCGAGCGCCAGAGGCCCGGGGCCTCGGTCGGGCTCGTCCATACCGAGCAGGGTTTCATCAACGGCTCCATCGTGGCGGTCCTCGACCGCCGGCAGGGGCGGGACGCGGGAGCGAGGTAGGATTATGGACACCAGGCCTTACATGCAGGATAGCGCCGCGGAGGAGTTCTTCTCCCGGCTGGAGCGCGGGGAGTTCCAGACCACGCGCTGCAGCGGTTGCGGAAAGATACACTATCCCCCGCATGTCGTATGTCCGTCATGCCTGGGGGAGGACATGGAATGGGTGGACCTGCCGCGCGATGGCACCCTCCTGGCCTTCACGCAGCAGTCGGACGCTATACGCTGCCGCATGCCCGACGTCCTCGGCCTGGTGGAGCTGGAGGGGATAGGGAACGTCATCACCCGCATCGACGCTCCCCTCGAGGACCTGTGTATCGGTATGAAGGTGACCTTCGATACCTGGACCTCACATGACGGCGTGGCCCTGCACCAGTTCAGACCCCTCTAGTAAGTCTTAAGTCTGAGGTCTGAAGTCTGAAGTGGTCTGAAGCATAAGAGGTCTGAAGTTCCCGAGCTACGAGCTACGAGCTGCGCTCTGGTGGTATCATCCCTATATGATCGAAGAGATAGTAGAAGGCCTGTACCTGGTGCACGGCGCGAACAAGGGGCGCTTCCCCTGGTCCCATTCCATCCTCGCGGTGGGGGACAGCACCGTCCTCTTCGATACCGGCTGCGGTGCGGAGGCCATCGAGGAGGTAAAGGAAAACTACCACATCGACCTGGTGATCAACTCCCACACCCACCCCGACCACTTCTCCGGCAACCACTATTTTCGGGGGTACGAGCTGTGGGTGCCGGATATGTTCGCATCCATCCTCCCCGACCTGGAGAACATGTCCCTGCGCCTCGCCGGCGGCGGGGAGCCGGCGCGGGAATGGCTGCACCTGGTGCGGGAGGTGCTTGGCCACGTCCCCACCGAACCCACCGGCACCTTCTGGGGGGGTGACGTCATCGACCTGGGGAGCATGCGCTTCCGTGCCGTATACACCCCCGGGCACACCCTGGACCACTTCTGTTTTCTGGAGGAGGAGCGCCGCATAATCCTCTCCTTCGACATCGACCTCACGCCCTTCGGGCCCTGGTACGGGCACGCGGAATGCGACCTTGACCAGTTCTGCGACTCCCTGCACCGCGTCCTGGCACTGCGGCCGGAGATGATCGTATCCTCCCACCGCAGCCCCATCAGAGAGGGCATCGCGGAGGAGATCGCGGCCTTCGACGACGTCTTCGTGCGCCGCAACGAGAAGGTCCTGGCCATGCTGGAAGATGGCCCGGCCACCCCCGAGGAGCTCGCGGACCTCTCGCCCTTCTACGGCGTGCCCGAAAGCGGTTTCGCCCTGGCCCGTTATTTCGAGGCGCGCATGGTGGAGAAACACCTGGAATTGCTGGCCAGGAGGGGCCTCGTAACATGCCGAGAGGACGGCAGATTCATACGTATGGTGTGAAGCCGGACAGACCATGTCGGTACAGGAAGGGCGTGCAGAAAACGGCAGGTTATGCTCCAGGTACATCGATTCCAGATTTGCGCGCATTCCTTAATGATCAGGTAGTAATAGCCTCCCGCTTTCCCCGTTAGATTAATTATGAATCAATTCGATAGCTTGACAGATGGGCGGTTAATGTCTAGAATCCTTTCTCAAATAAGACCTTTAGGGTCACAGAGTTGCTCTCCGAGCCCTCTCACCTAAGGCCGGCGGCTATGGTGAAGGGCCGATAGGGTGCAGATGGAAACGCCTGTGCCTCCCGCGTTTG
>JAFGDU010000008.1 GCA_016931915.1 Actinomycetota bacterium
AGCCGCGCCGGGGGCATACCCATGCGGATTCCCTCCGCCCCCACGCGCAGGTCGCACGCCATGCTGGTCTCGCAGCCGCCCCCCACGCAATAGCCGCGGATCATGGCGATCACCGGGAAGGGGACGTCCTCCATGGTGTCCAGGCAGAACTGCAGGGGGCCCTTGGCCGAGATCTGTTTCTGTATGTCATCGGGCAAGCCTTCGGGCAGGGCGTTGAGGTCCATGCCCGCGGAGAAGGCCTTCTCGCCAGCGCCGCGCAGGATCGCGCAACGCAGAGATCCCTCGTCCGCCAGGTCGCTTAAGGCCTGGGCCAGGGATATCAGCAGGGTGGTGGAAAGGGCGTTCCTGCGCCGGGGACGGTTGAGGGTGAGAATGGCCAGGTCACCTTCCCTTGCGACCAGGAGCTCTGCATCGTCGCTCATGTTTTACTCCTTAGCTTGTTGGCGATATGCGGCGGGGATACCTGCATGCCCGGAGGCCAGGGCTTACACCCCGCCCCCTGACCTCCATGGCGTAGCACGCGTGCGAAGGGTATTTGT
This sequence comes from Actinomycetota bacterium, assembly GCA_016931915.1. GTDB lineage: Bacteria > Actinomycetota > Geothermincolia > Geothermincolales > RBG-13-55-18 > SURF-21. The sequence continues at coordinate 540 of JAFGDU010000008.1, forward strand.
CCGAGATCAACCCCGAGGCACTCGGGCGTTCAGGTGTTACCCTGTTCTTTCTTGACCTTTTCCAGCTCCTTCTGGAGCATCTTATCCCTCACCGCATCGCTGCGCTTGCCGGTCAGGTATGCGAAGACGTGAAAGGCGAGACCGATCCCCCAACCGAGCATGACCCAGACGGGCCAGAAATTCCCGGTATCCGCCCCGGTGAGGGCCCAGATCAAGACGAGGAAACCGTTGACGATGATATAGGACCCGACGTGCGAGAGCAGGGCCATCTTCTGGTTCACCCGCTTCTCCGCCTTCTCCCTCAGCTCATCGCTGACCGGGGGGTTGGGCGGCTGCTGCCCCTGTACCATTGCACCACTCCTCTTCCTTATCGAAACGCGGCTTCTTCCCCAGACACCATAATAATCGAAACAAGGGGTTGTGCGCTTAACCCAGCGTGAAAAAGCCGGGTTCCTTGACACGTTTACCCCGCATGTACATAATTACGACCCGGCGGGGGGTTATGATGCGCGGGGAGGCGAGTGTAAGTGGCGAACGAGGAACACCTGAAGATACTGAAGCAGGGCGTCAAGGCCTGGAACAACTGGAGACGCGAGAACCCGGGCGAGATACCAGACCTGTACGGGGCCGACCTGCGCGGGTTGGACCTGACTTATATCCACTTCATGCGCACGAACCTCGGGGAATGCGATCTTTCCGGAACGATACTGCGCAGGGCCTTCATGGTCGGGGCTTACCTTCATGGAGCCTTACTTCTAGAAACTGATCTTGAGGGCGCCGATATGCGCGGCTGTCATCTCTCCGAGGCCAAACTCGCGGGGGCGAAGATGGCGGGCGCCGTGATCAACAAGGCGCTGGTAGTGGGGGCGGACTTCAGCGGATGCGACATGGAGTCCGTAATGATGCTAGGGACCAACCTGGAGAACTCCGATTTCACCGACGCGATAATGACCGACGTCGACCTCACCGACGCCAACCTTAAGGGCATCAAGACCGACGGCGTAAAGGGCTACCGCTTCAGAAAATAGTCCCTAGTAGACGCAATCTGGGAAGGTGCAGATGGCGGCGGGCTCCACGCGGCGGTACATCTCTATGCCCCTCCAGGGCTCGCCCAGGATGCCGTCGTGGATAGCCCAGGAACGGCCGCGCACCGTCTTATCCATGCCGGGCTGGCGGAAGGGCGTGCTCCCGTCCAGTTTCTCGAAGTACTCGCAGCCCGGCTGGAATCCCTCGTTTATCTCCAACATCTTGCGGCGCCCGCGTATGTAGTTGAAGCCGTAGCCCTCGAAGACGATGGCGTTGTTGTAGGCCAGCGGTTCGGCGATGATCATGTCCTGGCCCATGGCGGAGACGAAGGCGACAGCGCGGGGAACGAAGTACTTGAGCATGCGCAGGCCCTTTCTCACCTGGCCGGGGGCAAGCCCCGCCTCCATGGCCCGTGTCTCCTCTGGTATGTTTCGCCGCACCGTGGCGAACTTGGTCCTTCTCCCGGTCTGGTCTATATCGGTGCTGAAACGCGGGCTGTGCGGGTCGTTGATGATGAGGAAGTTGATGTCGATCTTGAAGAAGGAGGTGTCCTCTATCTCCAGGAAGAAGATGCAGTCCTGGTCCCCGGGATGTTCCCTCACCTCGATGATGGCGTAGGTGCTCTTGGGGGAGGCCTTGATCTCCAGTATCCGCTCCCCGTAGAGGTTGGTGTGAGTCTCCCGGTCGAGTTCGAAGAGGTCGAATATGCGGTCGGGCACGAGCAGGGAGTAGACGCGTTCCTTCGCCTCCTCGTCGAGCTGGTTGATTTCGTGGATGTTGTGGTGGTCTGATTTTCCGATCAGGCGCCGGAACTCCTCCGTCAGCTCGCCGGATACGGGTTCGGACATGCCGTCCACCTCCTTGCCAGACGGTCGCCGGGCTCTTCCCTGCGGCCCGGCCTGCCCGTGCAACGGGTATTACGATGCGGCGGCAAGCCGGTCGTCTATGAACCCGGCGCAGCGCATGGCCATGGCCATGATGGTCAGCTGCGGGTTGACCCCGGGTGATGAGGGGATCACGCTGCCGTCGCAGATGTAAAGGTCTTCCAGGTCCCAGGTCTCGCAGGTATGCTTGACCACCGACCACTCGGGGTCGCCGCCCATGCGGCAGGTGCCCAGGGGGTGGTAGGCGCTCATTCCGAAGAGGTCCGTGGCCCTCACGCGCGAGCGCTCGAGGCGGTTGAGATCGCGCTTGCCCGACAGCTCGTAGTGTCCTGCGAAGGGGGTGAAGACCTTCTTCGCTCCCGCCGCGAACCATATCTCCGCCATGAGCACGGTGGCCGCCTTGGCTTTGCCCACGTCCCTCCCCCGCAGCATGTAGAGCATGCCGGGACGGTATCCCGGTCGGTGCAGATCGACCACCCTGCCCCATGAATCGCTGTCCGAAACCATGCCCCCGAAGATCCCCATATTGGGGTAGGAGGTCATGAGGGAGGCGTTGCTCTTCCCGGCGAAAGGCAGGGCCAGGGAATGGATCTCGGGCGGGACCGTACCTCCCTCCAGCATGATGCCCTCTCCCTTGAACTCGTCTACGTAGCTGCTCTGAGGGATGCCCTTGGGCGGTCCCAGGGGTTCGTCGAACAGGGCCACTGTCTGGGTCGCGGGATGTATCTGCAGGTTCCTCCCGACCTGGCCGCTGGAATTGGCCAGGCCCTGCTTGAGCAGGAAGTAAGGGGAGTAGATGGCGCCGGCGGCGAGGACCGTCACCGCGGCATCAACCTCGATGTTGCGGCCGTCGGGGCGGCCGGTAGCAGGATCGACGAAATGTCCCGATACGCCCACTGCTCTCCCGTCCTTCACCCTGATAGCGTCCGCGCGGCAGCGGGTATAGATTTCCGCCCCCGACTTAACGGCGTCGGGTATAAAGGAGACGTCCACGCTCTGTTTGGAGCCGGAGGGGCAGCCGAAGGCGCAGGATCCGAATCCCTCGCACTCCTTGGCGTTGCGCGGCAGCCAGCCACTGGAGAGCCCCAGTTTCTCCGCGCCCGCCAGGAAAGTGGTCGCCACCTTACCAGCCACCTCGGGGTCGGCCCTTTTTACGAAGAGGAACTCCTCCAGGTGGCCGTAGATGAGGTTGAGCTCTTCCTCGGTGATATCCGTGAGACCGTGGGTGAGGTGCCATTTCTTCAATATGGGCCGCAGCATCCGCAGCGCCGTGCCGGAGTTGATGGTGGTGGTTCCGCCCACCGTCCTGCCCAGGGGCAGCAGGATGAAGGGCACCCCCAGGGTGATGGTCTGACCGGCGTCGCGGTACATCTTCATATAGGAATCGGCGGGATTGAGGTTGAAATCCTCGCGGGTGAAGTAGCCACCCTCCTCGAGCACCACCACCTTGTGGCCCTCGCCGGCGAGTTCCCTGGCGATGGGACCTCCTCCCGCGCCGGAGCCGATGATGACAACGTCGGCGGAGCGGGAGACGTCGCCCTTAACGTCTGCGGGTCCGAGGATCATGGCGCTTCCTCCTCCTTGGGTGGGAGGTCGCGGTCGCGCGTGACCACGCGCAGGTTGGATTCCTCCTTCAACGCCGCCGCGTCGAAGCCCAGGGGGACGGTGACCTCGGGCCGGCGGTAGTAGGACATGAGCAGCGGGAGCCCGGGCAGCACACCGATGCCGCGTATGAGGGGATTGCGCGAGGCGATGATGCGGTTGAGCAATTCCTGCTTCTCATCCGCTCCAAGGCGGGAGAAGGGCTTACCCTTCAGCAGAAGCGAGACGGCGCGCAATGCGAAATTGCAGAGGAAGAAGACCGCCTTCAGTTCGGGCGCCCCCGCCGCGAAATACTCCGCGATGAAAGCCATCTGGCCCTCGGGGTCGATGGGCGGGAGGCCCTCGGGCTCGCCGATATAGGCCTCCAACAGCTCCTGCATCTGCTGACGCGATACCGTTTTCACGCTACCTCCTCGCTCACAGGTTCCTCCGCTGCTTCGTATGGCGTTACGCAGGCGGCGTGCGTATTGGCGATGGGCCGCGCCGCATGCGCAATCCAGGCCATATTGATATTATCACAGGGCTATGGGTCTGTTCCGGCAGGCGGCGCTATCCGGAGTGGTGGATGGCAGAAATACCGGCCATCTCGCTTGGCGCGCGGGCGTTTACAGGGGCGGGAGCGGGCGGGGAACCGGCGGATGTTCCCCCTCCCAGTAGTCCTTCCTGATCTCCAGGAGCGCCCTCGTCTTTCCCTGCCTGTCGGTGGCCGACACCACCAGTCCGCCTGCGGAGGCGTCCAGGTCGAACGATTCGTATATGCCCGATTCCCTGGCCTTAACCAGTTCCTCCATGACCTCGGCCAGGAGGGGGGCGTACATCTCGTAGAACCTTATGAAATCCTCCATGTTCCTGATCCTGGCATAACCCGCCCTGATCCTCCTCCAGGGAAGGCTCAGCAGTACCGGCGCAACCTGCGCCAGCTCGGCCTTACGGGCAGCAACCCGGGCGGCTCTTCGCTCCATATCCGGAGGCGCGGCGGCAGGCTTGCCGCGGTCATTCGGTTCATGCATGCTGTACCGCCTCCTTTCCCCGCGGCATCCTCTCCCTCACGGTCGTCGATGTATCTATGACATGGGGCTTGATCCAATGCACGCAGAGGATCACCCCGATGATGAAGACGGATACCGAGCTCATACCAATGATGGGGTTGATGTGCTCGTTGAGCAGCCCGACGAGGTAAGGGAAGAAGACCCCTCCCAGGGAACCGGCCGATACGATCGCCGTGATCACGGCCGAGGATTCACCTGCCGGAAAACGTGCTGCGTAGCCGATGAGAAAGGGATTGATGCCCGCATATGCCAGCCCCAGCAGCATGTAAAGGATGATGCTGGCTGCGCGGGAATCGGGCAGGGGAGCCAGGAATACCAGTACGCCTGAGGCCAGCGAGACGGCGACAAGGATATCGAAGGGATCGATCAGCCTGGAGAGGTAACTGCATGCCCATCTTCCCGCGGTCAGGCTGGCGGCGATCCCCATGAGGACGAGATGGGCCGTGCCCGAGATCATCCCCCTCTCTATCTCGAGGAAGGAGACCAGCCAGGTGGTGACCGAGGCCTGGGCGGCCGCGTAGAGAAGGAATGCCAGCACCAGGCCGAGGAAGAGGCTGCGGTTGAAGGAGAGCACCTCGCGGATGACCGCGACGGACAGCCTTTTCTGCCGCGGTAAGCGCTTCAGGCCTGCCAGGGCAAGGGGGAGCGCCGCGGGGATGGCTAGCAGGGCGGGTATGGCCAGGCACCACCTCCACGACCACTCCATGCGCGCGATGAGGCCGGCGAATACCGGCCCTATAACGAATCCCAGGGAGAGAAAGCCGTAGAGGATGTTCTGCATGCGCGGGCTATCCGGGCCGTATAGGGAGGTCGCGTATATGGCCGGCAGGGTCAGGAGGGTGCCGTTGGCAAAACCGGAGATGAAGAAGAAGACGAGAAGGAACAGGTACCTTGGCGCCGCGGCCGACAGGAGCAGCGAGGAGATGAGCAGGAAGACCTGGGCCAGCATGAGCCGTTTCACGCAAAGGCGCTGCATGAGGCGGGTCAGCAGCAGGGTACCCAGGAGCAGGCCCGAGAAATAGACCATCTGCAGGAGGCCCCCCAGGGTCTCACTGATCTCGAGTTGGCGCATGATGATGCTGATGCTGGAAGGCGCCAGGATCTGGACTATGCCGCAAACGACCATGAGGGGATAGAAAGGCCGCATGCCCGCTCTACCATCTTCCCGACTGATACCGCTCATCCTCCTTGGCCCCGGGAACTACGTCGGTATTCCGTATCACTTTATTATGTCGACTATCGACCGCCCGCACGTAGCATCTTGAGCATGCAGGCATTTCAGTCCGGGCATCCGACCGCCGGGGGATGGACGGGGCTGGGGGGTCGTTTCCAACGCCGCGGGGCTGGTTATAATTGTGTAATCGATGGAAGGATGGCGATATTGATCAGGGGAGGCGTACATGTCTGGAGAGAACGATTCGCAAACCACGTATACCAGGGAGGACCACGACTTCACCAGCCAGGGCACGAGATGCGCAGCGTGGCTATACCGGCCGGACGGGGCTGCCGTGCCTCCCGTGGTGGTCATGGCACACGGCTTCGGGGCGCAGCGGGATTTCGCCCTGCCCGCCTATGCCGAGAGGTTCGCCCGCAGGGGGATGGCCGTCTTCCTCTTCGATTACCGCAACTTCGGCGCCAGCGGCGGTGAGCCGCGCAACCTGGTCAGCAACTCGCGCCACCTGTGGGACTGGGAGGCCGCACTTACCTATGTGCGCGGTCTATCCGGTATCGATACGGGGAGGATGGGGCTCTGGGGCTCCTCTTTCAGCGGTGGCCACGTAATCGTGACCGCGTCGCGGGATGCCGGCGTGTCCGCCATCGTCTCCCAGGTCCCCTTCGTCGACGGCATCACCACCGCCTACCAGACGGGGATCAAACATGCCGCCCAGGCCACGGTGGCCGGCGTCAGGGACGTGGTGCGCATGATAACGGCGAGCGAGCCATATTGCGTTCCCATCGTGAGCGATCCGGACGTCTTCGGGCTCATGAACTCGCCCGAATGTAAACCGGGTTACATGGCCATCGTCCCCGAGGAAACGGATTGGATAAACGCATGCCCCGCCCGCGCCGTGCTCGAACTGCTGTTATACCGCCCCATGGCGCATGCGCGCGGGGTGAAATGCCCGGCGCTGGTGATGATGGGCGAGAAGGACTCCCTCATCTATCCGAAAGCGGTGGAGAAGACCGCCTCGCGCATGCGCGAGGTCACCCTCATCCACCTTCCCGTCGGCCATTTCGACGTCTACGTGGGGGAGCTGTTCGAGAAGGTGGTGGAGATACAGGCCGATTTCCTGGCGCGACACCTGGGATTGTAGGCGCATTCCCAGGGGAGGAGAGAAGCGGGTTTTTCGCCCCTGTATAAACCATCCCTCATACTCCTTCGGGCCGACCCGCAAACTCGCATGACCATAGCCGGTAAAAAGGCCCCTCCATGCCCGTTTCGCAAGGCATACAACCAGTTCAAGCCACATATTGACAAACCGTTGTAAAAGAGATAATATCCTGTTAAATGTACAGAATGACATGTCATTCAGTTAGGGTAAAATGGAACCTACACTCGCGACCCGCCGCCGCAACGAGATCCTGGAAGCGGCGCTGAAGGTATTCTCGGAGAGGGGATACCACGCCGCCAAGATCGAGGACATAGCGGCCGAACTAGAAATAGGCCACGGCACCTTCTACCGCTACTTCAAGAACAAGCTGGATATCTTCAACCACGTGGTCGACGACATCGTGAGGATGATCACCGAACTGGTGACGGACATCAACCCCCACGAGGCCGAGACCCTCGACGAATACAGGCAGCAGCTGGACATGATCGGGGACAGGCTCTTCGGCCTCTTCGATTCCAACCCCTCTTTCTCCAGGATCATCTTTTACGAGGCCTTCGGCATCGAGGACAAGGATCTGAGAGAGAGGATCCAGGGGGTTTTCGATCTCATCGGCAGGTATATAGAACTGTACCTCGAGAACGGCATCGCCAAGGGCTACATGCGCGAGGATCTGCACGTGAAGGAGAGTGCCCTGGCCATAGGCGGAGCCCTTTTCGAGGCGTGCAAGCGGGTGGTCTCATCGTCCGATCCCGAGAGGGATCTGGTGGTTTGGAAGGAGACCATCATCACCCTGATTATCCAGGGGGTGTCGAAGCGTTAACGCCGGACAGCCAGGGGCGTGACAACCCCTTGAAAAAGATGTGGGACGTACGGGGTAAACCCTGCGGGAAGATGGCATAAGCGACAGGAGGTGGGATGGATGGTACAGGTCGACGTTTTCTGGTCCTACGGGATCGGATCCAGCTTCGCTCTCGCGGCCTTCCGCCAGCTGCGCAGGCTGAAGGTGGAGAACGAGCTGAGGAGATGGAAACTGGGATGGAAGAAGCAGGCGGAAGTGTACGAGGCGGTCGGGGGGGCGCAGGCAATGGAGGTCATCCCGGCGGGGACGGACGCCCGCAGCGAACTCGATTTCCAGCGCATCGCGAAGCAGCTGCAGGCCAACGGCTTCAAGCCTGGCAAGGCCGATCTCAAGGACCTCAAGGGTATCCAGCGGGCGTTGAAGGCTTGGTTAGAGGCCAACGAGGACGCCTTCAACAACAAGTATTTTCTCAAGAACCTGCTCTTCCTCTCCCTGCTCTTCGTCCCCTCGGGGGCGGTGCTGCTGTGGTCCAATCCCAGCTGGGAAACGATGCAGGTGGGCAAGTACGAGACCATCCCCCAGTGGCTGGTGGGCATCTTCTCTACCACCAACGTCACCCAGGGCCTGCTGGGGTTCTACCTCACTTACAAAGCCTTGATGAAAGGCAAATATTACCAGGCTTCCCTGCATACTTACCTCTCCTATCTGGGCTTCTTTTACATCCTCGTAAACGGCTGGGACAACAAGGGATACCAGCGCTTCTTCTCCAGGAACCGCGCATCCTTCGACGACTGGAGCTGGAGCAACGTGGTGCCCTGGGCGTTCTGCGACGCGGCGATGATACTCTACACCTACGGCGGCGTCTTTCTACCCCTCATGTATTACTGGCTCCTGGACTGGATGCTCAAGGGCAAGGACATGGAGGCAGGAATCGAGGAGCCGCCGGAGCTCCTTGACAGGGTGCCGGAGGCGATGAAGAAGATGAACCAGTTCAACCTGGCCATTTTCGGCGGAGCCCTGGGCGGAGCCATCCTCTCCGCCGTGCTGGTGAGGCGGTTCGGTTGGGCCAGGGGCATGGCGATTTGGGCCGGCCTGATGGGATTGAACCTCAGCAAGTTCGGGTTCGCCCCTACCCTGAGCAAGAACATCATGGATGTCGAGGACCTGAAAGACCTCCCCATCGAAGAAGTAGTGGCCAGGATCATCGAAACCGACCAGGCGCTGGTGGGAGCAACCGTATAGCATACAGGCGTGCCCGCTCGCGAATAACGAGCTCGAAGCTGAGGGCGGGGAGCTCCCCCGCCCTCCGTCATGCAATGATCGCATAAACAGTTTAAAGTATTGACGATACAACCTTTCCCTAAGAGCGAGGAGGTTCGGGGCATGCAGGTGGAAGTGGAGAAAAGCGGCAGGGTCTGTACGGTGATCATCGACCGGCCCGAGGTCAAGAACGCCGTTGATTACGAGACCTCAAGGCAGCTCGCGGAGGCTTTCCGCGCTTTCGAGGCGGACGACTCGCTGTTCGCGGCCGTATTGTGGGGGGCGCACGGCACCTTCTGCGCCGGTGCCGACCTCAAGGCGCTGGCCGCGGATCCCCTGCAGGAGGCACGGCGACTCAACGAGGACATGGCGGCGGACGGTCCCCTGGGTCCCACGCGCATGTTCCTCTCCAAGCCGGTCATCGCCGCCATATCGGGATACTGCGTGGCAGGAGGAGTTGAACTGGCGATATGGTGCGACCTGCGCGTGGCGGAGGAGGACGCGGTGCTGGGCATCTTCGAACGGCGCTTCGGCGTCCCCCTCATCGACGGCGGCACGCAGCGCCTGTCCCGCCTCATCGGCATGAGCCGTGCCCTGGACATGGTCCTCACCGGTCGCCCCGTGGGGGCGCGGGAGGCCTACGATATGGGTCTGGTGAACCGGGTGGTGGAGAAGGGAGAAGCCCGGAAGGCGGCCGAGGAACTGGCGGCTCAGCTGTGCGAATTTCCCCAGACCTGCATGCGCAACGACCGCGAAGCGCTCTACCGCGGCATCGGCAAGCCTTTTCAAGCCGGCCTGGAGATCGAATACAAGCTGGGTATCAAGACGCTCGAGAGCGGCGAGTCAGTATCCGGCGCGGGCCGCTTTACGGATGGTGAGGGGAAACACGGTAAGTTCTGATGATATCGGCCCCGGACATGACCACATCTAGAACGGTGGGAACGAGAGCGCCAGTTTCCTGACCTCTTGCGGGAGCTTCTGGGACCGCTTCTTCTTGTATATCCCGGCGATCCATGTAGCCAGGTTCTCCATCTCCGCGGGGCCCATGCCGCGGTGGGTGACCTCGGATGTCCCCAGCCTTCCCCAGGCGTCGATGAATATACCGACGTCCTCGAGTGCACGGCAGAGCATCTCGGCGCCGGCCGTGTCGAGATCCAGGAATATCTGGTGCGATGCGGTGTATCCGCGTTCGCGAAAGCGTATCGGCACTCCCGACTCGTCCAGGGCACGGGCGAGGGAGCGGGAGTTCTCCACCACCCTCTCCCCGTAGCCGGGATCATCAAGCATCTCCTCCAGGGCCGTTCCCAGGGCCGCGATGCGATTGAGATGGGGGTTGTCCACCAGCCCGATACCCGCCTCGAGGTCCAGTTCCAGCATCTTCCTCAGGGACCCGGCCAGGCCGGCCGAGTCGGTGAGAACGAGCCCGCCCTGGGGCCCGTAGAAAGTCTTGTGGGTGCTGCCGATGAGGATATCCGCGCCCTCGCGCAAGGGGTCCTGGAATCCCCCGCAGGCTATGAGTCCGAGCACATGGGAGCCGTCGTAGACGAGCATGCAGTCTTGACCCGCCTCGGCAAGGCCCTGCCTTATCTCCCGCACGGGATGTGGGAAGGGGATAAAAGAGGCGCCCAGAAAGGCGAGCCCGATATCCTCGGCGGCCAGGATCTCCACCGTTTTCGGGACGTCTATGACCAGGCTGTCCTCGTCCGCGGGGATGGTGATCTTGCGACGGTGGAACTTCTCCAGGCCAAAGGGGTAACCGCCGGCGGTGAAGGGGAGCATGGCCACGGCATCTCCCGGGGACGTGAAGGCGGCGGTCGCGGAGAGCACGCAGAGATTCCCCGAAATGGAGGAGACCAGCGCATGCCCGGCCTGGAACAGGTCCCTGGCGAGCTTCTCGCAGGCGGCGACTATCTCGCGCGCGTAACGGGAGCCGCCGTAACCTCTGTCCTGATATCTCCCCGCCAGGTCGCACGCCAGGGCCTGGCGCACCCTGCGCGAGAGGTAGTTCTCCGAGACGACGAGGTTGATGCCCTCCGCACGCAGCCTTTCGTGCCGCTCTATAAGTCCTGAGATCTCGGATTCGCGCACCTTATTATCCTTTCGCCCTGATTCTACACCATCGCGCCGGCCGGGAAAGCGAAAGTGGGTGCGGCGATGGGCTTCCCTTGGTTATACTCGAAGTCGATGGCACGCGGCGAAAGGGAGGATGGTATGGCGAAGAAGATCGAGATCGCAGGAGCGGGGCTGGCCGGGCTGGTGGCGGGGATAACCCTGGCCCGCAGGGGCTGCGAGGTCAGGGTGCATGAAGCCAGGCGATACATTGGGGGCGATCTCTCCTACGCCGATTCGACCATCATGGACGTTGCGGCGCTCGAGGCAGAACTGGGGCTGGACTTGGAGGAGGCGCTGGAACCCTGGACCCTCACCCGCGCCTGGTCCTACGGTAGGAAGTACGAGTTCGGTCTGCCGCGTGGCGTGGAGGGATTCACGGTCGAGCGGGGCAAGGGAGAGCACTCACTGGAGAACGTCCTCTACCGCCAGGCCGTCGCGGAGGGCGTGGAGGTTCTCCTGGGAAGCAGGCTCTCCAAGCAGGAGATAAAAGAGCTGCCACCCGGCTCCATCATCGCCACCGGCCTTGACCGCGAGGCCTTCGAGGCCATGGACCTGCCCTGCCGCCCGTTCTTCTGTCACATGGCCACGGGGCGGGGGGACCCGTCACGTCCCAGCGTCATCATCTACCTTGACGGCTTCACGCGCGAGTTTGGCTATTATTTCCAGAGGGGAGAAGCGGCGGGAGCCCTGGTCTTCAGCGTGCAGAGGCCCATGACGGACGGTGAGAAGGAGGAGTTCAAGGCCAAGCTGGCGGCGGGAGACGGCATCGTATTCGATACCTGGAGCGACCGCATCGCGTCCTGGGCCGCCTGGCCCCTGGGCAGCTGGAGCAACCTGCGCCTCTTGCAGGGGGAGAAGATCCTGGCCGGAACGCTGGCCGGGCTGATTAGTCCGGTGCTGCTCTTCGGGGTCAACGGCGCCCTGGTGTCGGGGAAGATAGCCGCGCTGGCGGTCGATGACCGCGACGCAGCGCTGCGGGAGTTCAAGCGGCTCACGCCGCTCTACTGGCCGCAGTTCGCCTTCCGTAAGTGCAGGGAATACCTGCCCCACGCCGTTTTGAAGCCGCTGACGCGGGTCATCCTCTCCACCTACGACCCGGACTCCTTCCCCTATGCCATGCTCTTCGCCCTCTACCCCCCCGGATGTAAATTTTCGGTTCGATAGACTGGATCGCGTAAGCGACCGCGCCGTCTTCGGCGCGACGGTGTCCCAGTGCCTCCACCTTGACTCATCGGCGTATCAGGCCTCCACGTTTCCACGTGGAGGCCTGATACGTGTATATAACGGAAGTGGGACCAAACGTCTGCGCACTTACCCCCGACAGCCTGAATCGCGTAAGTCTGACTTCTCGCTGAGCGAGAAGTCAGATTGCGAGGAGCGAAGCGACGTGGCAACCTCGATTGAGTATTGCGATACAACAATTAAGACCTGGATACGGGGCGGCGCGACGGTGTCAGGTCTTTAGCGTGATGTTGAGGTTTCGCATGATCACCGTGGTTTCGCTCACGTTAATGACCTGACACGCGTACATACGGAAGGAAATCGTAGAAAGAGACCCGGATGATCCGGGCCTCCCAGCGTGAACTGCCCGATATCAGTCGATCTTCTTGAACATCTTCTTGGGCGCTCCGCAGATGGGGCACTTGTCGGGAGCTTCGCCCTCAACGGTATTGCCGCATACCTGGCAGACGTAGATGTCGGTTTCCTCGTTCTTTCCCAGGTTGTCCAGGGCCTTCTGGTAGAGCCCGGCATGGATCTCCTCCACGGCATTGGCGTTGGCGAAGGACATCTCCGCTGCGCTGTTGCCCTCGGCCTTTGCCCGCTCGATCATCCCGGGGTACATGGACTTGAACTCCTCGGTCTCGCCTCCGATGGCTGCTTCCAGGTTCTCCGCCGTGCTCCCGATACCGCCCATCACCCGCAGGTGGGCGTGGGCGTGCACGGTCTCCGCGTCCGCCGCGGCGCGGAAGAGCTTTGCAACCTGGGGATATCCTTCTTCGTCGGCCTTCTTCGCGAATGCCAGGTACTTGCGGTTGGCCTGCGATTCTCCAGCAAAGGCCTCCTTGAGATCATCCATGGTGCTCACGTTCTACCTCCTCTACTCATGCTTGCTTTTGTCCTTATTTTTCCCATATGTACGAGAAAATATTGGTTGCAGATCGAGTAGATCTACTATGATCTGTGTCACAACAGGCGATGTTTTATCTTATAAGCACGATCACCTCGAATGGGGTGGCGCTGCTGGCGAGCATAGCGATAGGATATGATGTTAAAGATGGCGGGGATATATATCTCGAGTAGCAGGGGGTGTTGAGGTGGCGAGGAAGAAAGAAAGGCAGCCTCCACCGGAGGATGCCCTGAGGGCCAAGGCGGAGAAAAGCGTCATCCGCAAGACCGGTTTTCTCTGGCTTCTCTACAGCGTAGGTTCCTTCGTGTTCGTAAACGCCGTGATTATCGCCATCTGGGCGCTTTCCGACTCCGAAAGCCCCTGGTTTCTGTGGGTGCTGGCCGTATGGGGCCTGGGACTGGCGTTCCATATAGCCGGCTATGTCATAGGCTTCCGCATCGGCTATGCGAGGGAGGGCAAGGTGCAGGAACAGATGGAAGAATATCGCAGCCGCTATGCGCCCGCAGAAGCCCCCGCTCCGGAGCCCGATTCCGAAACCACACCAGGGGGGCTGGAATCCCAGTCTTGACGGGTCAGAAAGCTGTGCCGGGGCTTGGCGGTAAACCTCACCCCGCGCCGTGCAGGGCGGTGGAGACCTCTCGCAGCCCCATTTCCTCGAGGACCGATGCCTCGGGATACCCCTTTTCGTCTATCCTTCTCAGGCGGTAATACTCGTCGAGCATGAAAGCGATGTCGACGTAGCCGCTTCCGGGGAACCCCGATTCCTTCCCTCGCCTCTCCCTTGCGCGCCGCCCCGAGGGGATGAGTTTCCCTGCCAGGTTGACGGTGCGGAAGGTGTTACGCAACACCACTTTTGCGTTGAAGAGCTTGACGTAATCGAGGAGCTTCTCGCTCTTGATCATCGCCATCAGCCGGTTGTTTGCCCTGAGCACGGGGTTGAGAGCCCCGAGCAGGTCGGAGGACACGCCCTCAAGGTGAGGCTCCACGATGCGGCGCGGGACCTCGTCGTCCGCCCTGCCCGTGCCGCAGAGGTTGCCGATAGCCCGCTTCAGGTACCAGATGCGGTTTCCGATCTCCAGCATCTCGTCGAGGCTGAGGTGGTATCCGGTGACCGCGTTCAGCATGTCCCTGAGGATGGCGAGGGTTGAGCCGGTTCCCTTCCAGGCGAAGATGCAGATGACGGCGGAATCGCATATCGAGGCGATGGCCTGGGAATGGATGGTCATCGCGGCCTTCCCTTCCCGGCGCAGGGGCCGGGTGCGGGGGAAGCCTATCTCCTCCAGGTCGTCCATGCCCATCTCCAGCCCGAGGTTGGTATCCCGGTTGTGGCAGGCGCCCCGGATGCTGGTGGCGTAGCCCAGACCCATGGACCACAGGGCGCGGGGATCGTGCATGGGGCACTCCATGCCCTTTATGTGGATGGCGTATTCGCGGCCTCCGTACTTCTCCGCGAGGGAGCGGCATCCCTCCGCGAGCTCGTCCCCGAAACCCTCGCGGCGGGCGATCTTAGCGATGAGCGCGATCAACTGCTCCGGCCTGCCCCAGTCGAGGTCCATGCCGCCCGTGACGCTACCGTCGATCAGGCCGTCCTGGAAGGCCTCGATGGCCCAGGCGATGGTGCCGCCGGTGGAGATGGCGTCCATGCCGTAGGCGTTGCAGAGCGCGTTCGCTCTCACCACGGCATGCATATCCGAGATCCTGGGAATAAAACCCAGCGAACCCACTCCCTCGTACTCGGGCCCCGGGCCCTCCGGCATGGCGTATTCCCCCTCCTTTATCTCCACAACGCGCTTGCAGGCGATGGGGCATGCGTAGCAGGAGCGCCGTGCGGTGAGGATGGTGTCGGCGATCCTCACCCCGGAGAGGCTCTCCATGCCCTCCTTCCACTGCGCTTCCCGCCAGTTCTTAACCGGCGTGTCGCAGATGGCGGAGGAGAGATCGACCCCACCCGTGGTCCCGAAGAGGTTGAGGCCTTCGGCGAAGAGGCTCCTTTTGATGTTCGCGATGGCCTGGCTCCGCACCGCCTTGTAGGCATCCGCGTCGGCGACGCGGTATTTCATCTTTCCCCTCACGGCGACGGCCTTGAGCTTCTTTGAGCCCATCACCGCCCCCATGCCGCTGCGCGCGGCCAGGCTCCCTCGGTCGTTGACCACGCCGGCATATCTCACCAGGTTCTCGCCGGCCGGCCCGATACTCATCACCTGCACCCGCCTGTCTCCCAGCTCTTCCCTCAGGGCATCCTCCGTCTCGAAGGTGTCCATGCCCCACAGGTGGGACGCGTCCCGCAGCTCCGCGCCCCCCTCGCTGAGGTAGAGATAGACCGGTTGCGCGGAAGTGCCGGTAAAGACGACGCCGTCGTAGCCCGTGCCCTTGAGGGCCGGGGAGGCGTGGCCGCCCATGCTCGATTCCCCCCAGATCCCGGTGAGGGGGGAGCGGGCGCAGATCTCCAGCCGGGAGCAGCCTGGAAGGCTGGTACCGGAGAGGGGGCCGTTGACGATGAAAAGGGGATTGTCCGGCGAGAGGGGGTCCGCCCGGTATCCACCGAGCTCGAAGAAGAGGTAGGCCGCGAGGCCGGAGCCGCCCAGGAAATCGCGGTACAGTTCCCCGGCGATCTCCCAATCCGATATCTCACCCGTGGTCAGGTCCACCCTCAGCAGCCTGCCCCAGTTGCCGCAGGTGGTGTACGCTCCCCGCTCCTTTCCCGACGATGGCGGGTCCGCGGTCATGTCATCCTCCTTGCAGGCGCGGGAAGAGCGCCCGCGCGTTGCCGTGGTAGATGGATGCCAGGGCATCCGCGTCGAAGCCGTCGTAACCGTCGAGGCCTCCGATGGTGGCAACGGTGGCGAGCTCGGGGGCGAAGGGATAGTCGCTGGCGAAGAGGATGTGGGAGTTATCCACCAGTTCCTGCAGGGAACGCAGGGCGAAAGGAGCGCCGGCCAGCGCGGTGTCGTAATAGAACCGCTGCAGGTAGGCGATGACTCCCTGCGGCACCTGTTCCTGCAGGCCCGGCCAGAACTGGCCCAGGCAGAGCCGGAGCGCTATATAGGGCACCGTGCCCCCGGCGTGGGGCAGGATGAGCCGCAGGTCGGGGCAGCGCTCCAGGGTGCCGCCGAAGAGCAGCGTGGCCACGGCCCGCGTGGTCTCGAAGACGAACTCGATGAGGGAGGGGGGAAGGCTGAACCCGGATGTCGCGGTCTCGGCCGGAGTATCCGGGTGCATGAATATCACCGCGCCGCGCCGGTCGAGTTCGTCGAATAGGGCGTCGTAGGCAGGATCGCCCATGTAGCGGCCGTCCACGCCGCTGAGCAGCCCCACGCCGTCGAGCTTCAGCGTGTCCAGGGCATAGTCCAGCTCGGTCAGGGCGGCCGCGACATCCGGCAGGGGAAGGACCGCAAAGGCCCCGAAGCGCTGCGGGTACTCGCCCACCAGTTCGGCCAGGTATTCGTTGCAGGTGCGCGCGAGCTCCTTTGCCAGGCCGCGGTCCCCGAAGAAGACGCCGGGGGCCGAGACGGACAATATGGCGGTCTCTATCCCCTGCCTGTCCATGAAGGCGAGGTTTTCCTCGAGGTCCCACTGGGGCAGGGGCCGCCCCCCGGTGCTGGTTATGCCCATGCCGGCCAGGGCGGCCGCGTACTGCGGGGGCACGATGTGATGATGGACGTCTATCTTGGGTTGTTCGGCCGTCATAATGTCCTCTCTAAACGTACCTGTTGACCCACTTCCGGCACGTACACGTGCCAGGTCTCCGGCGTGAGCGAAGCAGGATTGGTCAAATGCAAGCTCCTCTTCACGCTAAAAGCCTGGCACCGCCGCGCCTGAAGTACCCCGCTTCATGTATACACCGGCATTCGATCACCTCTGCAGGCTCTTGCTGACCGGTCTTCCACAACGTGGTACTCAAGCGGGCTTGCCGTGTCGGCTTCGCCTCCTCGCAATACGTCTCGTCGCTGTGCGACTCGACTAGTTACGCTCCCTGCGACGTACTCTGAGAGTACGCCTCGGTCGCGCGCCTTGCGGCTCGGGGCGCACAGGCACTCTCGGTGCTTCGCCGTATACATGAAACGGAGTACTAACGGCGCTGTCGCTTACGCGATACATGCTATCGGACGTAAGTGATCAGACGTAGCTGTATCTAGCCGTACTCTATGATCACGCCGGTGCCGCCCTTGGGGTAGGAGAACTCGATGGCCCCCGGCTCGCACACTTCCTCGCAGGCGCCGCATTCCAGGCACAGCTCCTGGTAACGCACGGCCAGCTTTGCCTTGCCCTGCTTCACCGCCCACAGGCTAAAGGAGCAGACGAGTGCGCACAGGCCGCAACCGTTACACTTATCCCGGTCGTAGGAGATGAAATCCCCCATCTGGTCCGTGTCGACACGTTTGACCAGTTCGAAGAAATCGATGCTCTCGGCGTCCATTTATTTCCCCCTCCTCTCGTAGACGTCTCGGGGCACGGCGGCGTCCTGCTTGATGTTGGGGTCCAGGAAGGGCGCCAGCCCCTTGGAGAGCTTGGCGATGAGCTTGAAGTAATTCTGGTCCGAGAGGCGGCGCACACCCGGTATCCTGGGCTTTACGTTGAGCAGGATGCGCTTCATGTTCTTGGGCCAGATGCCCCTGGCCAGGGGGGCGACGTATTCCTTGCCGAAATCGCCGAACTCGGGCGCGAGGTCCATAATGTGCTCCAGGTGCTGGTTGAAGCAGTCCATGTGGGCGTCCCCCCAGTCGAA
Source organism: Actinomycetota bacterium (assembly GCA_016931915.1). Taxonomy (GTDB): domain Bacteria; phylum Actinomycetota; class Geothermincolia; order Geothermincolales; family RBG-13-55-18; genus SURF-21. The sequence continues at coordinate 18,459 of JAFGDU010000008.1, forward strand.
GACGATGGAGAAGGGGTGGAGCATGGAGAACTCCAGCAGCAGTTGGATCTGCTTTTCCATGGCAGAAGGGTCGAAAGCCGAGGCACTCCAGAGTTTCGTGTATTCCTTGCCGAACTCGAACTCCTTGCCCAGATCCCCCGCCTGCCAGCGCCGCTCGTATTCGGCGAGGGCCTTCTCGGAGGCGTCCCCCTTGGAGATGGCCCAGGCGGCAGTCTCCGCGGCGATTTTACCGGAAGTAATAGCGTGCCAGATGCCCTCGGCCTCCAGGGGGCAGGGGAAGCCGGCGGCGTCTCCTATCAGCATCATGCCCCCGGTATAGGTCTTGGGCGGATATTCCACCCAGGGCAGCATATGGGCCTGGTATTCCCTGGGCTTTGCCTCCAGAACCTTGAGCGTGGACTGGAAGGCCGGATAGCTCACCAGCTTCTTTATCATATCCAGTGGTTTCTCGGACCAGTCGTCGCGCAGCCACTGGCCCGCGCCGATATGCATGCCGTCGCGGAAATTCACCTGGTAAGTACCGAACAGCGATCCGAACCAGCACCACTCGGCGTTACCGATGACTTCATCCATCCTCTCCTCGTTGCAGGAGAAGTCGAGCTGGGGAACGAGGGTGCATCCGCCTGCCCAGCGCTTGCGCATGCCGGACTTCTTGGCCATGGTGGACATGGCCCCGTCCGCGGCTATGACCACGTCGGCCTGGAAGGACTCGCCATTCTCGGTCTTGACTCCCTTCACCTGGCCATTGTCCATGATCACGTCGCTCACCAGCGTGGAGGTCCTGAGTTCCGCCCCGGCCGAGGTGGCCAGGTTGGCCAGGTAGGGATCGAGGTCCCTGCGGTAGATGCTGATGCCGTCCATGCCGTGGGGCCAGCGGTTGGCGCAGAGGTCCGAACCGGTGGTCCCGCTTGTATAGCGCAGCCGGCCGTGCTCGTCGACGAGCTTGATCACCACCATCTCTACCTTACGTACGGAGGGGAGGTGCTGCAGCTCTTCCATGAGCTCGGGGTAGTCCCGCCACCACCTCTGGCCGAGGCCGCACCCTGAGGAGTTCTTGTCCCCCGGCTTGCGCCCTCGCTCGAAGAAGATCGTCTTCAATCCCGCGTCGGCAGCCGTCTTGGCGGCGTAGGAACCTCCCGGACCTCCGCCGACGACGACAACGTCCCATTTCTCCATATCCGAAATACCCCCTTCCTACTGTCCCCCGTGACCTCGAGTTGTGGTGCCAAGCGATCAGGGAATATTGCTGCGTTGAAGGGGCCTTACACATGAATACGCCAATTAACTGGAAATCCGGTCTTCCTCTTTGTTTCACCCCCATTCTCTATAGATGAAAAGCCCGGAACGGAGCGCTTATTTCAACGTGCCCGTTCCCCCCTTGTCAGGAAACAAAGAAGCCCGGAGCGGGGCGCAGAAAGCGCCCCGCTCACACGGCCGATATTCACTCGGGCGGCCCGGTCTCTGTCCAGGTAAACCCGGCCGCAAGTCGGTCCAGTTTTTCCTTTACTACCGGGTCCACCTTGGAGAAGTCGAAATCCACCTCGTCGCAGTACATGCCGGTGTCCGCGGCGCGCTTTTCATCCAACGAGAGGGAGATCTTCTTCTGCCAGTCGTTGTAGCGTCCCATCATGGGGCTGACGACCTCGCGCAGGCGGGCATCGGTGACCGAGAGAGGTTCCATGCACATCTCTATGGCGGCCACCGAGAACTCGACGAACAGGGGCTCCAGCGACGCGAGATGCTTGGGATCGCGGGCGTTGTACTGGAAGATCTCCTCGCAGTGTCCCCAGGTGTTCTGCTCGTAGAGGGCCATGAATGGGTTGTCCGCCAGGTCGTCCAGGATGCCGCCCTTATCGATCCACCTCTGTTTGATCTCCTCGCCGGTATCGGCCCAGTCCATCTGGGTCTTCCAGGCCTCGTTGCGGGCCAGAGCGGTACTGAACAGCCCCCCGGCCCTGAAGACCATGGGGATGGCGCTGACCCTGAGGAAGTTCATGATCATCATGGGGCCGATGGCCGCGGCCTGAGTGGACTCCATGGAGAGTCCTCCGTGTTCCTCGATGATCGCCTTGAGGATTCCTTCCTGGAAGGCGATCTCCTCCTCGGAACTCCCTACCATCACGATGGTGCAGCCCCATTTTACCGTCTTGCTCAGGATGTCCCTCAGCACCTTGGTTTTCGCGATACGCTGCAGGAGATGGGGCGCGAAGGTGTTGATATAAGCGCCGACGGCAGTGCGCGTGAAGATGTAGGCGATCTCCGACTCGCCCATCTTGTATACGGCTTCGTCCAGGCTGGCGCGGTCGGGGAAGAAGCAGAGGTGGAACCTGAGATTCTCCGGAGGTTCGGTCTGGGCGTCCAGCATTACCCCCTCCGTTTTCATCAGCGGCGGGCCCGGCCAGTTGTAGAGTTTGAGCGAACACTTGGTGAATATTCCCAGGCCGCCCAGGGCTCCGGCGGAGCCGCGCATGATGCCGCGTATGGAGGGCCCGGGGCCGTCCGGGGCGAACCATCCCAGGCCGGAATCCAGGGATCCGACCCGCAGCACCTCGCCGTTGGGAAGGACCCACTCGGCCCCCAGGAGGTTGCGGTGTCCGTAGCTCATGTACACGCCGTCCCAACCCACTCCCCATCCGGAAGTAGCGCTTGCCAGGGGCGAGCAGGCCGGTCCCGCCCCGATGATATGTGCGTTGAGGCCGAGTTTCATTGCCTCAGCCTGGAGTTGGGCGCCGCATACGTAGGGCTCGATGATTGCGTACATGTTCTTCTCGTCAATCTCCAGGATGCGGTTCATACGCCGCAGGTCCACCTGGACCACGTTGTCGTAGGTGGGGCCCGAGTAGACACCCCAGCCGGTGGAGAAGGCCTTGAACTTCAGGCCGTGCTTGTTGCAGGCCCTCACTACTTCCTGTACCTCCTCGGTGCAGGAGGGAAGGACCACGGCCACGGGACGCTTAACCCACTTGGCGGGATCGTCGTTGATGGTGGGCTGCCAGGTGTAGCCGTCCAGCACGCCGGGCTCGCGGGAGGCATATTCCTCTCCCACCGCGGCTTCAAGGTCGCGGAAGGCCTCGTCGGAGATGACGCCGAAGGTCGTTGTAGTCTGGGTAGTCATCCTCATGCCTCCCTCATACCTTGGCCGGTTCCGCTATGCCGGCGGAGATGAGGGCCAGGTCCACCAGGTCGTAGATGGGCAGGTCCATGCCGGTCTCGGCCGCGGCGTCGCGGAAGACCCTCACGCACCAGGGGCAGGCGGTGGCCAGGGCCTCGGCCCCGGTGGCGCTGGCTTCCTCCAGCCGCTCCTGTGCGGTCCAGGTGGCGAAATCGGGGAAGGCCTCGTACACTCCGCCCCCGGCGCCGCAGCACCAGGCGTACTCGCGGATGCGCTCCATCTCGGTGAGTTCGATGCCGGGGATGGAGGTGAGCAGGGCCCGGGGCTCGTCGAAGATGCCTTTGCGCCCGGAGCGCTTGAGAGACATAGGTCGCTGTAGTTTATCCTCTTTCCAGTCGGTCAGGAAGGGCTCGCCCATCCTGCCCAGGTGGCAGGGGTCGTGGTAGGTGACGAGCATGGGCACCTCCTTGGAGAGGCGCAGCTTGCCCTGCTCCACCATGCGCGCCAGGTACTGGGTGATATGCAGCACCTCGCAGGGCAGTTCCTTGCCCATGCGCGGGTAGAGGTAGCGTAGGTGGGCGAAACCGTCGGCGCAGGCGGTGACCAGGGTCTTGGCGCCGGAGGCCTTGACCCTGCTGAGGAGGTCGTCGGCGTAGTTCTCCGCCTCGCCGCGGTAGCCCAGCTCATAGGCGCGCCCGCCGCAGCAGGACTCCTCTTTCCCGGCGATGCCCACGTCCGCTCCGGCGGCGAGCATGAGCTGTACCGCGCCGCGCACGGTGTCCCGCAGGTCGGGGTCGTAGGAGTAGCGGCAGCCGGCGTGGAAGATGACCTCGCACTGCTCGGCGTTGATGTCCTTGACCGCCAGGCCCTCGGCCCACTCGCCGCGCTTGTCCTTGGGCTCTCCCAGCACGTTGTCCTCGCGCTTGAGGGCGTCGATCACCGCCATGTGCTCCACTATGAGCTGGCCCTGTTCTATGCAGTGGGCGCGCAGCTCCAGCAGGATCTCGGTGAGGTCAATATCGTCCCGGTATACCTTGCAGGCGGCATCGCAGGCCCCGCAGAGCTGGCAGCGGAAGACGATCTCGGTTATGGCGTCGTTGAGCTCGCTGCGGCCTTCGAGGATGGAATTACCGATGATCAGTTTGCCCGAGCCGGAATATGCATGGAAATTGTACCTGCAGATGGAGGGGCAGTTCTTGGCGAAGCGCCATCCCTTGATCTGGTTGAAGGGCACCCATTTGCAGGAGGAGCAGCGGCTGCAGCCCTCCATGTCCCGTTTGTAATCTGCCAGCGCCATCTAGACCACCTCCTCGGTGAAACAGAGTTTGCCGCGGTTGAGTATATTGTCGGGGTCGAGCATCTTCTTCACCTTGCGCAGCGCGGCCACGGTGTCGGGGCAGCGGGCGTAGGCCAGCTCGGCCCAGGGGCCGTAAGGCCGGCTGAAGAAGGCCCCGGCGTCCGAGAGGGCCCGCGAGGCCGCGGAGAAGAGCTCATCCGCCTTGGCGGCATCGGCGGGGTCGTAGTAGAGGGTGAACTCAAGGTGGACGTTTCTGCCCTGCTGGATGGGCTGGATGTAGACCCCGATGCGTTCGGGCGGGTAACCGGCCTTGGCCGCCTCGGCCTCCATGACCTGGATGAAGGAGGGCACGCGGTCCAGGGTGGTTATAAAGAAGATATCGGCGAAGGCCCCCTTGGGGACCGTCTTGTAGTAGGGGTCCGGGGAGGGCGCGGCCAGGATGCGCTCCATCTTTTTCCAGGGGCATCCCGGTACCTCGGGGACGGCGGCCACCCCCGCGGCCTGGGCGTGGCGGGCAAGGTCATGCTCCTGGTAGGCGACCCTCTCCTCGGGCAGGTACTCATAGCCGGAGACCCCGTAGACCACCGTCCAGGGTGCCTGGGCCTCAGCCAGCTCGTCCACCCTGGCCGGGTCATCGGCGATGATGGTGGCCAGCTGGCGGGCGCTCAGGATCAGCCACTCGTCGCCCAGCTTGGGGCGCAGGGCGCGGTAGGTGAAGTCGCTGGCTCGCTCCAGCTTCTCGTCGGGGACGAACCATATCTTGTGGATTGCCGGCTTTACCTCCAGCTTGAGGGAGCACCAGGTGACCGCGGCCACGGTGCCCTGGGACCCCTGCACCACGCGGGCGAAGTCGGTCTGGGCCGGGCCCATGGGGTTCTTCTGGGCGCCCCCGGCCGCCCACTGCTGCTCCAGGGAGCCGGGGCCGGCGGCGGAACCGGTGCGGAAGAGGTCGCCGGTGCCGAAGACAAGCTCGGTGCAGAGCATGGGGTCGGTCATATCCCAGTGGTACTTGGGTATGATGATGGGCTCCCGCTCCAGGCAAGAGGCCAGCACCGACTTACCGGCCTTGGGCAGCAGCGGCATGAGCACCTTGAGGCCGGCTGCGTCCACCTCCGGGATGAGCTGCTCGAAGGTCACCCCGGGCTCGATGAGGGCCACCTTGTTGCGGCGGTCCAGGCGCACGATCTCTTTCATGCCCGAGAGGTCCACGACGACCGCCTCGCCCACCGGCACGGAGTCGCCACGCAGGCGGGGGGCGGAGGACGAGAGGAAGACGAGGTTGAGCTTATCCGAGCGGGCCAGTTTGACCAGCTCCCTCACCTCGGCGGTGGAGTGAGGGCGCACCACGACGGCGGCCTCGCCGCCGCTGGTGGCCCCCGCCTCGCTGAAGGTGGCGAGGAGGGATGGGTCATCCACCACGTTCGCCTCGCCGACCAGGGCTGTAAGTTTATCTCTGCTTATATCCATGGTCGTGCTCCTTTCAGGCTGCTTTCCCGGCCAGGGCGCGCAGGCGCTCTCCCAGGGAAGGAGGCTTGGTACCGGTGGCCGCCCTGGCCATAGTGGCCTTCATGTTCTTGACCATCATCTTCTTCACCAGTGCGATGTCCAGCAGGCGGGATGCGAGCTTCATCAGCCCGTCTGAGTCCAGGTACTTCATGAGTGGGCCCGCCCTGTCCAGGAGGCGGTCTATCTTCATCACCGTGGCCTCGTCGGCCTCGTCCAGGCGGTTGAGAAGGTCCCCCATGTTCATGCCCGTCTCGGCGATCACCCCCTCCAGGGCCTCTCCCTGGATGACCATGAACTTGTCCAGCACCCCATTGCGGTAGGCGCACTGCATGACGTTGAACACCTCTGCGGGATCGAGCGACAATCTACTCACCTCCGTCTTATCCGGAAAACAACGTTACTCTTCTATCGTTAGGTCCGTCTGAGGTAATGGGGAATGGGGTCAGGTCTTGCCATTTCGCCACATTCCTCGCTAAATGATCGCAACGGCGGGCAGGCGAAACGCAACACCTTACCCCACCCTGCGGGGCATAGAACGTACGTGCTATCGAAAATATAGCCGATTTCAAATGACTTTCTCCTGCCTGAGGAGTTGGGCCAGCTTCTTTCCCGTTTCCTCCGGGGTATCTCCATCCACCAGCGTGCAGCGCCGCTCCCGTGAGGGGGCGGCGAGGGCGACGGTCTCGAGACGGCTCAGGCCGGAGATCTCCAGGTCCAGGTCTGCTTCCGCCAGGATGGTCTGGGGAAGGCCCTTTGCCGCCTTGATGGCTTGCAGGCTGGGATAGCGCAGGTCGCCCACCTCCCCTGAGACGGTGACCAGGGCGGGGAGGTCAGCCTCAACCACCTCGTAGCCGTCGGGAAGCACCCGCTCCACCACGACCTTGCCCCCGGATATCTCCACCTTCTGGGCCAGGGTGATGGCCGGGATGTCCAGCAGTTGGGCCAGGATAAGCCCCACCATGCCGGCATTGGTGTCCGCAGCCTGCCGGCCGCAGAGGATGAGGTCGTATTTACCCGACTTGGTGATGGCCCCGGCGAGCAGGTGTGCGGTGGTGAAGGAATCGAGCAGGGCGGCGTCCAGGTCATCTCCTTCCACCAGGAGCGAGGAGTCGGCGCCCGCGGCAACGGCCTTGAGGAAAACCGCTTTCGAGAGCCCTTTCCCCACCGATAGCAGGGTGATCTCGGCGTCCGTCGCTTCCTTGATGCGTATGGCCGCCTCCAGGGCGTTTTCGTCGAAGGGGTTGATGACCGGAGGGATACCCCGGGCTGTTACCCTGCGTTCCGCCTCGTTCACCTCGAAGGAGGAAGGGGGTCCCTCGGGGTCCGGGACCTGCTTTGCGCATACGATGATATTAAAACCCATGACGCACCCCCTATTCCTGCAGCAGCTCTCTCAACGTGGCGGTAAAGGAAGGGAGCACCTGTTTCCAGTCTCCTACCACCCCGTAATCGGATACCTTGAAGATGTAGGCCTCGGGGTCCTTGTTGATGGCCACGATCTTGCCCGATTCGCCCATGCCCGAGAGGTGCTGCGTGGATCCGGAGATGGCGACCGCCACGTAGATATCTGGGGCGACTACTTTACCCGTTATTCCCACCTGGCAGGTGGTGGGGGCCCACCCGGAGTCCACGGGGGGACGGGATGCTCCCACCGCTCCCCTCAAGAGCCCGGCGAGCTCTCTCAGCTGCTCGAAGGCCTCCTCGCCGCCCATGCCCCTGCCTCCGCTCACTACCACCGGGGCCTCCTCCAGGGGGCATTCTTTAGCGCTCACGACCTCCCTGCCCTTGAACTCGAGGCGGGAGCTTACGCCAGGGATGTCTGCGACGGCGGTCACTGCTCCAGCCGCATCCGCCGGCGCCGGCGCGTCTCCGACCCTGGCCCTTACCGTGGCCATTACCGTATCGGTGTTCGCTTTCTGCGTGGCCAGCGCGTTCCCGCCGTATATGGGGCGCGTGAAGAGGATTTCCCCGCCCCCCACCTTCACGCCCACGCAATCGGTTACCAGGGCGGCACCCAGCGAGCAGGCCAGGCGCGGGAGCAGGTCCTGACCCATGGCGGTATGGCCGGCCAGGATTACATGTGGCAATCTGTCTTTCAGGAAGGAGCTCAATACCTCCATGTATTTCTCCGGGTCGTATTGGGCAAGCCCGGGATGGTCGAGGGCAAATACCTCTTCCGTACCATAACGTGCGACCTCCTGTGCCGCAGCGGATATGTCACTGCCCATCACTATGGCGTTGAGAGGCGTTCCCGTTTCGGCGGCCAGTTTCCTGCCGAGTCCCAGCAGCTCAAAGGTGAGCGAAGTGGGATTCTTACTGTCGTTGATCTCTGCGACGATACATATGCCTTGGGTTTGTGTCAAAGTGCATCGACCTCCTGCTCTTGTCGCCGGGATTCTCTCTGCAGGACCCATATGGAAGAATAGTGCGCGGGTCCGGATAGAGTTGCCGTCGTTACTCCCCCATTGCCTGCCGGCGCCAGCCTCACCGTTCGTTCACATCTCCTGCGCCGAGACGACCTCCCGTACAATTCCTCGAACGAAAAAACGCGACCCATCGCCCGTCTGCCATCTATGCAAGGACTAAAGCCGCGAACTAAACATGACTGGCTGTCACATTTTATCATCGCGATCCCGGGTAGTCAATAAAGATTTAACAAAAAATCTGATTTTGTATAGCGATATCCTCCCCGGCGACTTTTATCACCAATTCATCTCCACTGAACACAAAGATAAGACCGGGAATCATGCTATGGAATGATTCCGTTTCCTGGTGATACGGCCTTTTTCCCCGGAGCCGGAGCCCCGCGCCCGCAGGCTGGGGCAGATACTGACCCCAGTGCCTGAAGTCAATCACCCGCATTTTTTCAGAAGACCTATCATGTTAATCACGGCTTGAAGTGGAAAGAATATTAGAGAGGCAGAGTCAGCAGAGTGAAAGCAGAGGGGGCCACCGGCCCCCCGGCGAACGGGAAAGGAGTGAAGAGATGCTTTCCAAGAAAATGGAGGAAGCCCTAAACGACCAGATGAAGTGGGAGTTCTACTCCTCGTTTCTTTACCTTGCGATGGCCGGGTATCTCAAGTCCAAGAACCTCGACGGTTTTGCCAACTGGATGACGGTCCAGATGCAGGAGGAGAGCGCGCATGCCATGATGTTCTTCAATTACATCGACGAAGCTGGTGGAAGGCCCGATGTGCGGGCATTCGACCAGATGGATAACGATTACAAGTCCGTAACCGACGTTTTCGCGAAGACGGTAGAACACGAGAAGCTGGTCACCAGGCGCATCAACGATCTCATGGACCTGGCCGTGAAGGAGAAAGACCACGCCACCACGCAGTTCCTGTCCTGGTTCGTGAAGGAACAGGTGGAGGAGGTCGCAGAGCCCACCAAGATCCTCAACCAGCTGAAGATGGTCAAGGAACAGGGTAACGCCCTGATGATGCTGGACCGAGAGCTGGCCCAGAGGGTCTTCAACCCGCCTGCCGTCGCTACATAACGACCAGGCGGCCGTCTGGATATGGGCGCCCCTCGGGGCGTCTTTATCTTCCCCGCATGCCCCCTTTTTTCTGGCGGTAAGCGCGATGGGCTGGTATAAATAGACTGGAGTCGGGTAAAGCCCGGCCCGGATAGATACGATATGCTGGGGTCAGGCAAAGAGCCAACCCGCAGATGGAAGGCCGGAGATTTGCGTCGAGGTAGCGATTGAAGCAGGTCCGGGAAAGAAGCACCGGGATACGAGGCCAACATGAAGGTTTTATTCGTCCACTCCGAGCAGGATCCCTATTCCTCAGATAAGCCGCTGGAGATACTGGAACGGGTCCAATTCGGCATATCCTATATCTCCTCGCTGCTCAAGAGGGAGGGGCACGAGACCAGGCTGGTCGTGCTGTGCGAGAAGACGCTGAGCACTATCGAGGATCACGTGCGGGATTTCGATCCCGGCCTCGTCTGTTTTACATCGGTTTTTACCGAGTACGGAACCTTGAGGCGAGCCGCCGCGCTGATCAAGAAAAAGCGTCCCGAGACATTCACCCTCCTCGGCGGCCCGCATGCCACCCTCAGGCCTGACGAATGCCTGGCGGAGGGCTGCTTCGATGCGGTATGCGTAGGCGAGGGGGAATATCCCAGCGCGGAACTGGCGCAGCAGCTCGACGCCGGCCTCTTCCCTTCGCTTATTCCCAACCTCCTGATCAGGCGGCCGGACGGGAGCGTGGAGAGGAACGAACCCCGCCCTTTCCTGCAGGATCTCGACAGCCTGCCTTTCCCGGACCGCGAGATGTGGCTGCCCTGGGTGGCCAACCCTGCATCGCGCCCCTCGGTCCTGGTGGGGAGGGGCTGCCCGTTCAGCTGCACCTATTGCAGTAACCATGCTCTGCGCAAGTCCTCCCCGGGCAGGTATGTGCGCCTGCGCAGCCCGCGTAACGTAGCGCGTGAGATCTCGGTTATGAAGGAGGCCGAGCCCGGCTTCAGCGAGGTGTACCTCGAGGTGGAGACCATGGGGGTCAACAAGGAATGGGCGCTCGAGCTCTGCTCCGAGCTGCGCGCCCTCAACTCGCGGCAGCAACATCCGTTGACATTCGGCACCAACCTGCGCGTCACCCCCAAGGCCGACTACGAGGATCTTTTCGCGGCGTTTGCACAGGCCAACTTCCGCTTTGTGAATATCGGCCTGGAGTCCGGATGCGAGCGTGTACGCAGGGAGGTACTGAAAAGGCGCTATTCCAACCAGGATATAATCGGGGCGGTGGAAACGGCCCGGCGTCACGGTCTGCAGGTGGGTATCTATAACCTCATCGGTCTGCCGGGAGAGACCCCGCGGGATTTCCGCGAGACCATACACGTGAACCGCCTGTGCCAGCCCGACTGGTTCCTGCTCTCGGTGTTCTTTCCCTACCCCGGAACGGAGCTCTACGATACCTGTAGCCGGCTCGGCCTGCTGGACGGCCCGGTTGACCCATGCATGGAGAGGAGGAGGCCGGTGCTCGACCTGCCCGGTTTCAGCAAGAGGCAGGTAGGCAGGAGGCGGGACTGGTTTCCGCTGCTCGTTTATTACGGCCACCGCCCTACGAAGGAACTGTTGTGGCTGGTCAGCATGGCGAAGATCTACTCGAACCACCGTCTCGCCGATATCCACCGCCGCTTTTTGGAGATCTATAGCTCGCGCAATGGACGCCGCTTCGACAATTCTCCGGAGATCGTGTTTGCGAGGAAGCTGGAGGCGAAAAGAGCTTCCGGGCAGGAGCCTGCCGGCGAGGACCTCGTGGTGGTGGGAAGGGAAACGGAGGTATCCCAGGGAGACTGAATGGACTCCTGGAGGGCAGACACCTGGAGGTCGCATGGCAGAGCATATTCACCAGCTTCTGGATGTGGAGATTAGAAGTATCGCCGGGTATTATATGGTCCTCGAGGAAGGCGTGTTAGAATACAAAGGCCGGGATCTGCTCTACCTGGTGCAGATGGCTGCGATCGAGACGTCATGCTGCGGCCGGGGAGGCATGGGCTTTATCCTGGTCCCCGGATATATCAACGCTTTGAAGGCGAGGCAGGACGAGGACGGCCTCTGGATATCGGATGTGGACAGGGTGGAAGACGAGGAGGACCGCAAGGAGATAACCGGACTGTTGACCGCACGGCACCCCGGGTTTCAACAGGTAAATTTTGCCTGAGTGCCTTGGTTCATAAATTCGGTCTGCAGCGAGAGTGCCGGGGCGTGGATGCAGCGGCGATCGAATGCGAGCGTATTTATGAATCGAGGTACAGGATAGTATCCGCCGTTTATTCCGAGCAACGTAGAGGGAAGGGAGGATGGACATGGTCGGTATTACATCATTTGGCGGCTACGTGCCCCGCTACCGCCTCAACCGCATGATCGTCTTCGGCAGCATGGGCTGGCTGAACCCGGTGATCATCACCAACGCGAGGGGCGAGAAAGCCGTCGCCAACTTCGACGAGGACGCCATCACCATGGCCGTGGCCGCGGGGATGGACTGCCTCAGGGGAATAGACCGCTCGACGCTGGACGCGGTCTATTACGCGAGCACCACCGCCCCCTATAAGGAGAGACAGAATGCAAACATAGTAGCCGGTGCGCTGGGAGCAAGAGAGAATATCCGCACCGCCGATTTCGCCGCGTCTCTCAAGTCCGGTACCACCGCGCTGCTCTCCGCCCTGGAGTTCGCAGCCGCGAACGAAGGCGCCAAGGCCGTGGTATGCGCTGCTGACTGCCGCCTGGGAAAGATGGCATCAACCCAGGAGATGGTCTTCGGTGACGGGGGCGGCGCGCTCGCGGTAGGCGATTCCGACGTGATCGCGGAGTACAAGGGCAGCTACTCGATATCCTACGATTTCGTGGACCACCTGAGGGGAGCGAACACCAAGTACGACCGCATGTGGGAGGAGCGCTGGATCCGCGACCTGGGATACGGTCAGTTCATCCCGGAGGTGGTCAACGGCCTGTGCGAGAAGTACGGATTGAGCCCCGCCGACTTCGACAAGGTCGTCTATCCCTGCTATTACGGTGGGGCGCGGAAGAAGATAAATTCCATGTTCGGCGAGGACCCGGCCAAGGTCCAGGACGACATGCTGGCCACGGTGGGCGACACCGGTTCCGGCCATCCCCTGCTGATGATGGCAGGGGCGCTGGAGACGGCACAGCCCGGCCAGAAGGTCCTGCTGGTCTCCTTCGGCAGCGGCTGCGATGCCCTGTGGTTCGAGGTCACCGACGCCATCGCCAAGATGCAGGACGGCCGGGGCGTATCCCGCTGGCTGGCGCGCCGCGCCGAGCTGGACAACTACCAGAAATACCTGGTATGGAGGGGTATGGCGCCGCCCGAGACGGGCTTGAGGGGCGAGGTGGACAAGGAGACACGCTGGTCCCTGGTGTGGAGGGACCGCAGGTCCATCCTCGGCTTCTGGGGCGGAAAGTGCAAGGCCTGCGGCGCCCAGCAGTGGCCGGCCAGGCGCATGTGCGTCAACCCGGACTGCGGTGCCATCGACCAGATGGAGCCGGTCTATCTCGCCGAAAAGGGAGGGACCGTCTTCTCCTACACCGGCGATATGCTGGCCGCTTCCCTCGACCCGCCCGCCGTATACGGCGCCGTAGAGTTCGATGGCGGAGGGAGGACGGTGCTGGACTTCACCGACTGCACCGTGGAGGACCTGGAGGTAGGCAACCCCGTCGATTTCAGCTTCCGCATCAAGTATTACGATCCAAAACGCGACATCACCAATTACTTCTGGAAAGCCAGGCCCGTGTTAGGGGAGGTGAGCTGAGATGGCGGAAGGTATCAGGGATAAAGTGGTCATCCTGGGCATGGGATGCACCAGGTTCGGAGAGCGCTGGGACATGAGCGGGGGCGACCTGCTGGTCGAGGCCTTTACCGACACCCTCGAGGATGCTGGCCTCGAGAAGAAAGACATCGATGCGGTATGGCTGGGGGTACACATCGATGAGATCAACATCGGCAAGGGCGGCACTTACGCCAGCAACTCCATGCATCTGCCCTTCCTCCCGGTGACCCGGGTGGAGAACTTCTGCGCCTCGGGGACGGAGGCGTTCCGGGGAGCCACCTACGCCGTGGCCTCTGGGGCGAGCGATATCGCGCTGGCCATCGGGGTCGAGAAGCTCAAGGATACCGGTTACGGTGGACTGCCCGATTCGCCGGCCTTCGGGCAGGAGATGATCATGGTGGGGCCCAACGCCACCGCTCCGGGCATGTTCGCGCAGCTGGCGACCGCATACGCTGCCAAGAACAAGATCCCCATGGAAAGGGTCAAGGAAGCCATAACCCACGTATCCTGGAAAAGCCACCAGAACGGCGCCAAGAACCCCCGCGCGCACCTGCGTCGCGCCGTGACCAAGGAGCAAATCATGGGCTCGCCCATGGTCGCTTACCCACTGGGGCTCTTCGACTGCTGCGGGGTCTCGGACGGGGCAGCCGCGGCCATCGTGTGCACGCCAGAGACGGCCAAGAAGATCAAGTCCAACATGCCCCTGGTAAAGGTCAAGGCGCTGCAGATCGCGGTGAGCTCGGGAGAGGAGGCGCAGTACGACAAGTGGGACGGCGCGAGCCTGATGACCACACGTGCTGCCGCGAAGAGGGCATACGAGGAGGCGGGCATCAAGGACCCGCGCAAGGAGCTCTCCATGATGGAGGTGCACGACTGCTTCTCCATCACCGAGTTGGTGACCATGGAGGACCTCGGCGTATCGCCCGAGGGCGGAGCGCCCGAAGACGTCTTGGGCGGCTTCTTCGACCTGGACGGGCAGATACCCTGCCAGCCCGACGGCGGCCTGAAGTGCTTCGGGCACCCCATCGGCGCCTCGGGGTTGAGGATGATATTCGAGATCTACAGCCAGCTCCTGGGGCGCTGGGACGAGGACCGGGCGGTCAAGGACCCCAAGTTCGGCCTCACCCACAACCTGGGCGGAGTCCCCAACAACAACGTATGCTCCATCGCCATCTTCGGCGTGGACTGATGTAAGTGTGAAGAAGTCTGAAGTCTGAAGTCTGAAGTCTGAAATGGCGGGCGCGGGAAACCGCGCCCGCTCTATGTCCCGGACCAGCCAGGTTGGATAGGTCGCGTGCCATGCCCCGCAGGTTGGGGCAGGTCCTTGCGTCTTCACAGCCGCCTATTCGGACGCCAAAGCAGATGTGCGGTAAAACGGTAGACCCCATCCCCCTTACTAATGCCAGGTGATAGGATATATTATTCCAAGGCGACGACCACTCGAAGCGAAAGGAGAGGTCATGACATCCTCGAGGTGGGAGGAGGTCGCGGAGGACTACAATCGCATCTTTCGCAGGGATGCCTATTACTACGAGATCATGGATACGATCACCGCCAGGCTGGACGCCGGCGAGGGATCCCGTATCCTCGACATGGGCTGCGGAACGGGCAATATAACCGCCCTCCTGAGGGAGCGTTTTCCGCAGGCTGCCCTATACGGGGTGGATCCCGCCGATAACATGGTCGAGCTGGCCACCGACCGCTTCCGTGACGACGAAAGGGTGGAGATCCGGAAGGGCGAGGGGACGAGGATCCCCTTCTCCTCGGAGTATTTCGACTACGCGGTCTCTAATCTCGCTTTGCACCACGTCCTGCCCGAGTTGCGCTCCCTTTGCGCCGCCGAGATCGCCAGGGTGCTCAAGCCCGGCGGCCGCCTGGTGTACTCGGATCTCTTCTGGGACGTTCCGGGGGAGCGCGATGATCCCGAGAGGTGCAGGGAAGTCATTGACAAGATCGTAGCTTATGCCCTCTACAACCTGGAGCTCGGGGCGCTGGAGATGACGCTGTTCCTCTGCGAGCAGCTACCGCTGCACCTGGAGGAAAAAGCCGAATATGTGACGGTGGTGGAGGACTGGCTGGGACCCCTGGCCGAGGCGGGATTGACGGATGTGGAGGTCACGATCCCTCATCACCCGGAGTTCGGGTTCAAGCTCATCCAGGCCAGCAAGCCCGGGTTATAATACGCCTGAGCCCGAGTTAAGGGATACCAAACGGAGGTAGATATGGACGAGATAGTCAACAAGATGATCTCGGCGTTCTCCCGTGTCCGCATCATCACTTACATAAACTGAAACCAGGCGACGTACAGTACCCTGGTAGGGTACCTGGGAGTGGCGGAGCGCACGTCCGTGAGGGCGGCCTGCCTGCTGGAGGGAGGGGGAGCCAGCCAGGGTTCGACCTGCGGCGTGGTATCGGGGGGATGCATGGCCATAACCCTTGCGCACCTGGCGGATATGATCTCCGGGGAGGCCGGCAAGGGCGAGGCCCTCTATGAGCGCCTGCGGGAGTACACGGACTGGTTCGAGAGCGAGTTCGGGAGCACTATCTGCCGCGAGCGCTGCGGGGCGGAGCTCAGCGAGGTGAGCGGGCTCATCGACTATCTCATCACCGGCAAAGTGATCACCCGCTGCATCGATCACATCGGCAAAGCCGTTTCGCGACTGCCGTCTTTCATCAACAGGCCGCTGCAGGGCGATGGTGAGGTCACCGAAATCGACCGCAGGCTGGCTGCGAGCGGGGGCTACTGCGCGGCCGAGGTGCTGCGGGGCATACGGGAGGACAGCGGCTATGGCAGCCTCTTCCTGGAGCAGTTATCGGTGGCCCTGGACGGCGGCATAGGCCTGTCGGGAGGACTTTGCGGTGCGCTGGCGGGAGCTATTCTGCCCATCAGTCTCGTCTGGGGTATCGATCCCAGAAAGGAGGGCCTCGCCGGGACCATCGCGGCCTCCATCAGGGGACAGAGCAACCTCTACTTTGACCGTCAGGTGCCGGAGCTATGGGGATTGGCCAGTCTTTTGATGCGAGAGTTCAAGGAAAGATATGCGTCCCTCGAGTGCAGGGATATCGTTGGTCGCTCCTTTCGCAGCGGGAGCGAGCTGGCCGAGCACATGTCCGCCTCGTCCACCTGCGCGGAGATCAAGGCATGGTGCCGCGAGCGCTCGTCGGAGTTGATCGCCGCCAACACCGTCTTCGCGGGGCAGTGATGGAGAGGCGGCCTGCGCGGGAAACGGACCTGCTGAAGCTGGTGGACCGCTACAAGGCGATGCTGGACGACATCGCCCGCTACAAGATGCGCGGAGCGGCCCTGGGGGGATCCCCCGCCGCCAGGAGAAAGATGAAACATGAGCTCGATACGAAAACGAGGGAGGCGGAGGAGCTGGAACGGGAGATAGACGAATTGCGGGCCAGGATCATGGCCAGGGAGGCAGAGATACGCAAGCTGGGAAAGCGCGAGCTGCCTTGAAAAGGAGGAAGGAAGGCATGAAGAGCAGGGTTCCGGAGATACTGGGTATCGAGTATCCCATACTGCAGGGGGGGATGATCTGGGTTTCCGACGCCGCACTGGCGGCGGCGGTATCCGAGGCTGGGGGCCTCGGGGTGATCGGTGCCGGGGGCATGTCGCGAGAGGTAGTGGAGGAGGAGATCGCCAGGGCCAGGGAGCTCACCTCCAGGCCCTTCGGCGTCAACGTCCCCATCATCAGCCCGTTCGCGCAGGACATCTTCGAGGCCGCTTCCACCCTGGGGGTGCCGGTGCTCACGACCTCGGCCGGCAACCCGCTCACCTTCACTGCCCGGGCCAAGGAGGCGGGCATGAAGGTAGTGCACGTGGTGTCCAACGTGCGTATGGCCGAGAAGGCCCAGGAGTCCGGGGTGGACGTGATCGTGGCAGAGGGCTACGAGGCGGGGGGGCATAACGGCTTCGACGAGATCACCACCATGGTCCTGGTCCCGCAGGTGGTGGACGCCGTCGATGTACCGGTGGTCGCCGCCGGAGGCATAGGTGACGCGAGGGGGATGGTCGCGGCTTTCGCCCTGGGCGCGGAGGGAGTACAGCTGGGTACCCTATTCCTGGCATCGCGCCAGAGCTCGGCCCACCTTAACTACAAGGAACTGATCGTTAAAGCGAACGACAGGGGTACCGTGATCACGGGCAGGGCTTTCGGGCCCGTCCGCGTGCTGAAGAACAGGCTCGCGGAAATGATCCTGCAGGCCGAGAGGGAAGGCAGGCCGCCACAGGAGATACAGGAGATGATCGGGTCGGGCCGCTCCGTGAAGGCCTGCCTTGAGGGGGACCTGGAGGAAGGCTCCTTCATGTGTGGCCAGATAGCGGGGATGGTCACGGAGATGAGGGACGTCAAGGAGATCATCGCGGGTTTGATGGCAGGGTACGAGGAGATCGCTTCCGGACTCTCCGGTTGATGATCGGCCGGAAAAGAGGGATGCAGGGGTCTAGCATATATGAAGCTGGAAAAGAAAGCCTACTCGGCCATATACGAGAGAGAGGAAGAACACTGGTGGTTCCTGGGGCGGCGCAGGGTGCTGGCGGCGTTGCTCGAGAACCTCGCCCCCCCCGGCGATTGGCGGGTTCTGGATGTGGGGTGCGGCACGGGCGGCAACTTCGCTTTTCTGGACGCCTACGGGCAGGTGGAGGGATGTGACTATTCCGAGGAGGCCATCCGCTTCTGCCTCATGAGGGGGACACACCCCGTGCAGGTGGCGAGCATTTACGAGCTCCCTTACGATGGCGCCTCCTTCGATCTCGTCACCTGTCTCGACGTCATAGAGCACCTCCGCCTCGACCTCCCGGCGTTCCGGGAGTTGGGCAGGGTGCTGAAGAAGGGAGGCTATCTCCTGGCTACCCTGCCGGCGGGACCGCACCTTTACAATGACTTCGATTGCCTGGCGGGCCACCTGCGACGCTATACCAGGAGAGAGATAGGGGAGCTGCTGGCAGAGAGCGGTTTCACGCCGCTCAGGCTCACCTGCTACACGACGCTCGTACACCCCGTGATCCGCTATTACATGTGGAGGGGCAATATCACCAGCGGACGCAACAGGTACACCAGTGGCATGGAGACGGTGATCCCCTCGTCGAACCGGGTCCTGGTGTGGATGCAGGCCCTTGAGGCCAGGATCATCTCCCGCCGGGACCTCCGCAGGGGCACCTCCGTGGTCGTCCTGGCGGTTAAAGAATAGGGGGCCAGCCCTCAACATTCAACGTGATCACCCACGTGAGTGATCAGAAGATACCTTCTCCGGATCAAGTTGAATGTGGATATATATAGTAG
>JAFGDU010000009.1 GCA_016931915.1 Actinomycetota bacterium
CCCGCCCCTGTACTCGTACCCCATGCGCCACAGCCCTCCCCGGTCCTCGTAGGCCACGACGTCGTTGGCGGGAGCGGAGAGAAGATCGGTATCACTGGAGGGACCGCTCCAGCGGGTTATGCAGCCGCCCGCCGCCTCGTCCAGCGCGATGGTGTAATGCGGGGTGCGGACGGTGAGCACGCCATCCCGGAGGGTCCACTCCGGCACGGCGGGCGGCGGTGCCGGCTCCGCATCCTCCCCATAGCGCGAGAAGACCTGATCCAGGATGGCGTCGGCGGCCGCCTGCCAGGCGACGAGAAGTGGCTTCTGCTCCTTCTCCCATACCCGGTTGGGCGAGGTGCCGGTGATGAAATCGTGATGGTTGGACATCAGGGCCTCGTCCCAGGTGGCGTTGATCTCTTCCCACAGCCCTTCCGCCGCCTCATCCTCGCCGGCGACCTCCCTTGCCGCCATGAGTTTCTCCGCCGCGATGAGGGTGGTGGCGATGGCCTTGCAGCGCTGCTTCATCTCCGGGCGGGAGGAATAGAACCCCGTGAAGTAGGGGTTGGGGTCAATGGAGAGGACGGGCAGCTTGTCGCGGTGCGCCGTGACGAGGTCCATGTAATCCTCCAGCGCGGCATTGACGGCGAAGACCCCGGTATGCGGATATACGGCTTCGTTGTAGTCGTCGAGCATGGCTGCTAGGTGGGGGATGGGCTGGTTGAAGTCGAAGCCGATGGGGCAGAACATGTAGGGGGTCCTGGCGTAACGCTCCAGCTGCCTCACGTACCCGGCGATCTTCTTCGCGACGTGACGCCGGCCGCGCATGGGCAGGGGCAGGCCGATGACCATGCCCATCCAGCGGGCGGCGCCGACATAGGAGATGGTATCGCCCTGGCCGTAGGTGAACGGGTTGAGGTGGCAGGTTATCTCGCTGCCGTCTCCGCTCCTCCACACGAAGTCAGCGCTGCGGCATTCCTTCAGGAGCAGCTCGGCGCTGGAGCCAGCCAGCGGGTAATTTCCGGAGTTGAAGTAATCCAGGCCGGGGAAGAAGATGCCGTCGATACGGCTGAAGGCGGAGTACTCGCAGCCCAGCGCCCTGAGCACGGAGGGTAGGGCGGGGGTGTTGCCGAAGTTGTCGGGAAGGTAGGCGAGACGCGGCTCCTGCTCCATGCCGTGCGAGCGCAGCCACTCCTGGCCGTGCAGGTAATCCCTGATGACGGCCTCGAGCTCCGGCAGGATGGAATCGGGGGTGTTGATGCCGCTGCCGCTGAAGCGGATGCGTCCCTCGTTTACCCACCTCCGCAGGGTCTCCCGGTTTTCCGGGTTGCGTTCCCAGTACATGCGGAAGAAGTACATGCACTCGATGGAATAGACGCGGCGCGGCTCCCTGTCCAGCCAGCGCACCATACCGTCCAGGACCCTGCGGATGCGCAGGCGATAGTACTCCTCGGAGGTGAACATCCAGTCGGGATCCCAGTGGCTCGATTCCGCGAAGATGAGCACCCTCTCCGCGTCCCGCGGTATACCCAGGCGCTGCCTAACATCGGTCTCGCCATACGCCGAAGTCTCCATGCTCCCCCCTGCGGCCGTCTCCTTCGCTGTCACTAATGATTTTAGGCGAGGAACCCCGCCGTGTACCAGGAACGCGTCCCATATGATGCTCCCCTGGAGGGGGGGCGAGGTGTGGTTTTCCGTTCCTGCCCTGTGCAGGTAGACATGCCGGTTACAGCCGCATGAATCGTTAATGAGTGGGCTGTTCGTACCGAGAAGATAAAGAGATCGCTTAACCATATCGGAAAGGGAGAGCCATGAAGAGAATCTATACCCTGGCCCTTGTTATCTTGCTTGCCGCGACGATGCTGGTGGTTGCCTCATGCGGCGGAGGAGACGGCACCTCGTCCGACGACGGTCAGGAGGACGGGGAGCAGGCGCCGGCCCTCGTCTTCTCCGACCCCGAGCTGCAGTTCCAGCTCACGCGGGCCCTGGGGGACACCGCCTACGGCGGGGCGGATGTCGGCGAATGCCTCTCCACGGCGGAGCGCATCGTCGAGGGCGACGTGGACAGCTGGTATGCGGAATGGTACGAGACGGCGGAGCGCATCCTGTCCCTGGCCGAGACCAGCCTGGCCGCGGGACACGAGGTCAGCGCGCGCGAGGCCTATCTGCGCGCGTCCACCTACTATGCCATGGCCGAGTTCTACCTGCACGGGGACCCCACGGACCCGCGCATCAGGGAGAGTTCCGCCAAGAGCAGGGATTGTTTCGCCCGCGCGGCCGCGCTCTCCTCGCCGGCCATCGAGCCGGTGCTCATCCCCTACGAGGGCACCACACTCCCCGGGTATTTCTACCACGTGGATGACTCGGGCACCCCGCGCCCCACCCTTATCCTGCAGACGGGATTCGACGGCACCCAGGAGGAGCTCTACAACCAGGGAGCCATCGCGGCGGTGCGCCGGGGCTATAACTGCCTCACCTTCGAGGGTCCGGGGCAGGGGGAGGTCATCAGGGAGCAGGGGCTGTACTTCCGCCCCGACTGGGAGAAGGTGATCACCCCCGTGGTCGATTACGCCATCTCCCGTCCGGAGGTGGACCGGGACAAGGTGGCGCTCTTCGGCATCAGCATGGGTGGTTACCTGGCGCCGCGGGGCGCCGCCTTCGAGCCGCGGCTGGCCGCCCTCATCGCCGACGGCGGCGTATTCGAACCGTGGTATCCGGCGTGCACGAGCATCGCGCCGTATTACCCCCCCTCGGGCGGGACCGCCGATGGCCTCATCGCTTCCCTCCGCGACGACCCCGACGATTTCGACCAGGGCATAGAGGAGGTAATGGAGGAGAGCATCCAGCTCAACTGGTTCATAGGGAACGGTATGTTCACCTTCGGCGTGGATACGCCCAGCGCGTTCCTGCTGGCGTTCTCCGAATACAGCATGGCCGGGGTAGCGGACAAGATAGACTGCCCCACCCTGGTCATAGATTCCGACAACGACACGAGCATGAAGGGCGAGGCCCAAAGGCTCTACGACGCCCTGACCTGCCCCAAGGATTTCATCCTCTTCACCACGGAGGAGGGGGCAGGGCTTCACTGCCAGATGGGGGCCATGCTCCTGGCGCACCAGCACATCTTCGACTGGCTGGACGAGACCCTCTCCCGCTAAAGCCTTGGGGAAGCCTTGGGGTCAGGCCCGGCTTTCGGCCTGAGGTATCGCTGTCGTCGCAGGCGGCGAAGCGATCAGCTTATGACCGCGACCCGGCGCGTTCTTTCAGGGGGAGCTTTTGCTGCGCTCGCGATGACCGACCTTCGCTAAGCTTTGGTGTGCAAGCTTAGCGAGAAGCCAGGCATGACTCCTTGGCCTCAACGTGATGAAATTCTGAAGCCCAGGCCGAAAGCCGGGCTTGACCCCTCGGCCGGACCCTGACCCCTCGGCCGGACCCCTCGGCCGGAATGCAATAAGGGGGGCCCTGGGGCGGACCCCCCCTATTGTGTGGGAGGAAATCTACCAGGCCTGGTAACCCGTAGAGCAGGTACCCTCGACCTTGGAATTCCAGTACACGGCGCGCTCGACCACGATCGGCGCCGACGAGTTCACCAGGGTGGAGACGTCGTATGTCTCCCCGATGTCCATGCCGACATTGATGGAGACCCTGCTGCCCGCTCCCACGAGTATGGGGTCTCTCTCCATGGCTCCCGCCTCTGTCTGGTAGGTTATGGATACCTCGGCACCGCAAGGCCCGGGGTTCTGCAGCAGCACCCATGTCTCGAAGCCGCCGGCGGTGCAGCCCTCGGCCAGGAAGGAGCGGAACTTCGCATACTCCAGGCCGTGGGCGTTGTGCCCGCCGTTCTTATCGTTCCAGTACATGGCGCGCTCGGCGATTATTCCCCCTCCCTCGGAGGCGACCATGGTGGAGACGTTGTAGTCGGTCACGTAATTGCCCACGTTGAAGGAGAAACGCGTGTTCGGGGCCAGGCCGAAGTCCTGCAGATCGGGTGGGGCCACGGGCCCGGCACCGGTCATGAAGGTGAGGTCGACGGTGACGGCGTCGTCGTTGGGGTTCTGCAGCAGCACCCAGGTCTCGAACCCGCCGTCGGTGGCACCCTCGGCCAGGTACCACTGGTCGGCCGCCGCGGTGACGCCCGAGGAGCAGTGCCCGGCTACCTTGTCGTTCCAGTACATGGCGCGCTCGGCGATGATCGGCTTGTCCGATGCGACCATGGTGGAGACGTCGTAGTTGTCCGCAACCCCGTCGGTGGCGATGTTGACGGTCTTGCGGGACTGTGCCGGCACCGCGACGGGGCTGCCGGCGACCTCACCGGTTCCGGTCATGTAGGTCATGTTGACGGTGGCATCCTCCGTCCCGGGGTTCTGCAGCAGCACCCAGGTCTCGAAGCCGCCCGCGGTGGCCCCCTCGGCCAGGTACCACTGGCCTGCAGGCGCGTTTACCCCGGAGGCGCAATGACCGCCTACCCTGCCGTTCCAGTACATGGCACGCTCGGCCACGATGGAATCGCCGTGGTAACCCTCGACGCGGGCGGAGACGTTCTTGTCCGGGCCGACTACGGCGCCCACGTTGATGGTGGTGCGCGTGCGTGCCGGGACCATCAGCGTCTGCTGCTGGGGAGCCTCGCCCTCGATGAAGTAATCGACCAGGACCTCGCTCTCCCAGGGATTGGGGTTGGCGATGGACAGCCAGGTCTCGAACCCGAAACCGGTGCACCCCTCGGCGAAGTACCACTCGTTGGGCACGTTGCCGGCATCGATGGCGCCGCAGAAGATAACGCGGTCGGTGGGGATCTGCGTTGGGTCCGGGCCCGGATCTATGCCGAGGGGCTCGACCTCTATCACCCTAACGTTCTTTATCCAGTACTTGTTGTTGGTCTCGGTGGGATCGGTGGTCTCCAGCGGCTTGATGAAGTAGATCGGCCCATCGTCGCCGGGTTCCGGCCCCAGATCGGCGCCGTCGTAGTTATAGCACAACAACTGCATGAGGTTGTTCGGGCAGACCTGCCTGACCTGGTCTAGGGTGAAGGTCCTGTCGTAATCGTCCGTGGCAATGACGTTCACGTCAGTTGCTGTATCCTGCAACCCTATCACATCATCCAGCAGATACTGAAGGGTGGCGCCGGTGCATTCATGGTCTTCCTCGAAATAGTCGGGGGGAGGTGCAAAATTGCTCTTCCGGTAATGATAGGTTCCAGAGAATGATTCCATGCACTTTAGCTGGTCGACGGTGAGGGTCTTGCGGTTGAGGATGTTGCCGTAGACCACTACCTCGTTCTCAGGGATAGCTGCGGCATCGAGGGCCGGGATCCCGGGCGGTACCGGCTGCACCTCGATGGCCCTCACCCACATCACTGCCTTGTTCCAGTTCATCTCACCGTTGCCGGCAGGCGAATCGTACGCCGCGTTTTCAACCGCGGGCCCCTCGACTTTCTGGGGCAGGATGAGGCGGAAGGGACCCCCGTCCGCCGCGCTGAGCTCGTTATCCGCAGGCTTGGGGGCGACGTAGGGGAACCCGGCCCCGTTGGGGGCGCCGGGGTTATCGGCGCTGGACTCCCCGTACATGTAGCCGAGAAGGGTGGGCAGGCCGCTGGGGTTGCTGTTGCCCCTTATCTGGTCCAGGGTCAGGGTGACGGCGTAGCCGTCCTCCGCGATGACCCTGATGCCTGTGGTGTCGCCCTTGATGCCCACCTCCTGCTCCAGCAGGTAGGAGAGATCGACCCCCTTCCAGTCCTGCTCGAAATAGGTGTAGGGATCGGAGCTCTTCTGGCATCCGTAATGGCCGCCCGCCAGCGTCTCCGAGATGGATACGATGTCACCCCCGCCATCTAAGGTCTGGGTGTACTTGTTCATGGACTTCAGTTCCGCCTCGGTGAAGGTGCGGTAGTTCGGCGAGGCCGCGGATACGGCGTCTGCCTGAAATTCCCCGCCTTCCGGCGCGGGTGACGAGACCGCCAGCAGGGGCGCAGACAACGCCAGGCACACAACAATCCCCAGTAATACTATTAAATACCTTCGCACGTTTCCTCCTTTCTAAAAGACGTCCCTTTAGCTCTTGCCTAAGCATCTATAAAACGAAAAACCGCCCTCTCCATGCCGGAAAGGACGGCTGAAGGCATAAAAAGATGCCCCACATGATGAACGGACATCTTTCCGAAGCCTGCGTAGACGGTCTTCCTTTCCAAGCACGGGAGGCAGGATCGTTTCCAATCCTACCCTATCGGCAGTCCCCCTTAGCTCTCGCCTTAGGCAGGACTGCTCGGAAAAACCTTACGCCTGCCTATTTATCACCAACCACCGCTTATTGTCAAGGGACCGGATTCTTTCCAGCGTTGCTGCATAAGGCGCATGATAGAGGGGGCGGCGGCGGATCGGGAGCATGCTCTTGACATCGTGACCCTTTATTATAATAGTTTAGGGACGGTGAATATGCTCTCCGAGCCTCTACGCCTAAAGCCCCGGCTATGGCGGGAGGCCGACAGGGTCCGCCGGGAAACGGGCGGGCCTCCCGTGCTTGGAAAGGAGGGTACGTGGGCAGAAAGCCGCTCTTGCTCCTGATCATCGCCGCGATCCTCGTCGCGGCCTCGGTGTTCCTCTTTATTTTCCGGCAGGCCGGAGGAGAAGATCGCTTGGTGGTGGAATACGACGAGGTGCTATCCATGCCCTCGGTCGAGGCCGTATACCACAGCATAAATAACTGGCAGACGGTTGAGGACACCTGGTTCGAGGGCGTTGTCCTCCACTCCTTCCTGGAGGACAGGGGCATAGACGAGGGTGATGCGGAGATCAAGCTTATCGCTCCCGATGGCTACTTCTGGCCGGCAGTGGACACGGTGCTGACACTTGACGACCTGAGGGAGGCCAACGCGGAGGGCCTTTATCCCCTGCTTGCCTGGGAGATGAACGGACAGGTCCTGCAGCCGGAGCCGGACGGTTCCGGGCCGCTCAGGCTGGTAATGCCGCAATACGCCGAGGACGAGATCAACAAGCCGTCCTGGGTCTCCAACCTCAGGCTGATCGAGGTCGGTCCGTTGGATGAGGGGAGCGAGGCCCCCGACGCGATGGAAGTGCCGCCCGGCGAGGTGTGGATCTACGGCAACATCCCCGCGGTCTATCCCTTCCCGGTCATCCTGCCCGTGGTCCTGCTGCTCGCCGGCATCGTTCTGCTGGCCGCCGCCATGGTCGCCGGGATGACGGAGCGGCGGAAGAAGCGGAGCGCTGCAGCGGGTGCCGCCGCGGTTGTGCTCGCCCTGGCGTTCCTTGCTGGCAACACCATGCTCATAACAATGCAGGGCGATTGCCGTGCCGATCCCGGCAGCCGCGTCTTCTCCATGGCGGAATTGAAGTCGATGCCCGCTTTCTCTGGCCACTACACCTTTCTCAAATCGCAGGAGCCCTTCACCTATTACGAGGACGACTACAAGGGCGTGCCCCTCTCCTACATCATCGAGGAGAAGATGAACCTGGCGCCGGGGGCCAGCGAGGTGACCATCAAGGCCCGGGATAACTACAGCAAGACCCTTACCCTTGCGCAGGTAAGGGCGACCTACCCCGGGGACCTCAAGGTGATCATCGCCTACGAGAGGAACGGGTCACCGCTGTCGGGGGACGAGCCAGGGATCCGGCTTATTGTGCCCCAGACGGTGCCCGGAAACAAGGAGCAGGGAGGGGATGCGAACACCCCCCTGTGCGTGAGGATGGTCTACGCCGTGGAAGTGAGCCCCGTTCCCGCCGGCGAACAGGCGCCTGCGGCCGGCAGCGTGCCCGAGGGCTCCCTGGCCGTTTATGGCGCGGTCGTCGAACCCGCCCCGGCGCCGGCCCCGGAACCGCAGCCTCAGCCGCAACCCGCTCCTTCCCCTCAGCCCCAGCCCGAGGACCAGGCCGACATACAGCAGGAGGAAGCTCCGGACGAGGTAGTGCCGGCCGTCAAGGGTGCGGCCTCTCTCATCACGGACCCGCTGGGGGCGTTCAGCGTGAACTGGATGGTTATAGCGGCGACGCAAGTAAGGCCGTTCGCGGCCGTCCTGCCCCTGGCCTATCTGCTCTACCGCGAGGGAGGAATACCGTGAGAAGATATGTACCCCTTGTTCTACCGCTCCTGCTGGCCGTCTGCATGCTGGTGGCGGTATGCGGATGCGGGGAGAAGGAGGAAGCCTCCCCCTTCCTGGAGAGCGAGAAGCGCCTGGAGGGGATGTACGAGGAATGCATGACCATAGAGATAGACGACCCCCTGGGCGAGCGACCCGAGATCGATGTGGAGGATATCAAGACCATGGAGAAGGTGGACGTGGAGACCGTCCTGGTGAGATCCAACGGCATGGAGAAACCCGGGGTATGGACGGGGACGCCCCTCTCCGGCGTGTTGCAAAGCCATGGCGTGGAGGGAGGATTCACTGAGATAAGGATGGAGGCGTGGGACGGCTACGTGGCCAAGATCCCATACGAGATGGCCATGCGTCCCGATACCATTATGGCCTGGGAGGAAGACGGCGCTCCACTGCCGCAGGAAGAGGGGCCGGTGAGGCTGGTGGTCGGCAGCGAGGACGGATTCTACTGGATCCACCGCATAACCAGGATGGAGATCGTCAGGTGAGGAATAAGACGTTTAGGGGCCTCGCCTTTTTGCTGGCAGCCGCCCTCGGCGCGGGGTCCTTCTGCGGCTGCGGTTCCTCGGGGATCCCGGAGGAGGAGAGGAGCGAGCTCATCCTGGCCACCACCACCAGCGTCCTGGACTCGGGGCTCCTTGACGCCCTGGTCGCGCGCTTCGAAGCCGAATATCCCTACCGGGTGAAGGCGATCGCCGTGGGGAGCGGCGCCGCACTGCTCATGGCCCGTCAAGGGGAGGCGGATGTCACCGTCACCCACGAGCCCAAGGCCGAGAAGGAATTCATGGAGGAGGGATTAGGAGAGAGCCGGCGCGAGGTGATGTACAACGATTTCATCGTGGTGGGGCCATCCGGCGATCCGGCCGGCATAAGGGGCATGGAGGACGCGGCCGAGGCCTTCGCCCTCATCAGCGAATCGGAAGCGCCCTTCGTCTCACGCGGCGATGCCTCGGGGACACACGCCATGGAGTTGAGCGTCTGGGAGCGGGCGGGGATACAGCCGTCGGGGGACTGGTACACGGAGAGCGGCCAAGGGATGGGTTACACCCTGAGGATAGCCGAGGACGAGGGGGCCTACACCCTTACCGACCGGGCGACCTTCATAGTCCTGGACCAGGCCCTGGACCTGGAGATCATGCTCGAAGGTGACCCGCAGCTCCTCAACGTTTATGCGGTTATCGTCACCAACCCGGAGGTCTACACCGATACGAATATACAGGGAGCCCGCGATTTCGAGACCTTTCTCTTCCAGGAGGACACCCAGGCTTTCATCGCTGACTTCGGCGTGGGCGAATACGACCAGCACCTCTTCTACATCTTCGAATGATATTTGCCTGCCAGTGCCAGATTAGCAACCGAGTCTACTGCAAACCTGGGGCGATTCATAACCCCCAGTTCCTGACAGGATTCCTTTGCTCCGTTCGCCCGACCCCAGTGCGTGATGTTTACCCGATATTTACGCGGGTATAAATATCATTGGTACTGAATAACAGCAGGAGGTGAAGGTAATGAAGATAAGCGCGCGGAATGTCATCAAGGGAAAGGTAAAGGCGGTTACGCCAGGAGCGGTGAACGCCGAGGTGAAGGTGGAGCTGCCCGGAGGCGACGAGGTCGTCTCCATCATCACCAAGGCGTCCGCCGAAGGACTGGGGCTCGCCGAGGGCAAGGAAGTCTACGTGGTCATCAAGGCCAGCAACGTGATGATCGGCATAGACTGAGCGGTAAATCGATTTTAGGCCGCCGTTCAGATAAAAGCGGCGGCCTTGCCATCCCCGAGCGTGCCGTTCCGGCGAGAATCGATGCGGCAGCGCCGGCAAAAGGCAATATAAAAAGGCAACATAAAAATGTTGGAAACCGGCGCGTTTCTGTTATAATGCAATCGTATTGGTTTTTTCAGTTAGATCTTTCGTCTTCCCGAGGAGACCGTATCCTCGGGATTTTTCTTGGCGAAGGAGGTGAGAGATAGTGAAGATATACGTGGGAAACCTGAGTTACTCAACCAGTTCAGAGGATCTGCGCACGCTGTTCGAGGAGTTCGGTTCGGTCGATACCGCCGAGGTGGTCATGGACCGCAATACCAACCGTTCCAGGGGCTTCGGTTTCGTGGAGATGTCCAGCGGGGAGGAGGCGAATGCCGCCATTTCCGCCATCAACGGCAAGGACGTGGACGGGCGCCCGCTCAACGTGAGCGAAGCCAGGCCCAAGAGGACTGAGTCCAGGGGATCGTACCGCTATTGAGCGCATCGCCCCGCGTCGAATAGACGGAGGGGAGCTCTAAGCGACAAAGCGAGCGGAGGCCATATGCCTCCGCTCGTTTATATTACGCCGGGAACTGCGGCGGGTTGCCCCAACAGCGGTTTACGCCGGCTGCTTCCTGGGTATCCTCCCTATAACAGGCAGAGCGAGTCCCCGTTCCGCAAAGGGTTTCAGGAGCGGAACGGAAGCCCACGTGGAAGGGGCCGGTTCACTTCCAGTGAGAGGAGGGGGTAATGGCGGCAGAAGTTGTTATATCCGGTGAGGACGGGAGGCTGGCGGCTATCCTGGCTGCGCTGCGCACGTCCGCCGACAAGACCAGAAAGTATTTTATCGGCTCCTTGATCTTCTACCTGGTGCTCATCGCGGTCTTTCTCGTCCTGGTGCTGACGGTGGAGGATACGAAGGCCAGGGGCGCAGACATAGGTATCCTCATCCTCGTATCCCTGGGCTTCCTGGGGGAGTGGATATCGGCTTTGCGGGGGCTGCGCGGCACGAAGATCACCATCGGCAGCTTCCTCAACCTCTTACGCTTGCCCCTGGTGGAGCGTCTCGCCGAGTTGGAGGACGCGAGCAGATGGAGCGACGAGGACGAGCGGCTGCGCGCGGCAATGGAACAGCTCGAGCACCAGGCGGCGGCGGAAGAGGAGCACCGGGCATGGCCCAACCGAGCCCTCAGCCTTTCGGTGATAACCATAATCGACCTCCTCATCTGGCTGGTGTGGGACAACTGGGTGATGGCCCTGATCAACCAGGGCATCGCCATGGTGGTGAGCCAGGTCCATATAAACCTGGGGCCGAAGTCATCCATCCAGGCATTGCAGGAACTGAAGGGCGAGAAATAAGGCTCGGGATCATAGGGGAAGCTCTTAGGGCGCGTCCCTGTATATCTCCCACGGGACCATCTCGACCTCTTCATGGCAGGACGCCTTGCTGATGTAGTAGCGAACCACGCAGGCGGTTCTCGGTTCCCAGCGCTGAAGGAACCAGCGTTGACGGTCGCCGCGCTAGCGCTGGGCAAAGCGTATGAAGGGGTTGAGGGAGATGGCGTGCTCCGGGCAGAGCTCGTAGCAGCAGTAACAGTTGATGCACTTGCTCGCGTCGAAGCGCGGCACCTCATCCACCTTTATGGCATCGGCAGGGCACCCCTTCTCGCAGGTACGGCATGCGGTACAGCGCTTGGGGTCTACGCGCAGGGCGTGGCGTGAGACCAGTGCGAATACCAATCGCTGTATCGGCGCGGTCCAGGTCATGCGCGGTACCGTGGAGGGCTTCTTGAACCTCTCGATCCGCTCCATGGGCCCTCTCACCTCGATGTCCTCGAGGTTTGCAGGTCCCAGGCCGCGCTCATGCGCCATAACCAGCATGGGCACCTTGTCGGGGGATATGCCCATCATGCAGGCCATCACCGTATCCATCGCTATACCGTTGCGGGCAGCGAGGATCTTTCCCAGGAACCGGATGTCCTCGCAGGAGGGGCCGTTTCCCTGCATGGCTGTCACCGCGTCCATTATGATCAGGTCCGGGATGCGCAGCTGGTAGATGTCCACCACCAGCTCTCCGAAGTCGCGGAGGAGGGGAGCTACCGCGTGCATGCGCGCCTTTTCGCCGCCCACGAGGAAACCGAAGCTGTTCTTGATGGCGCCGGTGATGATGGTGCCCACGTGGGTCTTGAACTTCGGTACCGAGATAAGGACGTCGCAGTCGAGTATCTGGGAGGAAATGGAGGTCTCCTGGATGAAACGCGACTTGATGGGCACGCGCACGGGTGACCTGGTGATGTTGACCCAGGCGTCGCCGACAGCTTCCGCCACTCCGGTCGTCTTGCCCACCTCCCCCGCGCGGCCGTATCCGCGCACGCCGGGATTGTCGCCCACCTGCACGCCGGCCCCCTTCTCCTCGAGCACGTCAACCAGTGCCTTGACCACGAGATGGTGGGTAACGACGCCGCTTTCACCGTCCCAGGGGCCGAGCAGGTTCGGTTTCACGAACACGTTCTTTCCCTCCAGTTCCAGCGGGAAAGCGTCGAGGATCTCTCGCATGCGCCGCGAGAGCAACTCCGCGTCGTAACGCGCCTCGAGCACGATGACCCTTTCCTTTGTCGCCATTCCCGACCTCCTTGCCTAGAATCATATACGCAAAACGGATTAAGCGAAATGAGCCCGGACCTACCCGCAGGAGCTCGAACGGGGCGCCCGGCAGGCCCGTTATTTCCTCACCAGCACCCAGAGCATCGTCTCGCCGCCGATGGTGAGGTTCTGCATGGAGAGTACGTCGAAACCGACATGCGAGAGCATCTCCCTGTACTGCCCCTCGCCGAAGTGGGCGTAGGGAAGAACGTAGTCGCCGAACCGCATCGTCCCCTCGAAATGCGGCTTGCCCGTATATCCCTCACCGGCCAGGGTGAAGTAGGAATACCCTCCGGGTTTCGTCCAGGCGAAGAACCTCTCGAACACCCTGCCTTGCAGGGCTTTCTTGACGTGAAAGATACAGTAGAAGGAGGCGATGAGGTCGAAATGAGCGGCTGGGTAGTCCACCTCCAGTATGTCCGCCTTCTCGAAGCTGCCCCCGGGTACGTTCTCCTCGGCCAGCTCTATCATCCTGCCGGAGATATCTATACCGGTCACCGCGCAGCCCAGATCCACAAAGTATCTGGCCACGGGTATGCCTGACCCGCAGCCCGCATCCAGAACCGCGTCACCTTTTCGCACCAGCCTGGCGAGTTCCTCCAGCTGCGCCGAGTTGTCGAAGAGGTGCCGGTTGTCGTTGTAGGACTGAGCCATGTGGTCATACTGCCTCTCGAGATATGCCTGGGAGAAATACTCTTCCACGGCTCACCTCCTTATCGCTTCATTCTGCCCGCCACGGCTGCCCGCCAAACGGGTAACGCGCGGGCTGCCCGCGTACCTGTCCCTCGCCGTGGTGCTCGCATGGCGGGAAAAGCATGGCGGCCGCACAATCATCCCAGGGGCAGGAGCTTTCTGAACCTGGATGAAAGCTCGTCCAAGCGGGACATCTCGCGCTCCGACAACCTCAGTTCCAGGGCCCGTATGTTCTGCTCCACCTGGCTCACCTTGCTGGCGCCGGGGATGGCGACTACGGTCTCCCCGTAGAAGTTCACGAGCCAGCTCAGCGCCACCACGGCGGGGGTGACCCCGTTGGCCGCCGCTATCTCCTCCAGGGTGATGATGAGGTCGCGGCTCCTGCGCAGCTGCATGCGCATGAACATCCTGCGGCCGATGGGGCGGCTGCCCAGCAGTGACGGATCCGCGTGGAACTTCCCGCTGAGTACGCCCATCTCCAGGGGGCTCCAGGCGATGATGGTCATCCCCAGGTCCCTCGCTGCCTTGAGCACGCCCAGCGTCTCTATGCGGCGGTTGAGCAGGCTCACCTTGACCTGGTTGGACGCCAGCGTGATGCCCCTGCTCGCGAGGGCGGCATGGGCCCTGCGCATCATGGGGGCGGGGAAATTGCTTATGCCCACGGCGCGTATCTTGCCCGCCTCGACCAGGTCGGCCATGGCATCCATCTGGGCTTTGACCGACGACAAGGCTATGGGCTGATGTATCTGGAAGAGCCCCACAGGGTACGGTTGCAGATACTCGATGCGGCTGTCGATGTTCTCATGCAGCGATGAGGCCGTTCTGAAGAGGGGCATCCACTTGGTGGCGATGGTGATGTCCCGGCTTGCGACCTCCGCGCCCTGCAGGGCGAGGGCCAGCCGCCGCTCGGAACGCCCCATGCCGTAGGCTTCGGCGGTATCGAACCAGTTGACCCCGCCTTCCAGGGCCTTGGTGACGATCTCGTCCGTCTCGTCGTCCGGCACGTCCTGCCATACCAGGCTGTCAAAACCCTTCCCCCCGGCGAACTGCCACGTGCCGAGCCCGATGGGGGTTATCTCTATATCCGTGCGCCCAAGCCGCCTTTTGGGGACCCCGGTCGCAAGCGTGGTATGCATGGCCTCTCCTTTCTCCGGGTACGCCAGTCGGTCATGCCGGAATAATAATGTCATGCATGACAAATGTCAATAAGTAATTTTACCTCATACGCACATTCATCCTTTGTGAGCTGGTATTTAATGTTCTATTAAAAATGACATGCGTGCAAATATATAACATGAAATCTCGTGCCCGAAGTCTCCTTCTGCTATAATCCTCACATGGGAAAGGATAAGATCGAGAGGCTTCTGGGCAGGAGGGAGCGCAAGAAGCAGCAGACCAGGGAGGCACTCGAGTCAACCGCCTGGAGGCTATTTCAGCGCAAGGGATACGACGCGACTACCATCGAGGACATCACCGACGCGGTCGATGTGTCCACCCGTACCTTCTTCCGCTATTTCGACTCCAAAGAGGCCGTGTTGTTCGGCGATTGGCGCTCGAACCTGGAGCGCATCACCGACCTCATAGCGGGGCGGCCGTCCGATGAGCCGCCACTGCAGGCCCTGTACGAGGCGGCAAGACAATTCGTAGAGATCGTAAAGCCCAACGAGCCGAGACTGCTCATGCGCAATCAGCTCGCGAAAAGCTCACGCAAGATAGGGGATTACGAGCGTAATGTGATCAACCCGGAGTTCGAGCGCGTGGTATGCGAAGCCCTCGCCCGGAGACTGGGCGTCGATCCCGGCTCCGACCCCCGGCCGTATATGGCGGCGGCCGTGGCCGTTGCCGCGTACAATGCGGCGAGGAAGAAGTGGATGGCCAGCGGCGGCGAGCTCTCCATGTCGGAACTGCTGAGCCAGGCATTCGAGTTCATCGATTACAAGTCGGACGTCATCACCGCGTGATGATGCGTGTACCGGTGCTGTTGCGGCGCGTACGCAACGAGCTGGCTTTAAGGGTATTGGCCATCGCGCCCCGACACCACCCTGAGCGATATCCTGATATCCTGACATCCTGATATCCTCACAGCACCACCGCCTTATTTGCAAAACGGGCCGGGTGGCAATAATCTTAAGTAGAGCGGGCACGCTGATAATGCCGTTTGGGGCTTGGCTCGTGATCCGAGGGGGGAGAAATGCTCAAGGACGGTTGGCCGCGCGATGGTGTCATCGACGAGTGGTTTGAGGGGGCACTCGAAACCTCTTACGCTTGCAGATACCCGAACCTCATGTCCATATTCCAGGACGGTCTAGCGAGGTTCGGCGACGAGGAGATATTCGTATTCCCGACCCTGGACGAACGTTATACGCGCAGGAGGCTGGATGAAGCGGTGAGGAAGGTCGCCGCCTCGCTGAGCGAGGAGTACGATGTCGAGAAGGGCGACCGCGTGGCCATGGTCCTCCTCAACAATCCGGAGTTCTGCATAAGCTACCTGGCCATCGCGGCGGTGGGCGCGGTATCGGTGGTGATCAACGCCAGGCTGGAGACGGAGGAGATAGGCTTCCAGCTGCGCGACTCCGGGGCCAAGGTCCTCATCGTGGAGGCGGAGCTGTACGAGCGCGTCAAGCCGCTGCGCGACCGGCTGGACGGATTGAACGCGATAATCGTCACCGGTAACGAAGGCATCGACGGCAACGACCCCTACACCTGCCTCTTGGGGAGAAAGGCGCCCACGCATCTCGAGGTGGAGGTCGGCGAGGGGGATATCTGCAGCATCTGTTATACCAGCGGGACCACGGGCAGGCCCAAGGGAAGCATAATCACCCACCGCAACGTGGTCTCCAACGCCATGGCCCAGCTTTCCTGCATGCCCTACCTGATACCCGATAGGTATTCAATGGACGATATCTACAAGATAAAGCAGATGATATCGGTTCCCCTCTTCCACGTCACCGCCCTGCATACCCTGTTCAACCTGTGCCTGGTGGGGGCGGGCGCGGTGGTGCTGCCCATATTCCAGGCGGACCAGGTAATAGAGTCCATGATCGAGGAGGAGGTCAACTTCTTCGTGGGGGTCACCGCCATGTTCTGGCTGCTGCGCATGCAGCCCAATTATCACAGGCTCGTGGATGCCGGGCACATCGAGGTCATGTTCCAGGGTGGATCGCCCATGCCGCCCGAGCTGGGGGAGCTCATGCTCAAGGATTTTCCCGACGCCAGGATCGGCAACGGCTTCGGCATGACCGAGACAACCTCCATAGGGGCCGGTTCGCTTCTCCCCCCCGAACAGGTCATCAAGAGGGGCTCGTCCATAGGATGGCCCACGCCCCCCACCCTCTTCAAGGTAGTGGACGAGCGGCTGCAGGAGGTAGCGACGGGGGAAGCCGGCGAACTGCTCATCAGCGGATCGGGAGTCTGCCGCGGTTACTGGAACCTGCCGGAAAAGACGAGCGAGAGTTTCGTCCTCGATGAGGGTGGCCGCAGGTGGCACCGTTCCGGAGATATCGTGGTCAAGGATGACGAGGGGTTCTACACCATAGTGGACCGCAAGAAGGACATGATCCTCAGGGGCGGTGAGAACGTCTACTCGGTAGAGGTGGAGAACCTCATCGCCATGAACCCCAAGGTGCTGCAGGTGGCGGTGATCGGGGTGCCGGACCGGGTGCTGGGGGAGAAGATCAAAGCTGTGGTCTTTCCCATGCCGGGTCACGAGATCACCGCCGACGAGGTCCTGGAGTACTGCCGCGGCAAGATAGCCGACTACAAGGTACCCGATTTCATGGTCATATCAGACACGCCGCTGCCCATGAACCCCGGCGGCAAGATAATGAAAGACAGGCTGAGGGATCTATAACCCACGCTCCACAGTATGCATCGCGAAAGCTAGACTTCTCACGCAGTGAGAAGTCGTATTGCGAGGAGCGCAGCGACGCGGCAAGCTCGATAGGGCAATTTATTGCGACAGAAAAGCCCATGGCGTTTCAGTGTTCCAGCGCCTCTAATTTACATAATAAGGAGGGCCGGCGCAAAGCGCCGGCCCCGGTGATGCAGGTGTACCCTACATGAAGATGTTGCTGAGGGAGAGGCCGAAGGCCATGTCCCCCTCCATCTTGATCTTGCCCTGCATGAAGGCCGTGGGGCCGTTCAACTCTCCCGAGGCGATCTTGGCAAGATCGGCGGACGCGCCCATTATCTTCAAGCTGGGTTGAGAGGCCCCGTTGAAGACGGTGGATACGGGCATGGTCCAGTCCCCGGGCATGTCGACCTCGAAATCGACGGTGCCCTTGGCCTGGCTGGCCGCATCGTACTGCTTGCGTCCCGTGAACGACGAGGCCAGATCCACCAGGGGCCTGATGAAATCCTCCGAGAGGACCACCTCCAGGGTGGGGCCGTCTATCGCTCCTTCGCTTACGGAGATCTCGCGCGCATCCGTGATGGTGATCCCGAATACGAGAGACTTCTCCCCCTTGATAGTCACCTGGAGCTTGAAGACGGTGCCCTCCATATCCGCTACGGGCTTCTCGGCCAACCGCTTCGCTACCAGGTCTGGGACATAGGACTGCATGTATTCCTGTATCCCGATCACGTTCTCCGCCATCGCTTTTCCCCCTTCCGTTTCCGCTGCCGTTACTTCTCCGCCAGGCCCGGGCGCCGGTTTCACGCGCCGGCGGGTGGGCCTTCGTGGTTCACCCGCGATCCCGCGTACCAGGGGTCCCGCTGTTTATCCGCATTTTCCCCCGCTTTGGGTTCGCTGTGGGCAAGGTTCTTGCCCTCCAGGCGCAGCAGCGCCCTCTGGGTATCCGCTTTCTTCATGGCCAGGGCTTTGGAGATCTCGCCTGCCGATGCAGCAGGACATTCCTCCAGGTATGTGAGTACCCTTGCGGCGTCCTCCCTGATCCTGGCCACGGTCTCCCGTCCCTTTTCCGAGAGGCCGAGGCGCTCCAGGGCGAGCGACTCTTTACGCCTCTCCAGGAAATCGTCTATATCCTCCTGGGTGACGACATACCTTTTGCCCACACGCGCCGCCCGCAGCTCTCCCTTGCGTATGTAATGGCGCACCGTCTGGATGTTGACACCCAGGATCTTCGCAATGTGATGCGTGTTCATGTAATCCCGCAATATATATCTCCTGTATATATAACGTTGTTTGACGTTGTTTCACGTTATGTAACATATATCTGGGATATATGTCAAGTTAGAAAAAGCTGGCGAGATATCCTTGCCCTGTGCGGGTGTGGAACGGGGTCGATACGGCCGAAGTTGGATTCAGCCGTTGAGCAGCGACAGGGCGCGGATAGCCCTCGGCATGGAGGAAAAGACGGGGACTCCTCCCTCCAGGAGGCGCGTGCGCAGCCGCCGCAGGACCTCCTCGTAGTAGATGTCCTCGCTGCCGATGGCCCTGGAATAGAGCACCACCACTACGGGCTTGCCCGCCTCCTGCCTGATGCGCACGAGCATGTCCATGGCAGTGTTCAAACCATCCTCGCCGCCCAGGCCGTAGGCGAAATTGAGGGCGATGTCGAAGATCATGATGTCCGAGGAGGGATTGGCCGCCGCCTCGCGCATGGCCGCCTCGAATACCGGAAGGTGGATAAGGGGAGCGCCGATGTCCAGGGGGTTGCCCACTGCCGCCCCGGGAGCGTTCAGGATCTCGCGCAGGCGGGCCAGGGAATCCTCCGCCAGGGACGGCACCTCGAGTCCGGCGTCCTCCGCCAGGTCGGCGGCGTACGTCCCCAGTCCTCCGCCGCCTCCGCTCAACATCAGCCTTCGTCCCGGATTGCGCCCCAGGTGCTTCAAGGCCAGGAAAACGTCGCACATCTCGTCGACCCCCGAGACCTCGATGACGCCGCTCTGGCGCAACATGCCCTCCCATACCTGCGCGGAACCGGCCAGCGAGCCGGTGTGGGAGACCACGGCCCGTGCCGATGAGGCGCTCTTGCCCACCTTCCACAGCACCACCGTCTTGCGCGAGGCGGCTTCCTGCAAGGCATGTTGGAAGCGCCGTCCATCCGCGGTACCCTCCAGGTAGCCCGCGATGATCCCGGTCTGTGGGTCCTGGGTGAAGTAGCGCACGAGGTCGATCTCGTCCAGATCGGCGCCGTTTCCGTAGCTGACGATGGCACTGAAATCGATACCCAGGTCCTTGCACTGGCGCCCCACGTGCACGGAGAATCCGCCGCTCTGGGAGATAAAGGCGACATCTCCGGGAGTGTAGGAGAAATCGTGGCCGGGAAGGAGGGTGAGGCGGTTGCGCGGGTTGTAGATGCCGAAGCAGTTGGGGCCGACGATGCGGAAACCTCCCTCGCGGGCCAGGCGCAGCGCCTCGCGTTCCATCTCTTCTCCGCCTTCCCCTATCTCCCGGAACCCGGCGGCCATGATGATCACGCCCTTCACTCCCATACCGGCGCAGTCCCTGAGCACGTCCATGGAGCGGTGGGCGGGGATGGTGGTTATGACCAGCTCCGGCGTCTCCGGAAGGGATGCCAGGTCGGGATATACCTCCCGGCCCATGATCTCGGTCTCGCCGGGATTGACCAGGTACACGGGGCCGGAGAAGCCGTAAGTCAGCTGGGAAGCGGTGAAGAGAGAACCGAACTTCACGGGCTTGGCGGAAGCCCCGACTATGGCCATTGAGCGGGCGTTGATTATGGCATCGATTTCCGCGAAGTCGAAGTGCAAAGCAACCACGTCCTTTTGATCGGCGCTATTATATCACGGCTGTGGGTACGACCTCGCCAGACGGTACTACTCGGTTGCCCTGGTCATCAGCCTGCGGAAGCTCTCCACCATCTCCCGGAAGGCGAGCTTGAGCCCCTCCAGTTCCTCTCCCTCGCGCAGCGGTATATCAACATCCAGGTTACCGTCCATCACCTCGGAGACGGCGGCCGACAGCTCGACCACGGGCCCGGTTATATTGCGGTGGATGAGAAACCTCATGACCAGGAAAGTGAGGAGCATAAAGGCGAGGAGGGCGCCGGACATGACCGGCAACAGGGTGATGTAGATGCTCTCCTTCTCCTCGTTGTAGAAGTCTCTCATCTGCATGATCTCCGCGTGCATGGATTTCACCCCTATGTAGGCCTGGGTCACACCCCTGAGGTCGAAGACCTCGATGGCGATGATATGTTCGCCCTCCAGCCCCAGTTCCTCTATGCCTTCCTCGCGATACAGGTACGGCTCGCCGTTGTCTATGGCCTCGAGGAGGTAATCGGGAACGGACCAGTTGTAGACCATGCTCTCGTCGTCTGAGACCACAACGATGGAGCCCCCGGGTATGTACTCGCCCGAGAGTACCACCAGTACCCTCTGCATGTCCAACGCGCCCAACTCCACCAGCTGGCGGGAGAACTCGTTGTAGAAATGCTGGTAGTCGGATATCTCACCTCTCAACATGAGCGCGGATTGCTCCTCGAGAGACAGGTTGGTCAGGCCCTCCTTCTCCATCTTCTCCGTGATCACCGGATCCAGCGTGTCCCTGATGTAATGCGAAGCGTTGATGAAGTACTGGGAGGTCTCCTCGATGAGCTTGTTCCTTCCTGCGTCGATCAGTTCGTTCTGCCAGTGATTGAAGATGGCGAAGGTCACGAGACCCCAGGCAACGAAGACAACGGCCAGGAAACAGGTGATGTAGCCGAGGGTGCGGGACTTCCCGGGAGCCAGACCGGCTCCCGGGATACTCTCTTTTCCCCTTTTCGCGGGCAGCCTTTGCGAGACGCTTGCCTCTTGCGGGCCGGGGTCACTCCCCTCCGTACTTTCCGCCAGGGGCAGCGATAGTATTCTGCTGAGGCTCTTGACCATGGTGTTGAAGGAACGTTCCAGGCCCTCGAACTCGTCCCCCCGGCGCACCGGCGTCTCTACGTCGAGATCGCCCTCCATGACCTGCTTGGCCGCACTGGAGAGCTCGTCTATGGGCCTGGTTATGCGGCGGCGGATGAGGATAGTGATAAAGATGAAGGTGAGCAGGGACGCGGCCACGACCGAGATGACCATCATCAGAGCCAGGTTGCGCGATCCGTCGCTCTTCTTCTCGTCGAAGAAGGCGTTGATGGCGGCGAATTCGCCCGCCACCGGCTTCACCGCCAGGTACCCAGCCCGCAGCCCTGCATCGTTTATGGTGGCTTCGCCGACCACCACCAGGCTCTGCCCTCCCGGCCCCAACCCGGGAACGCCGTTGTCCGTGAGCAGGTAACCGGCATGCGCGGCGGCGGCCTCGCCGAATTCCCCGGGTACCTCCCATGCGTAGACCAGGTCCGGATCGCTGGCCGCGATTACCGTGTTTACCCCATCACCCCCGGGGGAGGAAAAGAGGACCACTCCCTCCAGTCCCATGAAATCCGCTGCGACCATGCCCGCCAACTGCTCGTCCAGTCGCTCCTGCCCGGGGGTAAGCCTGCCCTCCGCGATCGCCTGGTTCAGCGAGATGACATCCAGGTCCTGCAACTGCTCCTGGTTGAGGAAGACCAGGAAGTCAAGGACGAAAGAGGTGTTGGCGGAAACGCTCTCCACTCCTATCTGGATCAGTTTGTCCCTGCTGTTATCGATAAGGCGGTCCTGGGAGCGGTTGTAGACGAAGTAAGCCGCCAGACCCGCCGCCACGTAGACGATGACGATCAGTATGGTTATCTGATATAGAGTCTTACTTCCCTTTTTTTCAGGCGCAGGCTCAAGCGCGGGTTTCGCAGTCATCGCGTATCCCTTCCTTTGTGAGCGATGAGGCTTTCTGGCCTCAAACCGCGTAGTCTTATCTACTCTTTAATCGGGGCAATGGGATTATGTCTTGATATGTCTGGCGGTTGTCAGCCGCAACGTCGAGCGGCCCCGGCTTTGCTATAATCTAGGCATGAGTGGCGACGTGCTGTACCTGGCGGAGATGTCGAGCCCGGAGATAGACTCCCTCGACCGGGAGAGGACCCTCTTCGCCATGGCCTTGAGTCCCCTGGAGGTGCACGGGCCCCATCTTCCCCTGGGCACTGACGTGTGGCTGGCGGAGGAGGTCCGGGACCGCGCCCTGGCCAAGGTGCGCGAACGCCACCCGCAGCTGGACTTCGTCATCTTCCCCTCCTTCTACATGGGGAACGACACCATACCGGGGTCGGTGGAAGTGGACAGCCGTGCCGTCAACCTGGTCCTGCGCGCCAACGCCACCTTTCTGGCCGACCGCGGCTTCCGCTACCTGCTGTTGACGGACAACCACGGCGGCCCGCGCCACCAGGTTGCCACGGCCAAGGCGGTGAAACGTCTGTACGAGAAACGGGGTTTCCAAATCGTAGCGCCCTTCCTCTCCTTTTTCCGCCGCATGGTGGAGCTGGACCCCGTGCTTCTCTCGCGCCTGGGAGCTGGCGCGGGAGCCTGCGGCGACGACCAGGACAGCCACGCCGGCCTGAACGAGACCTCGCTCATGCTCAAGGCCATGCCGGAAAAGGTGCGTCCCATGTGGAGGGAGCTTACGCGCATTAGTATCAACCCCCGCCGTCCGCCCGGCCTGGTCCTGGGAGCCATCGGCAAGGCTGTGCGGGCCCTGGGCTGCGAGGAGTTGGGTAAGGACCTGGGCCATGCGGGCCTGATGCTGTCGTGGGTGACGGAGAAGAATCCCTCGACCTATATAGGCGAGCCGCGCGGCGCATCTCCCGAGGCGGGGGAGCGCATGCTGGACGCCTTCGCTGACGAGGCCGCCGATGGGGTCGATGCGGCACTGGCGGGACGCCCCCCGTATCATACGCCGCTGGGATGGTCGCTGCGCTTCATCGAGCCCAGCCGCTAGGGCGAACGGCGCAACGATTCCCCCTGGTTCACCGGACTTCTGCCGCCCGCGCCGAAGCTCAGGGTGTCGAGAGCTGCCTGAGCTGTATGGCGAGCTCCTCCATCTCGGCGCGGGAAAGGTCCCCGGTGACCATGAGATCGATGTCCCCCAATACAAGGCGCATCACCTGGCAGTCGATGGCGGCGGTATACGAAGCACCGCCCGCTTCCTCTGTGAAGAATTCGTTCATGGTGAGATAGGCTCCGGATAGAGCCGCCATGCTCGTAGTGTAGTAGCTGAATTCCGCATCGAAGGGGGCCTCCCTTATCTCCACCTGTCGCGTACCGTTGCGCAACAACAGGTAGAGCTCGCGGAAGTCCGCGGGGAAGGAGATGGATCCCTCGGGCTCCGTGAGGGTGGAGGCCGCGGGGTCGCGCACGTATACCGTTGCGAGTTCGAATCCCGGCAGCTCCGGGACCAGGGGCGAAAAGCCGGCCTCTTCCGGTGCATCTGCCAGGTCGATGACCCTGCACGCTCCGTCCTTCACCGTCTCGTTTGCCGGCACGCCCAGGCCGCTGAAGAGCGGGAGCGCGTCCGGCGGGAAGGGCTCTTCGGCGTAGGGCTGATTCTCCACGAAGTCCTGGTAGTGGAATACCACCACCCTTTCCTTGCCCAGCGCCATCTCCTTCCGCAGCGGGAACCCGGTCGTCTTGTCGATCCAGATGAGCATGCGCGGATCCAGGTCTTCCGCCGACTCGAGTAGAAATGCATCCACACCGTTCACCATCTCGGAGCCCGAGACCACGAGCGAGCCCCCGGAGACCAGGGAGATGATGGACTGGAAATAATCCACGTTCCCAATGAGATGGTAGAGGGACATGTAGGTCCCGGTACATCGCAGGGGAGGTATTCCCGTCTCGGTCTCGACCTCCAGGGATTCCACCTCCCCGGAGGATGCCGACAGGGCGCGGATACGGTAGAAATCGGTGCCGGATTGCGTGGTGAAGTTGATGGGGCTCAACACGCCGCCGCTGTCGGCGTAGAACCA
Source organism: Actinomycetota bacterium (assembly GCA_016931915.1). Classification (GTDB taxonomy): domain Bacteria; phylum Actinomycetota; class Geothermincolia; order Geothermincolales; family RBG-13-55-18; genus SURF-21. Next base: position 23,943 of record JAFGDU010000009.1, read on the forward strand.
GTAGCGGTAGCGGTCGGGAAAGCCGATCTCGAACTCCTCGCGGTAGAGACGTTCCCCGTCCTCGGTGGTGCATGCATAGCTGATGGTGTCGATGGTCCCGGAGCGCCGCTCGAGAAGCTCGATCAGCTCATCGGCTGGGGACTTGGCGCAGCCGCAGGGTATGAACTGCATCGCCAGGAGCACGACGAGGATGGCCACCGACCTGCGCATGCGATACCCGCCTTTCTCGTTCTCGCGCCGCCATCCGCGGCTTTACACCATCCTAGCAGAGCGGCATATGCGAAAGAAGCCGGGTGAGGGAAAAGCCAGTCAGGGGACCGCGTTGTGCGCGTTGCCCGCCTGACCCAGGGGAATGCTTAGGATATAATCGTGTTCAAAGCGGGGGAGAGGAGGACTGGATATGAGGTGGGAGAGCGGGAAGACGCGCAGCATCGAGAACGGCATGCCCTGGGTCGATCCCCACGTGCACATCATGCCACCGCGACGCATGGCCGGCCTGGTGCGTTGGGTCAAGAAGTTCACGCCCGGGTTTCCACTTTCGGAGGACATCACGGCCGAGGAAATCCTGACCAGCATCCGTGACTCCGAGATCCCCTATTTCTTCAATCTCGTCTTTCCCCTCTGGGTAGAGGAGACGGAGGATCTCAACCGCTTCAACCGCGATATCTGCGCGGGTATCCCCGAGGCCATACCCTTCGGTTCCGTACACATAGAGACTCCTGACAAGGGAGGAGAGACGCGCCGCTGTATGGAGGAATACGGGTTCATGGGAATGAAATTGCATCCCTTTGCCCAGCGGTTCCCGGCCTTCGGCCCGGAGATGCGCCCCATGTTCGAGGTCCTCGATGAGCACCAGCGGGTCTTCCTCGTACATACGGGATTCGACGCCTGGTACGGCATGTACATGGATATGGAGGAGATGGAGTCGGTCATCCGTGACTATCCCCGTATGCAGATGGTGGCGGTACATTCCCTCTTCCCCCGCTTCCGGCTGGCCCATCGCCTGGTCTCCGAGTATCCTAACTTCTGGCTGGACATGACCAACAGCATCTCCTGCATGCGTCTCTTCGAGGATATCAAGAACCAGAGGGACGATATCCCGCCCATGGCGGCCAGCCTGGAGATGGACGACGTACGCGAGAACTACGACTACTTCTTCCGCCTCTTCGAGGATTTCCCCGAGCGTATAATGTACGGCACCGATTTCCCGGTGGGCTTCGGTTGTTACCCTGCGCTCCTCGACGACCTGCGTTTCTTCGGCTTCGACCACGAAGTGGAGGAGCACCTGCTCTTCAGGACGGTGCAAAACCTGCTCAGCCGTTGTGGGCGACCAGACATCCTGGCCTCTCTGCAGGAAGCTTGATGCGGGCCGAATGCGGGCCACGGCGGTGTGGGGAAGAGGTTATCTACCCTTGTGACCGGGTATAAAGATATTAAGTGGTAGGTTCGGTTGTGCGATCGCAGGGAGGTGAGCGATGTCCGCCGTCAGGGATTACCTGAAGACCTTGCACCTTTTCACCTGCAAGGCGTTCCTTTCCCCGGATGAGAGCCCCGCCCAGAAGGTCTGGTTTGCTTTCGATGACGAGGGAAAGGTGACCGGGCACTCCTTCGAGCCCGCGGATAAGGAATGGGACGGCTCCGGCCCCCAGCCGGTGATAGTTCCCATGGGTCGCTTTGAGAGCGAGGCGAAATTCTCCGAGAACTGGACGGAGTTCATCGAGGCGGCCGAAGCGGAGGAGGAACGCCAGCGCGGCGGCTGATGGTTAGAACGGGGGCCGCACGTATTGACGGAACTCCGCCGGCTGCAAGATAATTTCCATGGAGAGAGTCAGCCGGGTGGTCGCGGGCACGCCTGCGGGCGTGTGCGAGGAAAGTCCGGACTCCGAAGGGCAGGGAGCTGGGTAACGCCCAGGCGGGGCGACCCGACGGAAAGTGCCACAGAAAGGGAGACCGCCCGCCGGTGCTTTTGCGCATGCGGTGCCGGTGGGCAAGGGTGAAAAGGTGGGGTAAGAGCCCACCAGCGGTCCTGGTGACAGGGTCGGCTTGGTAAACCCCTCCCGGAGCAAGGCCAAATAGGAGCCGATGCTGTGGCCCGCAGCACTCGAGGCTCGGGTAGGCCGCTAGAGGCCGCCGGTAACGGCGGTCCCAGATGGATGACCACCGCCCGGTGCGAACCGGGTACAGGATCCGGCTTACAGGCTGGCTCTCTCCCCTCACGCCGTACAACTGCCTATTTCTGGGATATCTTCTGTGTTATCCTAGGCCTGAAGTAGATCACTCGAGTATCGGCAGGGGGTGTGCGAGATGTCACTTACCAGGTGTGGAGACTGCGGGGTTCCCCGGCTTATATCCCTGATGCACAGGTGGAGGGATGACGGTATCCTTGAGAGCAGGATGGGGGCGGCACGCGGTGTCTTCATCGAGAGGGATGCCTTCACCGGTACCCTGGACGGTATCGAGGAGGCACTGGGCGTACCCATCGACCATATCGTCATCGACGCCAAGCGCCGCGACGCCAAGCTCTATGTCGATGATATCGTCTCCGGGCTGATGGGGAAGGTGGCGCGCCTTGGCCCCCTGCGCCGGCTGGGATACATGATGATGATCCAGCAGGCCGCCGCCATAGGCCTGGCTAAAGCCAGGGTCCTGGAATATGAGCCCGGTAAGAAGTTCACGGGGATGGCAAGGCCTGCCTACCACCCCGTCCTCTTCGTGGGCGATGTCTGCGGCGCGTTCGAGAGCTTCGAGAGGATGCGCGCGAGGCCGCATTATGGCGTGGTGGGAGAGACGCTGTATATAGAATTGCACGCGGATGAAAGCCTTCCCGGCGAGGATCGGCTCGAGTTGGAGAGGACCCCGGAGGTCGCCGCGCGGGCGGTCTACGAGCGCTGTGCTTCCTGCGGCGTTCCCCGGCGCATGATGGAATTGCGCTGGGCGTTGAGGGAAGGGAAGATCTACGACCGCAATACGGGGGAATGGATCATCTATATCGACGTGGAGGGACTCAACACCATATTGAGGGAGCTGGAAAGGGAGTTGGGGGAGACTATACCGGGCCTGGTGGCCGACCACGCATTCGGCTACTACCGGGGGCTCCTGGAGAGGTCGGCAACGGCTGGTTTCTCCGACCTCTCCTTCCTGACGGCGAGGGGATTGGGGGTTCCGGAGGTTGAGAGACCCACCGCCGAGCAACTGGCGGCTGGGGTGGATATCCGCAATGCCTTCAACGCTCCCATGGTCGCCGGTATGGTCGCAGCCGTATGTGGCGGCGCCAAACCGGAGTATGGGTGGGATATACCCGAACCCGGTATCGTCAAAGTCAAGGTCGGTTAAGCGCGGCCGCGGCGGGTATATCAGGCTACCCTGTGATCGGACAGGCCGCCTTAGTTGATCGCGTAACGGGAGGAGGCATAAGCGCAATGGAGACGGAGCGCAAGTTCGACGAGAAGACTCTGAAAAGGGCCGATTTCTGCATGAACAAATGCACTGCGTGCAAGGTCGGCAGGGACAAAGGGAAGGGCTTCTTTAACTGGTTGGTCAGAATGGAGTCCAGGCTCAAGCTCTGCCCCTGGTGCAGGGCCTACGAGAGGGTCTACGGCGTCCCCGCCTACGAGAAGCCTCCGGAAGCTTGAGCTCCCCCGAACCCCTGACGCGTAGTGACTGGGAAAGACTGGTAAAAGAGTCTCGCCGCGTCTTCGCCGTCAACGAGGTGGACGAGGGGGAAGTATACTACCACATGCCCTCCCGCCATCATTACCCCTCCCTTTTTGCCTGGGACAGCGGCTTCCACGCCGCGGCCATGTCTCACCTCGACCCGGGAAAGGCGGCGCGCGAACTTGAGACCTTGTTCCACCAGGTCAAGACGGACGGCCACCTCCCCCACGAGGTACTCCTTCCCCACCGCGCTTCCCATCCCTGGTTGAGGAGGCTGCAGACCTGGCTGGTGCGCTGGGAGTTCGACCGCAGCGGGGCCTCCTACATGGTAGATCCACCCAGCTATCATTTCGCCGCCGAGATCGTATACCGCCGCACCGGCGACAGGGACTGGCTGCGCAGGTTGTGGCCGCAGATGTGCCGCAGCCTGGATTATCTCCTCGAGGTCAGGGACGTGCGGGATGACGGGCTGGTGACTATCTTCCATCCCTGGGAGTCGGGCACGGACATGTCCCCGCAGTTCTTCAGCGCCCTGGGCCTGGACAAGACCAGGTGGCACAACCTGCTGCGGTCCGACATCTATCCCACCTTTCTTTTCGCCTTTAACCGCCTCAAGGGCTGGAATGCCGAGAAGCTGGCGGCCGCAGACCGCTTCGTCTGCGCAGAGCTCACCATGAACTGCCTGACCATCCGCGCCTGCCGCAGCATGGCCTATCTGGCGGGTGAGTCGGGAGACACGGCAGGGGAGGAGAGGTATGCGCGCCGGGCGTCCTCGCTCATGCAGGCCCTGGACGAGCTCTGCTGGGACGAGAAGGCGGGGTGCTACTTCCCCCTCTTTGGCAGCCGGCGGCCCCGTCTGGCCCGGCGCAGGACGGCCGATTCCCTCATGCCCCTGTTTGGGGGGGTGTGCAGCAGGGAGAGGGCACGCAGGTTGATCGAGGAGCACCTGCTGAACCCGGAGGAGTTCTGGACCAGATACCTGGTCCCCTTCAACCCCAGGGACGAGCTGGAGGGGAGCGATGAATGGGTGGACAGGCGACTGTGGGCGGGCCACTGCATCTGGACCAACTTCTGCTGGATGCTGGCCATCGGGCTCGACGAATACGGCTACCGGGACGAGGCGCGGGAGATAACCCGGCGCGTGGTGTGCATGATCCTGCGGGAGGGATTTTTCGAGTATTACGATTCCCGCAGCGGTGAGGGCTGCAGGATCAGGGATTTCTGCTGGCCCGCCCTGGCCCTGGACATGATTAGCCGCTTCTGGCCCGAGGTGGTGGAAGATAAGCGTTGAAGACGGTGGCGAGACCAGAAGCCGCCCTTGCCCTCAATGCTTCACGATACGATCCGGGAAGGCGTCGCTCAACACACCCGTGCGCATATAGTCCAGGTAGCGCTGTCTCCTGCGCGCTGCGGCGGCATAGAAGGGGATGAGGATGATGGCGACGAACAGGGTCAACCAGGAGCGGAAACCCATCGCGATCCCCAGGTTCATGATCGTCCTCGCGGTTATCCTCTGGTAGCTGCGGCGGGCTTGAGCCGAGCGGTGCGTGGCGAGCCCGCGGCGATAGC
>JAFGDU010000064.1 GCA_016931915.1 Actinomycetota bacterium
GTGAAGCCGGAGTTGGGGGCGGGGACGTCGCACTGGCCTCCGGTGTTGTCTCCCCAAGCTATCACCGTGCCGTCGGCCTTCAGGCCCAGGCTGTGCCGGCAACCCGCAGATACCGCCGTGAAGTCGGCGTTGGGAAGAGGAACGTTGCACTGGCCGTCTTCGTTCCACCCCCAGGCCTCTACGGTGCCGCTAGACCTGAGGGCCAGATTGTGACTATATCGCGCCGATACGGCTGTAAAGCCGGAGTTGGAGGCGGGGACGTCGCACTGGCCTACGTTATTGAGCCCCCATGCCACCACCGTGCCGTTGTACTTCAGGCCCAGGCTGTGCTCAATCCCGGCCGCAACCGCCGTGAAGCCGGCGTTGGGTGCGGGGACGCCGCACTGGCCTGCGCTATTGTCACCCCAGGCCGCCACAGTGCCTGAACTCGCCGCGAGCGCCTCCTCCGGCACTGCAAGCGGCATCACCAGGGCGAGGGGGATGGCCAGCAGCAGGGCCAGGCAGAGCCTGGCGGCCGCCCTCATGATGGAGATGGGTTTACCTGGATGCTCGCGCATGGTCGATATCCTCCTCGCAATCAAGGCTGGGTTCTAAGGTGGATGATGTAAGAGGGGATGTTAGGTTATTTTCCCTGTAATAACGTGTGCGGTATAAGGATAGATGCAGATCTATAAAATTCCAGACGGATCCATACGTATCCATAGCCTTGCTTCCCCTAAACCGCCGACTACCTTTAATTATAGGGTTTCCATAGGCACATGGAAAACAAAGCTCGTTATTTTATGGTGGTAAGCAAGCTTGATCGTTCGGCAGGTACGCGAGCATTTCCACGGTCAACATAAGGACATGACAAACTAGGGCAAAACGTCTTCTATTGAAAAGTCGAAAGCCGGAGGTGAAAGCCTCCGGCTTGCTGTGGTGGAGCGGGTCACGCGAGTCTAATTAGAAGAAGGCCTTTGATGTTTAATAGGATTCTTCGTTAAATAGTGAGGATATTCGACTTGCGAATCGATGTTTCCCTTATCTACGCCAACGTAGATTGAAAATGCCTTATCTACGTGTTAGGCTAAATTCGTAGTTATAAACTGGGGATGGAGTCTCATGCGAACAGGTAGATACGTAACACAAGGAACCGGCAAGGCACAATATAAAGCATTCATACCAAATCCCCTGCCCTTCCAGCTCAATATGGACAATAACCTGCAAAGCCTGCTCTCACGTGCCGATGTCGCCTTAGGTAGGCTCGACGGGATTACGGAGATATTACCGGACGTAGATTATTTCATCTTTATGTATGTGCGCAAGGAGGCTACTTTATCAAGCCAGGTCGAGGGCACAAAAGCTACCTTCTCGGATGCATTGAAAGCGGAGGCGAGCATAAAGAGTGCTGAGATACATGATGACGTGGATGAGATCCTCAACTACATCGAAGCTATGAATTACGGTCTGCAGCGTCTGGATACTCTGCCTATATCCTTGCGGCTGATCAGAGAGATCCACGGGATATTGTTGAGCGGTGTCAGAGGTGAGAGAAAAACCCCGGGTGAGTTCAGAAAATCCCAGAACTGGGTGGGAGGTAATGATATTAGGACGGCGAGCTTCATGCCGCCTCCCGCAGGAGAAATACCAGCTCTCCTCTCCAACTTGGAGAAGTTTATTCATGACAAGTCACCTCTGCCGTCATTGGTCAAGGCCGGGCTGCTACATTCTCAATTCGAGACAATTCACCCTTTCCTGGATGGAAATGGAAGAATCGGAAGGTTGTTGATTACCTTTTTCCTATGTCAACAGGGAATGCTGAACAAGCCACTTCTATATATTTCTGAGTTCTTCATGGAAAACCGTGATAAATACTATGAGCAACTCAACTCCTATCACGACAAAGGCTATGTTGAGGGATGGTTGAGGTTTTTTCTGGACGGCGTCTTGATCACCGCGGAACGTTCCATCGAAACGGCGAGGAAAGTCCTTGCTCTCAGAGAGCAGGATGTCCGTAAGATATCCGAGGCCGGCGGTTCGGCCCAAAGGGCCTTGTCTCTCCTCGATGCCCTTTACCACACACCTCTGGTCAGGGTAAAGGATATAGAAGGGCTTGTGGATATAAGAAACCCCAACGCACTTGCCCTAACCAACAAGATGATCAAGCTTGGAATTTTGAAGGAGATAACTGGCCAAAAACGCAACCGGGTCTTCGCCTATGACGACTATATTAAATTGTTCCAATCGGATTGAGTCGGCGACCAATTCTTTTAAATTGAAAAGCCGGGGGTGGAAGCCTCCGGCTTGCTTTGATGGAGCGGGTCATCCGAGTCCAATTAGGGTTAGGTCTTTTTGGCGAAAAAGGGTTATTTATCGTCTCTGATGTAGAATAACTGTTGATTACCTATAAATAACCATATGCTATTGATCAAGCGCCGTATAGGCCCTTAAGCTCCAAGAGGCATCTCCCCTCCCTTTATCCTCTTAAGAGCATTTAACCGCTTATCCATGAAGCGTTTTTCAGCGTTTCTTTGTTTCTCCAATCCCATATCTCCTAGAGATAGGAACATATTTGGGATGAACTTGCTGTATCGGGAGAATAAGGAATCAGATGTGTCCACCAAAAGGTTGGGATCGATATAAAGTGGATTGACAAAGAAATACTTCGATGCGACTATGGGCATTCCATAACGGCTCGTGACCTGCCCCCATTGAGTACCCCATTTAACGGTCTTTTTAAACGCACTGAAGTTTATGCTCCCCTTAGAATAGATCACTCTTTTCATTGCGGATATGAGTGCATCCGGATCACGTGTTATGCTCACCGCCAGGGTGTCGGCAAACATGTCGTCCTGCCTACTGACAACTCTCTCGAAATTGAACGCCAGCAGCATTGGAAAGACTGCTAATGCCAAAAAGACTGCGAACCACAGCGAGCCGATAATCCCCTCGCCACTGCCCGATGTTAGCATCTCCGCAACGAAAAGCAACCAGACGCTCACGACATAAAAGATGGCCAACGTGAAGTAGAGGCGATTCGCGCTCCTCCAGCTCAAGGCTTCTCCAACTGCTATATGGGCGGCCTCATGGGCAATGAGTGCAGTCATCTCCCGTTGTGTAAAATTTGACTCTAGCAGTCCTGAAGTAATTACAATATATGGCTTGCCTTTGATGATGACGGCTAAGGCGTTCGGCATTGTGGAGGATATGACAAGGCATTCTAAGAGAGGTCTCCCAGTAGCAATGGACACGGATTCCAGGGCTGTCCTCAGCTTGCGCACAGATGCGGGCGCATCACTACTTCCCTCAGGCAAGGACTGTGTGCCGCGCAAGGGATTCCTGCCAAAACAATAGAAAACCAAAACCGCAACAAGAATAAATAGAGGCCAGATAAACAAGAAAGGGTAAGAATTAGAAAATGTGAGGTGCCGGCCTGTTTCAACACTATCCGCACTGCTTGATGCGGAATTGTAGTTAATAATCGCAAGTGTGATGATGGCGGACCAAATGCAGCAGAAATATATAACAACCCCCCACTTGAGCAGGAGCTTTTTTCTATGTATGCTTCGCCCTCTTTTGATGACCTCCGGTGCGTCGAGAGCACTCATTATCGTCTTGCTCCATTTCTCTTATGCAATGGATAGATATTGCTCCTGGAACAGCACATCCATTTCTCTGTTTATACTATATCGATTGAAACCGGGCGAACCTTCAGAAAGAACTCATTGTTCGGATAAAAAGTTCAACAAAAAAGCCGGAGGTGGAGGCCTCCGGCTTGCTTTGGTGGAGCGGGTCACGGGAGTCTAATTAGAGGTAGGTCCTTTCATAAAAACCGAATTATATATAGGAAATCGTCTTCATTCCCTAAATATTATCTATCTGAAATATGATTCAAGGCTGATATCCTTCTGCAATATGTCCCCCCGTCCAGCCATTGTAATCGAAATACGTGGCGCGCTCACAGATAATATTGATGTCTGAGATCACTTCAGCGGAAATAGGGAGATGCGGCCCGGTATCGGTATTTACGAAGACGGTATAACGAGGAAGAGCTGTGCCGTTCCTAAAACAAGAGACGTTAGCACGTATGTGCTATGCCATTGGGTGATACATTTAATACATTATCGTCCAGCATCAATTCTTTGATGACCGACTTTATATCCCTATCCTCCTCCGAAAAATGCAACCCATACGTCTGAGGGGCATATCGCTTCTCCACATCCTGCCTCTCAAAGCCGTGAGAAAAGAATATCTGGTAAGCATCCTCTTCCGTTATTCCGTCCCTAAGTCTTACAACAACTTCGTTCGGTACTCGCTCGCAACAAACCATCGCGGCTATCCATAAATCCAGGGAAGCGTCTCCCTTATTCCTAAAGGCCTGCTCAAGCGGTAAGCTAAGGGTAAGTTTTTGAGCCGACTCAATTATATGTCTTCCGTCGTTACTACAGAGAAACGTCACCTGGGTCTGAGTGGGTTTCCCCTCGCAATCTATCGTGAGGTCAATACCCACCCACACCGGCTTCGAATTATTATAGTAGGATACATCCACGATGTTGTAGCTGAGTACATTGTCGAAAAACTTAGACAGGGCGTCTTTCCACGGAAACTCGGGGTATTCAACATGCTCAGGCTGTTGAGAGTATGGAGGATACTGGGGATATTGAGAATATTGAGGTTGCTCGGGAGGCTGGATAAATTTATCTACCGCTTCTTGCACCTGACCTTGTTTACACATATCAAGAAAATCAGTCACGGTCTGTTTGGCTTGGTTCTCTGGAGAAGGCTGCGCCTGCTCGCCGCAAGAAACAATGAGCAATGCTACTAGGGGGAGTATGAGTAGGGTTATAGCTTTACGCTTGCGGTTCACGTGCCCTCCTTTGCTCACCCTTATCTATATACCCAAAGGATTAGGACGACTCTAGGTCTCGCAAAGTTTCCATATCCATGCTCTAATTCTATCGACCGTAACTAAATGAACCTTCAGACAAAACTTTCCATTTCCATAGCATGATCGAAAAAGCCGGAGGTTTTCACCTCCGGCTTGCTTTGATGGAGCGGGTCACCCGAGTCCAATTACGGTTAGGTATCTAATGCGGGAGAGGATCATATATCGAAGAAAAAGTCGACACAATAGAGCAAGGGGGCTCTAGGACATAAATATATCAATGCCATGGGCTACGTGATCGAGCCCGCCAAACATATATATCCTTAGATTTCGAATTTGGACATCTTTGCACGCCCGCTGGATGGCAGGATGCCGGTATCAGGAGGTGTATATGGGGATATGTGACATGAAATACCTCTGTACAGATAGCCGCCTCCGACTTTAAAGGGGAGCGCTTCCAATTGCGGCCACGTCCATGATTGGCGCCCCATCAATCAACCATACTTCGTCATCCTTGACTAACGAGAAACTGCCGGACGCGGTGAAGGTCGGCATCTCCTTCATGAGTTCAGGCACCATTTTCGCGAATTCCTCCATGATCTGCTCGTCAGTTAGATTATTTGCTTCGTCTCCAAGTTTCTCAAAGACCTTCATCGGGATCTCAGTGCCTGCCACGTCCATATCGGGCATGGTCAACTCCACGTCGACGGTGGCTTTATCGCCCTCAACGGAGCTTCCGGTGGTCACGAGCGTGGATTCCTTCATTGCCTCTTTAAGCATCACCGCCTCCTTGGGGTTTGATTGATCGATGTAAGCATCCAAGGCGGTATCGGCTATCGTCACCGAAAGGTAGGACTTGGCCTTTTCGAAGTCGCCCTTCTGAATTGCTTCCCAGAATTCCCTGACTACCTGTTCCGGGTCAACCTGGTCCTTGCTGCCGCAACCCGCACCTCCCAGCACCAGGGCCATGCATAATAGCGCCACCATGCCTGCCATGATCCACTTTGCCATTTCCCTCTCCCCTCGTCTCCAGCCATATCAATACCCTTCAATCGCTATCTCCCATGCGCACTTCCTTGTTACCGAATACTCCCCGGTTGTCTATGTTTTCTGTTCCAGATTTTCTAGACCTTCAACACATTCGTTTATATGCACTACCTGTATCGACGACAGCTGAATCAATCTTCAAGAAGTCCTGTTATTTTCTTTATTTGATCAACGAAAAAGCCGGAGGTTTTCACCTCCGGCTTGCTTTGGTGGAGCGGGTCACGGGAATCGAACCCGCGACCTCAAGCTTGGGAAGCTTGCGCTCTGCCGACTGAGCTAGACCCGCTCGCTTCAGGAATAGATTATAGCATACCGGATATTACCTTCCGCCTCTCGCAAAAGGGGCCGAGCGGCGTCGGCCCCCCGGTCTGATGACGTTTAACTTCTATTGCTGCTGGCTGAGGCGTTCGCGCAGCTCGCGCTTGAGGATCTTGCCGCTGGGGAGTACCGGCAGTTCCTCCATGGCCATGAACATGACCTTCTTGGGCACCTTGTAGCCGGCCAGGTTCTCCTTGGCGAAGGCCACGATCTCCTCCTCCGTTACCTCCACGCCGGGATAGGGCACGATGACCGCGGACACCATCTCGATCCAGTAGTCGTCGGGTAGTCCGACCACCGCCACCTGCATGACCTTCTCGTGCTGGTAGAGGACGTCCTCCACCTCCTTGGAGGCCACGTTCTCCCCGCCCGACTTGATCATGTCCTTCTTGCGATCCAGGAAGTAGAGGAAGCCCTCCTCGTCGAACTTGCCCAGGTCGCCGGTGTGCAGCCAGCCGCCGCGCAGGGTCTCGGCGGTCTTCTCCTCCAGGTTGTAGTAGCCCTTCATCACCGAGGGGCCGCGCATTACTATCTCTCCCATCTGGCCCACCGGGACCTCGTTATCCTCGTCGTCGAAGATCTTTATCTCCACCCCGGTGTGGGGGGTGCCGATAGTGTCGATCTTGCGCTCGAAGTCGTCGGGCTGCAGGGTCGAGCCAAGGGGCCCTGACTCCGTCTGGCCGTAGTAGTTCCTCCACTCCGAGTCCGGCAGCAGCTTCTTCCACTGCTCCAGGATGGGGACGGGCATGACCGCGCCGAAGGACACCAGCTTGCGCAGGGAGGAGAGATCGTAAGAGTCGAAGTCTGGCATGGACGGCAGTATCTGGTAGAGGGTGGGTGGATACACCCAGTAGGTGACCTTCTCGCTCTGGGTGAGCTCCAGGATCTCCATGGGATTGGGGGCGTACTCAAGCACCAGCTTGCAGCCCAGGTTGATGAACTCCAGCAGCAGGTATTTGCCGGCGATGTGGTAGAGAGGGATGGAGAGCAGGGCGGCGTCGTCCTTGCGGATATTAAGGTCCGCTGCACCGCTCAGCAGGGTGTTGAAGAAGCTGCGGTGGGTGTTCATGACCCCCTTGGGCAGGGCCTCGGTGCCACTGGTGTACATGAGCGAGCACATGTCGTCGTCGCCGGTCTCCACCATCGGCTCGGAGACGTCGGTCTCAGACGCGAAGAGTTCGTTCAGGTTCAACCATCCCTCCGGCACCTCGGTATCGGGGGCGTTGATGTGGATAATGCCGAGTTTCTCTACGTGGGTAAGGTTGGGGGCTGCCTTCTGCACCTGCGGCACCAGCACGTCCTCCACGAAGAAGAACCTGGAGCCGGCGTCGCTTACGATGTACTCGATCTCGTTCGGCTTGAGCATGAAGTTGAGGGGGTTGACGATACACCCGATCTTGCATGCACCCAACCACGAATAGATGTAGGTGAGGCAGTTGTGGGTGATGAAGGATATGCGGTCGCCTTTCTTCGCACCCAGCTTCTCGAAGACGTGTGCCATGCGGCAGCAGTTGCGGTTGAGCTCGGCGAAGGTGATCTTCTGGCCCATGAACACCAGGGAAGTGAGGTCGGGGTACTTGGCGGCGCTGCGCCTGGGAACATCACCGATGTTGAACCTGCGCAGGATGTTCCTCTCGAGACTTTCGTTGCCGGACATGAGTGGTTCCTCCTTCTTTGCAACATAAAACGACATGGTGTCGGAAACCCCTCCTGAAGCGACAGAATTATAACATAATCGCCGGCAGAAAGATGGTCCCATACATCCCCCGGGCTTCCATGTCCTTGTAGCGTTTCCAGGCGTATGCCGAGGGCTCGATCCAGTCCCGAGATAGCGGGGTGCAATAACGGAGGAGGTCTCGAAATCACATGCGTTCCTGCCCCGTCTCATTGCATATACGGCCGAGTCGAGTTAATCTTCCCATGCAAGGAAGTCGACATTATACTTAACGCGGGCTAGCGAGAAACGCGGGAGAGAACATGGAAGAGGAATTCGATTTCTTCGATATAGAGATGTTCAACGTAAACCTGGCCATCACCCGTATGAGCCTGGCTTCCATCCATGCCGCCGAGGGAAAGCTCGACGCGGCCATCGAGGAATATACGCACGTGCTGGAGTTCGACCCCAACCTCTACCTGGCGTATCTCAACCGCGGCAGGGTGTTCTGGCGCAAAGGTGAGCGTGAGAGGGCCATGGAGGATATGACCCGCGCGATAAACCTGGAACCGGAAGTGGCTATCACCTACATCTGCCGTGGGGACCTCTTCTTTGACAGGGGAGATCTCGGTGCGGCAGGCAAGGATTACCGCAAGGCGCTGGAGCTCTCACCAGCGAACCGGACGGCCATGGAACGCATGGAGCTGCTGCGCAGGAAAAAGAGATAAAAGCCGGGGGTCAGGCCTCCATTTTCAACGTTGGGGGTCAGGCCTCCACATTGCACACGATTGTAACGGCCGGTAGTCAGGTCAACCCCTGGGGTCCTCCACAATCCACGTACTTGCTTTATCTATGAGGACAGACGTGAGTTGTGATGAATTAGGTGGATTGTGTGAGCTTTCAATCGCATCGGTGTCGGTTGTCGGCCCGGGGTCAGCCCTCCATATAAACATGATCACCTATGAATGCGATCAGATGTAATCTTTTCCAGATCAGGTTGAATATGGAGGACCCCACTAGCCGGGGTAGAGGGGTGACATCTGCCGCAGTTCCTCGATGATGGGGGTAAGCTTCTCCAGTACGTAATCCACATCCTCAGTGGTGTTCTCCCTGCCCAGGGTCAGGCGCAGGCTGCCGTGGGCCTCTTCCAGCGGTATCCCCAGGGCCAGGAGGACATGGGAAGCCTCGCCGCTTTCGGAACTGCACGCCGAACCCGTGGAGGCGGCGATACCCTGGAAATCAAGCTTCAGGCAGATGGCCTCTCCCTCTATGAAATCGAAAAGCACGTTGACGTTGTTGGGCAGTCTCGATTCCCGGTCGCCATTGAGGCGGGTGTAGGGAATGCCCTGAAGGATTCCATCGATGAGGCGGTCGCGCAGGGGGCGTACGTGTTCCGACCTCTGTTTCCACTCCCGGACCGCAAGGCGCATGGCCGCGCCGAAGCCCACGATCCCCGCCACGTTCTCGGTCCCCGAGCGTATCCTCTTCTCCTGCCCGCCCCCCAGGATGATGCTCTGCAGTTTCGTCCCCTTGCGTACGTACAGGCATCCCGTACCCTTGGGACCGTAGAGCTTGTGGGCGGAGACGGAGAGCATGTCCACTCCCAGGCGGTTGACATCGACGTCCAGGGCTCCCACCCCCTGCACGGCATCCGTATGAAGGTAGACGCCGGCTTCACGGCAGATAGCCGATATCTGTTCTATGGGTTGTACGGTGCCGACCTCGTTATTTGCATACATCACCGAGACCAGCAGCGTAGAGGGAGTGATGGCCTCTCGCAGCTCCTCCGGATCAACGATACCGGCGCTGTTAACGGACAGGTAAGTTGCCCTGAAACCCTCGTTCTCCAGATAGTGGCAGGGCTCCAGAACGGCATGATGTTCTATCACCGTGGTGACTATGTGATCGCCCCGCTCTCGGTTGGCCCGAGCCGTCCCTATCACGGCCAAGTTGTCAGCCTCGGTACCGCCGCTGGTGAAGAATATCTCCGACGGGTCCGCGCCCAGCGCATCCGCCACCTGGGAACGCGCGGCCTCCACCGCCTTGCGGGCCTCCCTGCCCTCGCTGTAAATACTGGAGGGGTTCCCGAAGCGCTCGCCCAGGTATGGGAGCATGGCCTCCGTCACCTCGGGGTGAAACGGGGCGGTCGCGGCATGGTCCAGATATATCCTGCGTTTATCCATAATCTCCGCCTTGGAAACCTCTCCTCATCCCTATTCTAAATCGAAAAGCGGCGTCGATATATAGCGTTCCCCCGTATCGGGAAGTATGACCACGATCATCTTTCCCGCATTCTCCTCCCGACCTGCCACCTGCAAAGCGGCCCATGCCGCTGCCCCGGAGGAGATGCCGGCCAGTATACCCTCCTCGCGTGCCAGGCAGCGCACGGTATCGCAGGCATCGGCGGTATGCACGGCGATCACCTCGTCGACGATTTCCATGTCCAGCACGGAGGGTATGAAGCCCGCGCCTATACCCTGGATGCCATGGGGGCCCGGATTCCCGCCGGAGAGCACGGGAGCATCGGCCGGCTCCACCGCATAGACCTTCAGCTCCGGTTTGCGTTCCTTGAGGATCCCGCCCGTGCCGGTTATGGTGCCGCCCGTCCCTACGCCGCACACCAGCGCATCAACCTGGCCATCCGTATCCCTCCATATCTCCCCAGCGGTGGTGCGGCGGTGCACGGCTGGATTAACCGGGTTCTCGAACTGCTGGGGCATGAAACAGGAAGGCTCTGCCTCCAGGAGTTCTCTCGCCTTTATGACCGCTCCTTTTATGCCCTCGGAGCCGGGGGTGAGGACTATTTCCGCTCCGAACATCTGCAGCAGGCTGCGGCGTTCCTTGCTCGCCGTGTCGGGCATGGTGACCACCAGGTGGTATCCCTTCACCGCCGCCACCCAGGCGAGGCCTATACCGGTATTGCCGCTGGTGGGCTCCACGATTACGCTCTTGCCGGGCTGCAGCAGACCTCGTTTCTCTGCGTCATCGATCATGGACAGAGCGATGCGGTCCTTTACCGATGCAGCGGGATTGAAGAACTCTAGTTTGGCTACGACGTCTCCGGGGAGCCCGGCCGTCATACGCCTTAGCCTCACCAGGGGCGTGTTTCCCACCAGTTCCGTCATATCCGCTGCAATACGCATATACGCCATCTCCATCCTGAATCAATCAAGGGATAAAGTGAATTATACCCCATCCGCTTTCCTGCAATCGCTGCCGCGAATCTCAGCTCCCTCCAGCCCACCTATGTCTTCTATCCTCTTCAGACTTCGGACCTAGACTTCAGACTTACTAGTGACTTCAGACTTACACTAAAGCGTAGCTCTCAGCTTGTAGCTCGGGGACTTCAGACTTACTAGTGACTTCAGACTTCAGACTATAGAATGGTGTCATGGCCTACATAACCGACGATATGATCGAAAAGATGGAGGAGAGGTACGGCATGCCCCATCACCTCTCCATGACCTTTGAGATCAAGCCTCCGGAGATGAACATGCTCCAGGGGTCCAAGAAGCATAACCGCAATCACGACGTGACCATCTTCACCTTCAAGGATTACTCGTACCGGGAGTTCGCGGCCATCGCCAAGCATATGTTCCCCACTGGAGCCTACCGCGCTCCCAGCGGCGCCGCCAATCCTGGCGAAGACCTGGAGACGGGAGCCCTCAGGGAAGCTAAGGAGGAGACGGGGCTGGATATCGAGCTCGACCGTTTCATCCTGCACATCCACGTGCGCTTCACCTGCGGCCCCATCGTGGAGAACTGGAGGAGCCTCGTCTTCACCGCCATGCATACGGGTGGGAAGCTGGGCCACCTGGACGAGGAGGAGATCAGGGAAGCGAAGTGGATCACCCTGGAGGAACTGCAGGGGCCCATCAGGCGCATGCTGCTCGACACGGACATGGGGCTTTTCGCCTACCGGGTAGCCCTGCATGACGCCTCGGTGGAGGAGATAAAGAAGCTGCGCCGCTGACCCTTGCCCAGGAGCCGAGATCTACAGGCGCGACGGCGACACCTGCACCTCCAGGTCGCCGGATTCGGATATGGACCATTCCACCGTGCTTTCAACACCGTGGGCGATCTCGTAGAAGCCCTGGAACAGCCCGACCACCAGAAGGTGCATCACCGCGTTGCCCAGGAGCAAGTCCAGGCCGCCGCGATCGATGCTCAACCGGCGCAGGTTCCCCATGCCGCGCAGGGCAAGCGCGGTACGGAAACGGTCCTCGTCTACCACATCGGCAGGATTATAAAAATTGCGCGCGAATCGTCGCTGCGCCTCAATGACGATGTCGGGAATGCTTTCCCCCAGCTCGCGCTCCAGTTCCCCGAATACGGCATCCAATACCGAGGGCGCAAAGAAGACCATGCGCCTGCCGTTGAACTTGTTGTTGATGAGCCCCCTCTCCAGATCCCAATCATAATACGAGAGGGCGTGGGGACCCCCGCAGGTCGAGCAGCTCCTGAGCGCCACATCGCCACCGCCGGACTGGTAGTGTTTCATCATCAGCCTGCCCTTGTACTCCTCCTCGTGTTCCTCCTTAAAGACCCTGATGTCATAGACTTCAGGAGATATCTCTTCGTAGGTAAAGCCCATCTCGGCACCGATGAGGGCCTCGACAGCCGCGGCGGGATCAACGCTTCCCAGGAGCATGGAATATGGTTTCTCGACCCGGATGACGAAGTAGTCGTCGTCGTCCTGCTGGTAGCGGTAATCGACGAGCTCGAAGCGGCCGTAGCCTAGCACGGAGCCAATGGAAAAGAACGTCGTCACCATGGGCGGCAGTTCCAGCTCCCTCCTCTGCACCAGCTCCTTAACCTGCTTGGGTATGATGCGGTCCATGTAGGCACGGCCGGTCCGGCGGCGGGTGGCCAGTATGATGCGCTCGATGGATGTCCCGAGTATATCCTCGACGCCCAGGAAAAGCGCGTTCAGGTTGTCGTTCTCGATGAAGGTCAGGATATGCCGCTGGTCCCTTTTCTGCACGATAAAGCCGCTTTCCTGCCATAAGTGTTCGGAAGTTATATACTCCGGAACCCCACATTCCGGGCACATGTTCACGCCCTGCATAGCTGCACCCCCTGCTCAGCGAACATCAATCCATCATCCCTTCACTCAAAGTCCAAACAGCCCCACTCTTTGCATCGATTGTTTTCAGCTTGAGCTTGACTACTATTCATCCTGAGCCGGGGTTTGCAGGATAAGGCGATGACGCAGGTCATAGGTTAGAAAGTATATCCAGGTGCAATAATAAACGCTGAGTGGAAATATATAGCTGGAAAGGAAGTTGAATTGTTCAGGTACGTATTGAGAAACATGTGGAGGCGCAAGGCCCGAACCTTTCTCACCGTGTTCGGTATCGTGGTGGGCATCTTCGCCCTCACCGTGTTGGGGGCCCTGTCCGCGCGACTCAACCAGCAGGTCAAGGGGGCGGAGACCTGGTTCACCAGCAAGATAAGCGTTGTTCCGGGTAGCGGCGGCCTCTTCGGCGGCTCCGACGGTTACCTGGAGTTGTCCAAGGTGGACGAGATCGAAGCCGTTCCCGGTGTCAAGAGCGCCATCGCCGGATTCGGGCTCCTGCTCGACGGCAACGGCGCCGGTTTCGGTTCTCCGGAGCTGATCGTGGGGGCAGACCTCTCCAAGGCAGAGGACCTCCTCACCCTGATCGAGATCGACAGGGGACGCATCCTACAGGAAGGAGACGAGGGCAAGGTGGTGCTGGGCTCCGTCCTGGCCGAGAAGTTCGAGGTTGATGTCGGCGACACCGTGGAGCTCAGGGGGGAGGATTTCGAGGTGGTGGGGATATACCAGCCTACGCTCTCCGCCCCGGACAGTTTCGCCTTCTTATCATACGAGGACACCCTGAACCTGTTCAGGAAGGCAAACCCCTATTTCGAGGTGGAGGATATAGCCGCCACCATAGACGTGATCCCCGAGGAGGGAGTGGATGCGAACGAGCTCGCGACGCGCATAGATGAGAGCGTGGACGGTATAAACGTAATCTCCCCCGAGGAGGCGGAGAAACAGATATCGCAGTTCAGCCTGATCTTCAACGCCATATTGCTGGGAATCGGTTTTATCGCCCTCGTGGTAGGGGGGCTCTCCATAATAAACACCATGATCATGTCGGTATCCGAGCGCACCAAGGAGATAGGCCTGAAGAAAGCTATCGGCGCGGAGACCGGCTCCGTGCTCAGCGAATACCTGCTGGAGTCGGCACTGATCGGGTTCTTCGGCGGATTGATCGGGATGCTCCTGGGTGTACTTGCGGTGGTCCTGCTCAACAACGCAACCGCTTCGAGCCAGGTCACGGTGTTCACCATCACTACCACGGTGGTGGTAGGCCCGGTGGTTTTCGCCACCGTGCTGGGCACGGCTGCCGGCCTCTTCCCCGCTCTCCGCGCCGCCCGCCTCAAGCCTATCGACGCGCTCAAGGAGGAGTGAGGAAGATGATCGTCGTCCGGGACATCACCAAGGTCTATAATATCGGTCCCGTGGAGATCCGGGCCGTGAACGGCATCGATCTGTCCATCGCGGCGGGTGAGTTCCTCTCCATCGTGGGGCCCTCCGGTTCCGGCAAGACCACCCTTCTCCACCTCATCGGCCTCCTGGACACGCCTACCTCGGGCGGAATCTCCGTGGACGACCTGGAGACGAAATCCCTGACTGCCAAGGAGTTGACCAGGATGCGGCGGGAGAAGATCGGCTTCGTCTTCCAGGAGTTCAACCTGCTCCCGGTGCTCAATGCAAGGGAGAACGTGGAGCTGCCCCTGCGCTATCTCAAAGTACCGACCCAGGAGAGGCACGACAGGGCCATGCAGGCGCTGGAGATGGTGGGACTAACTGAAAGGGCTGGCAATCGTCCCGGCCAGCTCTCCGGTGGCGAGCAGCAGCGGGTGGCCATAGCCCGCGCCCTGGTCACGGACCCGGTGCTGGTGCTGGCGGACGAACCCACCGGCGAACTGGACACCTACAACACTTGCAAGGTGATCGAGCTCATGCGCGACCTCAACAGGGAGACCGGGCAGACCTTCGCCATCGTGACCCACGACCCCATGGTCGCGGATTACACCCGGCGTATCGTCACCCTGCGCGACGGCAAGATAGCCAGCGATACAGCGGGGCCCGAGGCCGAACTGGCATGTGACGCCGACACCGACGATATACGGTAGGGGTCAGCTCCACATTCAACTTAATCCGGAGAAGGTTTCGTCTGCTCGCTTCCGTAGATGATTACGTTGAATGCCGCCACGTCGCTACGCTCCTCACGATAAATTCCGGGCTGACCCCCGGTCGATTAATTACCCCGATGCACTTTAGGATTATCCGCAACCTACACAATCAATGAATGATTCATCACATCACATCCCAGGGTGATCGTGTGGATTGTTGAGGCCTGACCCCCAACGTTGAAAATGGAGGGCTGACCCCAGGTTATAATAGGGGGAGGAGATGATCGAGCATGCATTACGAGGAACCGTTGTTCAGACCGCCGTGTGAGGCCCACAGCCTGATAATCCAGGTCACACTGGGCTGCCCCCATAACCGTTGCGTATTCTGCGGTATGTACAAGATGAAGAAATACCGCGTGCGCGACCCCGAGGAAGTGAAGTCGGACCTGCGTAAGGCGCGCCTCGCCTACAGCCACGTGGGTTCCATATTCCTGGCGGACGGCAATACCATCGCCATGAACTCAGAGAAGCTTTCAGGTATCATCTCCTATGCGCGTGATCTCTTCCCGGAGGCCGAACGCATCTCCAGCTACGGCGGGGCACGCTTTCTCAAGGGCAAGCCGGTGGAGGCACTGCGCCGCCTGCGGGAGGCGGGGCTGGACATCATCTATCTCGGCCTGGAGAGCGGAGACGACGAGGTTCTGGCCATGATGGACAAGGGTGTTGACTCGGAGGGGATGATCGAGGCGGCCCGCAGGGTCAAGGAGGCGGGCATAGACCTATCCGTGTATATACTCCTGGGGCTGGGCGGAGAAGCGCTCTGGCGGCAGCATGCGGAGAACACCGCGAGGGTGCTCAACGCCATGCAGCCCGATTTCATCCGGCCGCGCACCCTTGCCATCCTGCCTGGCATTCCACTCTATGACGAGGTGAGGGAGGGGCGTTTCCAGGAGGCGTCGGGCGAGACCATCATGCGCGAGCTGCAGGTCCTGCTGAGCTCGCTCGAGGTAGAGGACGCCTGGTTCCTCTCCGACCATATATCGAACTACGTACCGATCTACGGGCACCTGCCCGAGGAGAGGGAGAAGATGCTGGCCATGGTGGAGATGGCGCTCGGCAATCCCCGGGAGTACCTGGGCCCCCGCTATCTCACCCACCTTTAGGCACCCGTCGAGAGCAAAGCATCGATCGATGGAGGATCGCGGCCCGTGAAGAAACACCTTGCGGACTACCGTAAGACACTGGAACACGAACATGGCTGGGAGGTCGAGCTGATCTGCTCCGCCTGTGGATACAGGGGGCTTCCTACATACAAAGGCTGGCAGCCCGGGTATTCCATGTCTTTCGGGGTGACCCCTACCATTTTCGCCCGCCTGGAATGCCCGGCCTGCGGACGCGACCTTGAATCCGAGGCCGCGACCGCTCTGGTGGAGATTTTCTCCCAGGAAAAAATACCGAGAGTCAACCGGAGAATCCTCATCGCTTTCTTTGCCGCCATGGCGATAATGGTCCTCGCGTCGATATTGCTTTTCGTCTTCACCTCAGGACTGTGGGGGCTCATACCCCTCCTTCTTATCACTCCCTTGTTCGTCCTCATACCCATCCTCAACTACAGGGTGGCTTCCCTGAGAGCGAGATGCGATTGCGGACAGCCCCACTATATCTTCATGGGAATGCTCGGAAGGGCATATTGCTACCGCTGTTCGAATTGCGGTAGGCTTCTCAAGCTCAGGGACTGATCACGCGGGTGAGTGTAGGCATCCTCTGTCTTCGCTTATCGTCCTGGTTTTATCACATCAAAGGTAAAAGCTGCCAGCCCAGTAAAAAAGTAAGGCAAGCTCCTCAGAAGCGTTTACGATAATCGGGGCAGGATGTTGCGTTGGGCCTCTCCGGCCGCGTACATGCGGAGGGGTAGTCATAGGCGCAGGTATCACAGAGAAACCGCTTGCCCCTGAAGAACTGCTTGATCTTGCTCCAGAAACCCATGTTGTGATTTTACCACCTCATCCTGACAGCGGACCTTGATGGGAGGCATTGCATCACCCTGCGGCTGTATAAATGCCGGGTAGTGCACTTTGTAAACCAGGAGACAGGCATGGATGGGTCGCGGATACATATCAGCCGCTGGCGCGGCCGATACGGTCGCCGAGTGGTATCACGCGGCTCTGGGACCACTCGAGTTCTATCTTGCCCTCCTCCGCCAGTCTCATGAAGACCTCGACCACACGGGGGTCGAACTGCCTGCCCGAGCCGTACCTCAGCTCGGCCATCGCCTCCTCCAGGGGCAGCGCCTTGCGGTAAGGCCGGTCCGAGGTCATGGACTCGAAGGCATCGGCAACGGATATGATCCTCGCTCCCAGCGGGATCTCCTCGCCCCGCAATCCGTCCGGGTAACCGGTGCCGTCGAACCTCTCGTGATGGTGGTAGACCATGGGCATGACCGGCTCGAGGAGTTTCACCGACTGTAGGATCTTGGTGCCGATGAAGGGATGGTATTCCATCTCTCTCCTCTCCTCCTCGGTGAGCCTGCCGGGCTTCTTTAGTATGTCCTCCTTGATGCCGATCTTGCCGACATCGTGGAGGATGCTCGCGTTCCTGATGATGTCCACCTCCGCCGGTGACATCCCCATCTCCTCGGCTATCTTCACCGCGTACTTGGTAACGCGGTTGGAGTGGCCGTGCGTATAAGCGTCCCGGGCGTCGATGGCCGATGCCATTGCCGTGATGACCTCGATATAGATCTCCTCCAGGCTCTCGAAGAGGCGGGCGTTCTCGATGGCGATGGCTGCCTGGCTGGCCAGGCTGGTGAAGAGGTTTATCTCGTGGGGGTTGAAGACATGAGGTTCCTCGGTATAGATATTAAGGACTCCTATGACCCGGTCCTTGAGACTCAGGGGCACCGAGAGCAGGGAGCATAAACCCTCCATACGTGCATGAGCCGTATAGGCATGGCGGGGATCGTCGCGAATATCCTCGACGGCTATGGGCTTGCCCTCATCGATCACCTTGCCCGCGATGCTCTCTCCTATCTTGATGGGGCCCTTGTCGATGTATCTCTCCGACAACCCGTGCGCGGCGGCGATTACCAGCTCCTGGCTCTCCTCGTCGATGAGCATGATGGAGCTTATCTTGGCGTCGAGCAGGCCGATGCTCATCTGAACGATCTGCTGCAGTACGGTTTCCAGGTCAATGGCGGACGTGATGGCCTTGTCTATCTCGAAGATGGCATGCAGCTCCCCGATGCGGTCCTCCAGGTCCGAATAGAGGCGGGAGTTATGGATGGCCAGGGCGGCCTGGACGGATAGGGCCGAGAGAAGGTTGAGGTCGTTCTCGCTGAAGCTGTCCCTTTCCTGGTTGCCAGCGAAGGCAACGCCGTATATCTCCTCCCGCCACTTCATGGGGGAGTAGATAACCGACCTGATGCGTTGAGATTCCAGGAGCATGCGGTATTCCCTGATCTTGTCCGTGTCCCGCAGCAGGATTGATTCCTTGCTCTCCACCACCCCTCCGATCATGCCGTAGTCGGCGGGTATGACCAGGTTGGCCTCGCTCTCGCTCGCTCCATCGGAGGCAGCAACATGCAATTGCTTCTGGTCCTGGTCGTAGAGGAAGATGAGCACGACGTCCGGGCTCAAGCTGTGCGAAACGGCGTTGCAGAGGTTGGCGTAGACTTTGCTCTCCAGGAGGGTCGAATCGAATACGGTGGCGAATCCCGACAGCGCGGTGAGCTCCACGACCCGCCTGGCCTTTTCCGTGCTCTCCCTCTCCGAGAACTCCGCCATGTACCCCATGACGAAAGCGCTGAGGAAGAGAAAGACATAGCGCCCGCTTATTTCGCCGAAACCCTCGGGCCAGGATAGACGGCCCGTTATAACGACAACGGCGGTATAGGCGGCACTGGCTATGGCCGCGTAGCCGATTCCCTCCTTGACTCCGAACCAGAGGGCGACGTTGGCCACTGGCAGCACGTAGAGGAAATCGAACTCCTTGATGGGAGAGGAGCGGGTGAAATAGATGAGCAGGGATACCAGGAATATCTCGAAGAGCATGAGGCTCAGAGATGCTATCCTGAACCTTTCCTCGGGCACTCTGAAGATGATACGGTCCATGAGGACGTAGAAGGCCCCCAGCCCGACGATGACCGGAATCACCTGGGAAGCATCGTACCTGTCGCGGACCAGCACGTATTGAACGACCAGGTAGATGTAGGTCAGGATCCTGATCAGCCTGGTGAAGAAGATCAACCTCTTCTTAAGATCCAAGGCCACACCCCTCGCTGTACGGACGTCACTCTGACCGACGGAGTAAATACCTACAAAGTAAGTGTAATAAGGCTCCCCGCCACCGGAGATCCTTCGCTCACTTATATCCCGATATCCTGCTCTTTTCTAATAATAAATGTATCGTCTTTTCGTCCCTTACGCTAAAGCTATGCCACGAACGGCGCATTTCAGGGGGTAAACGGTACTCAACAAGTTGGAATGTGAGGTCAGCCGTTCAAGCGAGAACGGCCAGTTCCACGGCTTCCGCCCAACCCTCGTTGAGAAAGCCCTCGGTAACGATGACGTTTTCCAATCTGGAGACGGCGGTCACCAGGTGGGGGTTGGAGTAGAGGCCGTTACGCACCAGGAAGAACGCCCCCACTTCCCCGGCGAAGGCCAGGTCAGCCTCGGAGTCCCCGATGGCAATGGCCTCCGACCTGGCGAAACCGCGCCGGCGCATGTCCTCCGCCGCGGCCTTCTCCTTGCTCACACCCTTGGGCATGAGATGGTACGCGCGCAGCTCGTGCACGTCCAGGGTGGGGCTGGTGCGCGGCAGGACGCCGTTGTCCACCAGAACCAGGCCGGGGAATCCCTCTTCCAGTAAGCGGTTCACCTCCTCGATATCGACGAGGCCCCGGAAGAGGGGCGTGCAGTCGCGGAAATTCGACCACGGGGTATGATACTCGATGCGCCTCTCGTAGCGGGAGAGGATGAAGTCCGCGGCCCCCGTACGCTCGATAGCTTCGAACAGGTCGGGGCACTCGTTCCCCAGGGCGCCGGCGTCGAATATCACTTTATCGCCCAGGTCGTAGACCATCTCCACGCCCAGCTCGGCGATGTAGTTCTTCATCCCCAGCACGCGCGCCGTCTCGCGCAGCTGCCGCCCGCTGCGGCCGGATACCGGCACGACGTCCACGCCTCCCTGCAGCGCCTCAACCAGTGCCCGTGCCGGACGCAAGGTATATTCCCGCCTGATATTGAGGACGAAGTTCCCCAGGGGGCCCATCATGGTACCGTCCAGGTCCGTATAGACCACGCGGACCTCGTCCATATCCCTGCTCATCCGCGGCCAGCGTGAAGCGGGGCCGAACTCAACCGCAGCTTTCTCCAGCTCCGAGATATCGCCTCCTGCGAAAGGAGCAGCCATCAGCCGCTTCTCCCGAACCGCTCGCGGTATTCCTCAACCTCCACCATGGGCGGCCTCTCCTCCACCTGCAGCATCTTCTTCTCCAGGATGTATACCCCGTTTATATAATCCACCTGGGTCATCTCCGTGCCGTACTCCTCCCTTAAATCTATCTTTCCCTCCTCCTGCAGGCGGATGAACACGGCCTGCATGATCTGGAAGGACATCCTTCCCAGGGCCGACATGGGTTGGTTGAAGTGCTGCCTTTCCACCAGGTCCACCTGGCCGATGACATCCATGCCGAAGCGGGTGTAGATGTCCATGAGCATCCCTATCTCCACGCCGTAACCGGAGAAAAACGGTATCTTCTCCAGTAATCTCCGGTCTCCCCCGTATTCCCCCGAAAGGGGCTGGATGAGCGCACCGAGTTCGGGAAAGAAGAGGCTGAGCAGGGGGCGAGCCACCAGCTCCGTGACCCTGCCGCCCCCGGTCGAGAGCATACGGTGCTCCTCCTTTATGGGCCTCTGGTAGAAACCCTTGACGTAACGGATTCCAGGCCTGGCGAGTAGGGGCCCGATGATGCCGTAGACAAAGCGGGGGTGAAAATTACGTATGTCGGAATCTATCCAGATTATGATATCCCCTCGCAGGCACAGGAGGCTGCGCCACAGGGCATCTCCCTTTCCCATGGGCTCGTACTGGCCGGGAAGGATCTCTTCCTGCCCGAACACCTCCGCTCCAGCATCGCGGGCGATATCCCTGGTACCATCCTCGCTGCCCCCATCCACCACGCACAGCTGATCCACCAGGGGCGTCTTCTCCATCAACTCCGACCTGGCTATCTCGAGGATGGCCCCGATGGTGGCCGCCTCGTTCATGCTGGGGAGGCATACGCTTATCGTCTTGCCAGCGCGGTCCTTGCGATCCAGCAGCCTCCCTGTGTCGCTGAAATCCTCGTGATGAAAGGTGTTGGCGTCGTACCAGCTGCATTCCTCGAGCCTGGATACGTCGTAGCATTCCCCGTTCCCCTCGACGGATGTATCGGTCATGCTCTACCCCCACGTGAGATACGGATGTATCAGGATATCTCCTCAACGCTCTTCTTACCCAGTGCGAACGCCTTCAGGTTAACCTCCACCGCCTTGGAAGGAACGAAATCGCGTATCGACTCCTCCCATACGCTGTGCGGAAACTCCAGGTATAGAGAGAGGACCCCCAGGAGACACGAACCGACGGCGCGGGCATTCCCGGCCTGCGCCGCCATCTCCCTGGCATCGAGTTCGATGGTGCGCGAGGCAAAAGAGCGTATCGTCTCGAGAGCGCCCTCCGGATAGGTCGCATCACCGCGCAGCACGGGCAGGGGGTCGAGGCGGTAGTCGTTGACGATGGCCGTTCCCCCGCTCCCGAGGTAGCGCAGGAAACGCATGCCTTCCAGCAACTCGAAGGCGAGGAGAAAATCGGCCTTGGCCACCTCTATGAGGGGCGAATGCACCTTCTCCCCCCAGCGCACCATGCACACCACGCTCCCGCCCCTCTGGGCCATGCCGTGCACCTCGGAGGTCTTGACGTCGTATCCCATGAGCAGCGCCGCTTCCGCCAGCACCCGCGCGGAGAGCACGTTTCCCTGCCCTCCCACGCCTGCCAGGACCACGTCAGTCATGGGCCCTCACCTCCCTCAATGCCCCGGGGCGGCAGACCTGCGCGCACATGGAGCACCCGACGCAGAGGTCCTGCTGCACCTCCGCCTTCTCTCCCCGCATCACTATGGCGGGGCAGCCCAGACGCAGGCAGCGTTTGCAGCCTGTGCACTCCTCCTCGATCACCTCGTACCAGACGCCGCTGCGGCGCTCGCGCAGCACGCAAGCCCGGCTCGAGATCACCACCGAGGTATGTGGAGATTCCATCTCCTCGCGCAGGACCGTCTCCATCTCCTCGAGTTCCCAGGGATCGACTACCCGCACCGATTCCACCCCTATGGCGCGGCACAGTTCCACCAGGTCCAGGGCGTGCGTATCCTCGCCCATGAGCGTTCTGCCGGTGCCGGGATGGTCCTGGAAACCGGTCATGGCCGTGGTGCGGTTATCCAGGATGACGATGGTGGAGACGGTCTGGTTGTAGACCATATCGATAAGGCCGGTGATACCGCCATGGATGAAGGTCGAATCGCCCAGCACGCATACTACCCTGCCCTTCTTGTCCGCATTGACCTCGCTCGAGGCGAAAGCCCTCTCCAGGCCCAAGGCCATGCCAACGCTCGCCCCCATGCAGACCTGGCAGTCTATACCCGCCAGCGGAGGCAGTACGCTCAAGGTATAACAACCGATGTCGCTGGAGACGACGGCCTTGTTTCTGTTGAGGGCATAGAAAAGGCCGCGGTGCGGGCATCCGGGACACATCACCGGGGGGCGACCGGGAAGTTCGCTCTCCACTGGAAAGGGGGTGTGGGGCGCCGGCGGGCTCCATCCACCATGCTTCACCCCCGTATCCATCTCGATGAGTTCGGCCAGGCTCTCCCCGACCAGGGTGGGGTCGAGTTCGCCGTCCCGGGGAATGCGGGACTTGCCGACCACGTCTATACCCATCGCCTTGAGCGCTTCCTCCAGGTACGGCTCGAGTTCCTCCACCACGTAGAGGCGTTGGAAGTGGGAGGCGAACTCCCGGATGATCTTGCGCGGGAGGGGGTAGATAAAGCCCAGCTTGAGCATGGAGGCCTCCGGAAAAGCCTCCCTCGCGTATTGATAGCAGACCCCGGAGGTGACGATGCCCACGCGCGACGACCTCATCTCGACAGCGTTAAAGGGAAAGGACTCCGCCTCCCGTTCGAGCTCCTCCAGGCGGGCGATTACCACGGGATGGCGCAGGCGCGCATGCCCGGGGATCATCACCCTCTTCGCGGCGTCCTTTTCATAGGGCAGGTCCACTTGCTGCCTCTCATCCCGATACTCGATCACGGTGCGAGAGTGGCTGATCCTGGTCTCCAGGCGTACGAGCACGGGTGTATCGAAGCGCTCCGACAGCTCCATGGCCGTGCTCACCATATCGAAGCATTCCTGGCTGTCCGAAGGCTCCAGCAGGGGGACCTTGGCCATGCGGGCGTAATAGCGGCTGTCCTGCTCGTTCTGGGAGGAGTGCATGCCGGGGTCGTCCGCGACGACCAGCACCAACCCGGCGTTCACGCCGATGTACGGGAGGGTCATCCAGGGGTCCGCGGCCACGTTCAGGCCCACGTGCTTCATGGCCACCAGCGACCTGGCTCCCCCCAGGCAGGAGCCTATGCCCACCTCCAGGGCTACCTTCTCGTTGGGCGACCATTCGCAGTAGACATCCGGATGGGTGGAGAGTTCCTCGAGGATCTCCGTTGACGGCGTTCCGGGATAGGCGGCCCCCACGCGCACGCCCGCACACCAGGCGCCCAGCGCCAGGGCCTCGTTACCCGAGATAAGCACCCTCTTCAAGCTTCACCTCCCGTTTCACGCTGGAATTATATCATGGAGGCTACGGGATTTACCGGGCACACGCGGACCCACTTCCGATACGTACAAGCGCAAGGCTCGCATACCATGTCTCCCAACGCATGATCTTTCCATACGTGTGTATCCTATCTCTACATATGCAGGCTCTACGTTCGAGCATAGCCTATACAACAACACCTGCCCGAGAACCATGGGGTCGGTCGCAGCGGAGCGAGACCGCTACCCCAAGGCTCGGGCCGGAAGAACACCACACCGTTGCGCCGAAGACGGTACCCTACGCTGCGCTCGGCATGAACTCCATCGCTTACGCGATGCAATCCAGCGCTCGTTGTTGTTAAGTCCGCCTATGCTAAAATTACAGGGAATTTGGCGAAAGCGAAGGACCAGAGCAATGTCCAAATATGATGATAACGGTGGAGAGCAAGACCGTCCGACAGACGAGGAGTTGGTGCGTGATTTCCTCGACGGCGACCAAGCCGCCTTCGAGGAGCTGGTCGGCCGTTACGAATCGGTCATCATGAACATGGCCTACCGCCTGCTGGGCAACCGCAGCGATGCTGCGGACGTATGCCAGGAGGTCTTCGTGCTCCTCATGCGCAAGCTGGGATCGTTCCGCTTCGAGGCAAAGTTCTCCACCTGGCTCTACCGCGTATCCCTGAACGCCTGCCACGATTACGCCCGCCGGCTGCGCCGCCACGTCTCCATCTCGGAATCCCCCGGGGACGACCTGCCGGACATCGAGCAGCGCCTGGCCGACGACGCCTTCGATTCGCCCGAGGCCAGCATGGAGAGGGCGGAGATCCAGAAGACGGTGCGCGAGGCCATCGCGCGCCTGCCCTATAAGTTCAAAGAGGTCATATACCTGCACGACATAAGCGGATATAACTATAAAGAGGTGGCGCGGATACTCGATATATCACTGGGTACGGTGAAATCGCGCCTGAATAGGGCCCGCGCCAGATTGGCGAAAGAATTGGAGGGATACAGGGAACAGATGGGCTGAACTCTCCATCTAATGCAAGCGAGGGGGAGAATGGAAAAACCCATCTCTGGAAAGGGATCCGGGGCAGTAAGATGAGATGCAGGAAAGCAACAAAACTGATCGGGCCGTATATCGACGGTGAGCTGACCGCGCCGCAAGCAGGAGAGCTCAGGGAGCACCTCGAGACCTGTGATGACTGCGCGCAGAGTTACATACTCATGCGCAGCCTGGTGCGGGACGTCTCTTCCCTTCCCGCCATCGTGCCCACGCCGGAGGAAACCTACCGCCTCATAAACCGGCTGCGGCGCGAGGTGGTCGCCCCGGCTCCGCCAAGAACGGGGACCAGGCGCATCCAGGTGGCAGCAGCGGCGCTGTCCATGCTCGTAGTGGCCACCGTGGCCGGAGTCACCCTCGCGGTATGGGGTGGGGGAGGCACGACCGTGGTCGAGGAAGGTGGAGCGGAGGACAGGAGCGTCACGCTGGGCGAGGAAGAGGATCAGATCCTGGAAGCGCAGACCTTTAACTTCCGATCCGATTCGGCGGATACCACCGCTGCATCATTGGCACGCCCGGACGTGGTCGTCTCCAGCCAGGAATACGACGCAGCGGACCTGGAAGATTACCGCAACGACCTGGGGGCTCGCCTCGATTTCTACTCGGCATACTGGTATCCCGCCTCCAGCGATATTGAGCCAGAAGCCATCGCACAGATGCAGGAGGATTTCAGCGGCGAACTGGCAGCACAGGCGGCCGTGGAAGGGCAGAACCCCGACGAACTGAAACTCGCGGTAGCAGCGGCCCTGGAGCAGACGGACGACGCACCCGTCCTCCCCTGTTACGCGGAACGCGCCGTCGTAGACGATAAAGATGTCTGGCTGGTCTCGGTAAGCGGCCCGGAGGATTACCTTCTCTTCCCCGACCAGCAGCGACCTTCCGCCATGAAACTCGCATCC
Source organism: Actinomycetota bacterium (assembly GCA_016931915.1). Taxonomy (GTDB): domain Bacteria; phylum Actinomycetota; class Geothermincolia; order Geothermincolales; family RBG-13-55-18; genus SURF-21. The sequence goes on from JAFGDU010000064.1 coordinate 25,850, forward strand.
CTGGGCGGCGAGACAAGCCTGAAGATAAGCGAATCGCTCCTGCGCGAGCTGGCCTCAGTGCTCGCCGGCCAGTACGGTACCAAAATGCCAGCGCTTCCAGCGAGTACAGCTAAGAACCAGACTGAACTGGGGCTTAATGATGCGAGCGAGGCACCTTCCGCACCCGGGACCGGCGCGGGAGAGGCCACGGTGGAAGAGGATGAGGAATTCCAGGCTTTCCTGCGCAAGCTCGCAGCCCGGGGGACCAGCCTGGATCTGATTTCGGCGCTGGATGGGTTGAACTACGAGCAATTGCTCGAGCTCCTGCACGGCGACTGGGCTGCTCTGGCCGCGGATGGCGTGAATCTCAGCGACTTCCTCGTCCCACCCCAGCGCCTGTACGCCGTGGATTGCGCCTCCGGCCAGGTGGTCTGGCCCCCTGAGTACTAGATCGACCAACGCCTCGTGCCCCACACGGTGGGGTCACACCTTGCCTTTCAACCCTTCGGCGTAGAATGCCGTATCCGTACCAACCCCATTTCCCGACACCGAGGAGGGGGGATATGAAAGCTGGGGCCGGCCTTCGCCAGCCCCCACGGTTCTCTCCCTTAAAAAACGAAGAGCTGGCAGGGATCGACCTCCTCGCGCAGCACCCGCAATTCCTCCTCGGTCGGCTTGGGGGTCTCCACCACGTCGTCCGGTACCAGCAGCTCGAAACCTGTGAACTGCTGGATGACCTCGGGAGTGACGCCGGGGTGGTAGGAGATGAGCTTCATGCGGCAGGTCTCGTCGTCGAATCCCATGAGCCCGAGATGGGATATCACCCGCCAGGGCCCACCGCCGACCAGACCGGCACGCTGCCTCGCGCCATTTCCATCCAGGTAGCCGGGGGTGGTGATGTAATCGCAGCGCTCGGGGAAACGCTCCGGCAGGTGCAGCCCCATGAAGATGACCTTTGAGCACAGGGAGGCGATGTCGTTGGCTCCTCCCGAACCCGTCAGCCGTACCCTGGGCTTCTCATAGTCGCCGATGACGGTGGCGTTGATATTGCCGTACATGTCGATCTGGGCCCCACCCAGGAACCCAACGTCGGCGTAACCGGCACGGCTGTGCCCGAAGACGGAGGTCATGGAGAGGATGACCGGGGCCTTGTGGTAGGTCCAGGAGCCGGAGACCGACCAGGGGAGCACGCGGGGCTCCGGGTCGACGGCGCCGCACTCGTAGATAGCCATCATGTTGGGGGCATAGAGCTTGTGGGCCAGCAGCGCGCCCACCAGCGGCAGCCCGGTTCCCACGAATACGCTCTCTCCATCCTTTATAAGACGCGCGGCAACGCAGGCCAGGAGCTCCCTGGGGGTATACTGGACCTCGTTCGCTTGTATGTCGTTCATCTTTATATCCTCCTCAAATGGCCCGCTTGGCCACTTCCTCGTATTTCCAGTCGCGCTCCCCACCGATACCCCAGCTGCCTATCCCGCAGTAAGCCGCGTCGCAAGCCAGCTGCTCCAGCCGCTTCAGGTATTCGATCACGTTCGTGCCCTCGTCCTCGGCGATGAGCTGGATCATCTCGTAATGGTCCCTGGTGCCCAGGATGTACCTCTCGTACCATTCCCTGGTGCTCTCGGCGGTCTTCCACTCGACGCGTACCACCCTCTCCTGCAACCTGCGGTCGAAGTAGTACATACCGGGCATGTCCCCGGGATAGGCGCCATAGGGCACCTCGCATACGGCATCGACGGTGTAATGGGGCACGACCACCTGGTAGGGGTTGGCGCGAATATCCCCCGTGTCCACGATGCGCTCGCAGGTTACGATGACCTTGTGCGCGGCCACGCAGATGGAGTGGTCGTTGACGGCGGGGCCCCATATGCGGCCGTTGCCGAACTTGTCCGCGTGGTGGACGTGGATGATGGCCACGTCCGGATACATGGCCGGCACCAGGCAGACCGTGTCCCCCGTGAAGGGGTCCTTTGCCTCCCTGATATAGGGGTTGGTGTTCATGATGTCGGTGCCCAGCATGGACCTGCAGGCCACGTAGTCCAGGCCCTTCTCCGCCGCGAGCAGGGAGAGGGCCATCCCGTCGTGGCTCCAGTCGGAATATACCTTGAGGGTCCCGGCCTCGACGCCCCGCCGGAAGGGAGCGATGAGGCCGCGCATCTCCACTCCCACGTATGCAACGTGGCAGCCCTCAATTCCTCCGAACTCGTGCCAGGCGGCGTTCATCCCTCCCGGGGTGAATATGCCCACCAGGTCCTTCTTACGCTGGCGGCCTATCTCCCAGAAGGCGGCCATGGGGCCCCGCACGTAGGCGAATCCGGTCTCGATGATTGAATCCCCATCGTTGACGAACTCGGCTACGGCATCCTGCAGGGACATGCGTTTGTCCTTCTCCGCCCGGGACTTCTTCATCTTCACTTCCCTGGCCAGCTTGTGGTCGAAAAGTCTTTCGTTGGCGTGGCTCATCCTCTAACCTCCCGCTTTCCTAAACTATGTCCTGGAACGGGCTAAGCAGAACACCAGGGATACGAGAAGGATTCTGGGGGGATGACGCGGAATGCGCATCCGGCGTGGTTATGCCTGTCCTGTTCCATCACTTACCTCGATTAAGCTGCATCTATTACTGCGTATCGGAAAAATATCCACCCTTATTATTATCACTTAATAAATGGTGTTGCAAACGATATCTTACGGATCGCGTTGCTGTTGTAACTTAAACCCTCGTGTACTTCCATATTCTCGGCCATGACTCAAATCCTTTGGAGAGAGTGACATCATGGTCTATGCTTGTAGGAGGCCTTGTGCGTAGGAGAAAGGAACATCATGCACGAGTTGGGAGTTACCGAGAGCATAGCCTCCATATGTCTGAAGCACGCCCAGGGCAACAACGCCAAGCGCGTCCTCAAGGTGAACGTGAAGCTGGGAGAGCTCACGGGGATAGTCGACCATTACGTGGCATTTTACTGGGACATGGTGACCAAGGACACCATCGCCCAGGGCGCGGAGCTCAACTTCACCAAGGTGCCGGTGGTCGCGCACTGCCCAGCATGCGAAGATGATTTCGAAGTGGTGGAATACGACCTCACCTGCCCCAGGTGCGGCAGGACGGAAACCGAGCTCATATCGGGGCGGGAATTCATGGTGGAGTCCATCGAAATCGAATAGGAGGAAGGGATGGACATAGAGATATTGGAGGGCATATACGACGCCAACGAGAAGGTCGCCCGCGAGAACTATACGCTGTTCCGCGGCAGCGGGGTGCTGGCCATGAACCTCATGGCCTCGCCGGGGGCCGGAAAGACCTCGCTCATCGCCCATACCCTCGAGCTGCTCAAGGGGAGGCGGAAAGTCGGGGTTATCGAGGGTGACATCGCCTCCAGCGTGGACGCAGAGAAGCTAAAAACTTACGATATACCGGTCATACAGATCAATACCGGAGGCATCTGCCACCTGGACGCTACGATGATCCAACAGGCGATAGCGCAGATGGACCTTGATGCGCTGGATCTGCTGATCATCGAGAACGTGGGCAACCTGGTCTGCCCCGCCGAGTTCAAGCTGGGTGAATCGCTGCGCGCCATGATCCTCTCGGTGGCCGAGGGCCACGACAAGCCCTTGAAGTACCCCCTCATGTTCAGCGACTCCGACGTACTGGTAGTGAACAAGACCGACCTCATCGGCATGGGCGACTTCGACATGGCCGAGCTGCGCGATACGGTCACGCGCATGAACCCTGACATCATCATCTTCGAGGTGAGCTGCCGCACCGGGGAGGGGCTATCCGCCTGGGTCGACTGGCTGGACGCAAGGATCGGGGAGTTCAAAGAGGGTTAACGAAGATATATGCTCGCGGAGTGATCGGGGAGTGACCGGAATATCTTTATGAGACAACCTGCAGTCTTGTGGGAACTACGGGAGAGGCGGGTAACCTCCTTCTACGCTTATGAATACGGCGTTCCCTCCCGTGTTGGATAGATCGCCGCTGGTTATTGTCCTCTATATCGTGAATACGCCTTCCATGCCGATATTATGGAGACGATAACACCAATATCGAGACTGGAATGAAAATATATCTGAATATCCAGCAACGGTCCGGATCCATCACGAAAAGAATCATCCCTATGATGATGCCGACAATAAGGAGAAAGATAACCGTGATAAGCAGCGCTAAGGTAACTGCCCACTTTGCTTTCCCTTTCTTATTGGAAACCAAGGCCCTCTTAATATCTGTTGAGCAGTTCTCTCGATCACATATGGATATATTATGTGTATTAGTCACCAGCTTACCGGACACTCACCCTCCTAGATAGCAAAGCAGCCATCCCGTCCCTTTGGGTAAAATTGATGGGATTCA
>JAFGDU010000065.1 GCA_016931915.1 Actinomycetota bacterium
CCTTTACCATGCCCGTCCCGAACTCCGGATCCACGAACTCGTCGGCGATCACGGGCATCTCCCGCCCCAGTAGCGGCAGGACGGCCGTCTTGCCCACCAGGTTGCGGTAGCGGTGGTCACGGGGGTTCACCGCCACCGCGGTGTCCCCCAGCATGGTCTCCGGGCGGGTGGTGGCGACGTATATGGGCTCCCCAGTTTCCTTGATATCGTAGCGAATCGTCCACAGTTTTCCCTCCAGGTCCTCGTGCTCCACCTCGATGTCAGAGATGGCGGTGAGGCAGCGTGGGCACCAGTTGACGATGTAGTACCCCTGGTAGATCATACCTTCCTCGTAAAGGCGCACGAAAACCTCGCGTACCGCGCGGGAGCATCCCTCGTCCATGGTGAAGCGCTCGCGCTCCCAGTCGCAGGAGCAGCCCATGCGCTTGAGCTGGGTGATGATGGTGCCGCCGTACTTGTCCACCCACTGCCATACCCGCTCCAGGAAGGCCTCCCGCCCTATCTCCTGGCGGCTGGTGCCCTCCTCTGCCAGGTTGCGCTCTACCACCGCATGGGTAGCGATGGCCGCATGGTCGGTACCCGGAAGCCACAGTGTCTCGTAGCCCTGCATGCGCTTGCGGCGGATGATGAAGTCCTGCAGGGAGTTGTTGAGGGCATGGCCCAGGTGCAAAGACCCGGTGACGTTGGGGGGAGGGATGACGATGGTGAAAGGCTCCCTTTCCGGGTTGGGCTCGGCGTGGAAATAGCGGTGCTCCTCCCAGAAGGCGTACCATTTCTCCTCGACCTCGGTCGGTTCATAGGTCTTCGATATATCTCGTCCCGGCTCTCTGTCGTTGTATGCGGACAACCCTCCATGCACCTCCATGCTTCGCCGTGTTCCGCTCGCGGACAAAACCCGCGTTTCAATGCATGGTATGAAGCGGTCCGGTTGCTTGTCAAACCATGCAGCACGGGCCTGGATGACAAGAGATATTATATATTGAAGCTGCTTTTACGCGTCAGCCCTTGCGGGAATATAGAATAAACCAGGAAGCCTGGCGAGTACGAAGGGAGCGTGAGCGATGGAGCCCGGCAGTTTTCTACACAGGGCAGCGGAGGGCGTTGCGGGGGTTATAGACTCAAGAAGGGTCTACGGTGATCCGGTGGAAGCCCACAACAGGACGGTCATCCCCGTGTCCACCACCTGGTGGTGCGGCGGAGGCGGAGGAGGGGAAGGAACCACCCCTCCGGAGGAGGGTAGCGAGGAAGCCGGCGCCAAGAAGGACGGTTCCGGCGGGGGTTTCGGGGGCTTCGGCAGGATTGCCCCGGTCGGGTACATAGTGCTGGAAGAAGGCGGGGCCGAATGGAAAAGGATAGTCGACTTCGACTATCTCGCCTCGCTCGGCGCTTTTGTGCTCCTCGTCTGGCTGCGGGTCTTGAGATACTGGATAAAGGCCAAGCTGAATACCTGATAGACCGAACAAACGGTTCGGTCTTTTACCCGTAGGGTGGGTTCAGCGTCTTGAGTTTCGCCTTACCCCCATCCCTTTCTTTCTCTAAGAACGGGGGGCGCAAGTACAAGACCTGATCCCATTCGCCTTTACTTCAGACCGAGATCTCGAGAGAACTTTATGGCGGATATGGGATAGTATATTCTTTGATGTATCGCTGGTGAAGCAAGTGAGCGGGAAGGAGGCATGTTTGGGTACCACGGCGCTGATCGTATTCCTGGCTTCCCTTGCGGTGGGCTTTCTGTGCCTGATGGTACTCGTATGGTCGACGCTACGCATCTATCGCACCGCCCGTTACGCTTATAAGGATTCCCAATCCTGGACGGATATCTTCAGGGAACATGCCGAGACGCTGGGAGACAAGGTGAAGACCATGGAGAGTAGGGCTCAGAACATCTCTCGCACCGGGCAGGAGATACGCGAGAACATGGACGATATCCAGGACGCCATCGAGGAACTGCGCACCCACCCCCTGCTGCGCGGCGCCCATTACGTAGGCCGCTTTCGGAAAGGTAGCTCGTAGCCCGTAGAAAGAACGGCTGAAAGCCCGCCCCCAAAAAACAAGCGAAGGCTGTTTGCTGGCCTGGGTAAGGGTTCTTGGATTTAAGCAGTTGGATCAGGACGGCTGTGCTGCCCTTTAAGCCCCGAGATGCGAGCTAAGAGTTAAGCGCTCTCCTCGTCCTTGAACTCACCGCCCGAGGTCACCAGGGTGGGCTCGATGCCCTTCTGCACCGTATCCTTGGTCACCACGCAGCGGATGATGTCGTTGCGGGAGGGAAGCTCGTACATCACGTTGAGCAGGCTCTCCTCCATGATGGCTCGCAGCCCCCGGGCTCCGGTGGTCCTACGGGTGGCCTCACGCGCCACGGCGCGCAGTGCGCCGTCGGTGAAGCGCAGCTCTACCCCATCGAACTCGAAGAATTTCTTGTACTGCTTCACCAGCGCGTTCTTGGGTTCGGTGAGGATGCAGACGAGATCCTCCTCCGTGAGGCCGTGGAAGGCGGCGATCACCGGCAGGCGCCCCACGAACTCGGGGATGAGCCCGTATTTGAGCAGGTCCTCGGGCATTACCTGCTCCAGGATCTCGCCGATCTCCTTATCCTCCCGCCTTCTCACGTCCGCGCCGAAACCCACGCCCTTCTTGCCGATGCGGTTCTCGACGATGTTCTCCAGCCCGGCGAAGGCGCCGCCGCAGATGAAGAGGACGTTGGTGGTATCTATCTGGATGAATTCCTGGTGGGGATGCTTGCGGCCGCCCTGGGGCGGCACGCTGGCCACGGTTCCCTCCAGTATCTTGAGCAGGGCCTGCTGCACGCCCTCACCGGAGACGTCCCGGGTGATGGAGGGGTTCTCGGACTTGCGGGCGATCTTGTCCACCTCATCGATGTAGATGATGCCCGTCTCGGCCCGCTTGACGTCGTAGTCCGCCGCCTGGATCAGCTTGAGCAGGATGTTCTCCACGTCCTCGCCCACGTATCCCGCCTCCGTCAGGGTGGTGGCATCGGCGATACAGAAGGGCACGTTGAGCACCCGCGCCAGGGTCTGAGCCAGCAGGGTCTTGCCGCAGCCGGTGGGGCCGATGAGCACGATGTTGCTCTTCTGCAGCTCGACGTCGTCATCGCTATAGGAACCCACCTGGATGCGCTTGTAGTGGTTGTACACGGCCACGGAGAGGATCTTCTTGGCCTTGTCCTGGCCGATGACGTAATCGTTGAGGAAACCGTATATCTCGCTGGGCTTGGGGAGCTCCTCCAGGCGCAGTTCCGGAGTCTCCGAGAGTTCCTCCTCTATGATCTCGTTGCAGAGATCTATGCACTCGTCGCAGATATATACTCCCGGTCCAGCGATGAGCTTCTTCACCTGCCGCTGGCTCTTGCCGCAGAAGGAGCATTTCAGCAGATCGCCGCCCTCGCCGAATTTCGCCATTAAGGTCTACCTCCACTCAAGCCACTGTCGTAAGCGTTTGTCCAGACTTGCTCGCATTCCTCTCTACCGTCTCCGTTCTCTACGCTTATTATCGACCCCGATCGCTTCTTGTTTACGACTTTTTGCAATTCCCTGGCGGTACAGCAAGGCTTCCTGCCCTACTTCAGCTTGGCCTCTTCCTCTTCTTTTCTCTCGATGACCGCGTCTATAACGCCGTAATCCCTGGCTTCATGCGCGGTCATGATGAAGTCGCGGTCGGTATCGCCCCTGATCTTGTCCAGCGCCTGGCCGGTATGGTCCGAGAGTATCTTGTCCAGCAGGTCACGCAGGCGCAGTATCTCGCGGGCATGGATATCGATATCCACCGCCTGGCCGCTGGTGCCTCCCGCCGGTTGGTGCAGCAGCACCCGGGAATGGGGCAGGGCGAACCTCTTGCCCGTAGCCCCGGCACACAGCAGCAGCGCCGCTCCCGAGGCCGCCTGGCCTATGCAGATGGTGGAGACGTCCGCCTTGACGTACTGCATGGTGTCATATATGGCCAGGGTCGAGGTGACCACGCCACCGGGACTGTTGATATAGATGTGGATGTCCTTCTCCGGGTCTTCAGATTCCAGGTGCAGGAGCTGTGCCATGACCAGGTTGGCCACGTGGTCGTCGATCTCCATCCCCAGGAAGATGATGCGGTCCTTGAGCAGCCGCGAGTAGATGTCGAAGGACCTCTCCCCGCGGTTCGTCTGCTCGATCACTATGGGTATCAAGCCGTTTGCCATCTTATATCACCCTTTTCTTGAGCAAACCGTTTCCCTAGTAAGATTATACCTGCGCGATGACACCGGCTAACATGATTTACGTAACTTATTCAGCCGGCTCTTCCCCTCCGTCCGCAGGTTTGCCCTCCGCCGGCTCCTCTTCGCTGCCCTGTGCTGCGCTTTCATCCTCTTTAGGTGCGGAGACCGGCTCGCCACCTACACCGGCAAATACGGCATTGTCGCCTAAAAACTTGAGGGCTTTTCTGCGCCGCAGATCCTCTCTCATCTCGTCCAGGGCGCCGCGCTCCTCGAGGGCCGCGCGGAAGGATGCGGGATCGATGGAGAACATCTCCGCCCTCTTATCTATCTCCTCCTGCAGCTCATCGTCGCTGATCTCCATCTTCTCGGCGGCGATGACCGCATCCAGGACCAGCTCGTTGCGGATGAGCTGCCTGGCCTCGTTCTCGAACTCCTCCTCCATGCGCTCCTCGGTATAGTCAAGCGCCTCGAGGTAGCTGTCGAGTGCCAGTCCCTGGGCGCCCAGGCGCGCCTCCAGCTCGTGCCGGCGCTGGTGGGCGTAGTCCTCCACCATCTTATCCGGTATCTCCACCTCCAGGCCCTCGGCGAGTTTCTCCAGCACCTGCATGCGCACGGATTCCTGCGCCTGCGCCTTCTTGGCCTCCTCGAGCTTGCTCCTAACGTCGTCCTTCAGTTCGGTGATGGTGTCGAACTTGCTGGACTCCTTGGCGAAGTCGTCATCGGCCTCGGGTAGCTTCTTGACCTTTACCTCCTTGACGATCACCTTGAAGGAGGCGACCTGTCCGGCCAGCTCCTCGTCGGGGAACTGCTCCGGCATCTTCACCTTGATGTCCAGGATGTCCCCCTTGCGCTTTCCGCGCAGCTCCTCGTTGAACTCCGGCCATATGTTCTCGGTTCCCACTTCCAGCATGAAGTCCTTGGCCGACCCCCCCTCGAAGGGGACGTCGTTCACCGTGCCGTCGAAGTCGATGAGGGCATGATCTCCGTCGGCCAGGATCTTACCCGAGGCCACCTCCAGCTGTGCGAATTTCTCGCGCATGTTTTCCAGGACGCGGTCTACCTCCTCGTCGGTGACCTCCTCGTCCGGCTTCTCCACCGCAATGCCAGTGTAATTCTCCAGCGTGATCCGGGGTTTTATCTCCACCGTCGCCTCGAAGGACATGGGCTTTCCGTCCTCCACCTCTATCTCATCGATATCCAGCTCTGGCTCGTCTATGGGCTCGATCCCCAGCTGTTCCAGGGCTTCCGCGTAGTAATCGGGGAGGTTTGACTGCTTTACCTCCTCGTAGATGGCCTCCAGGCCCAGCCTGGCCTGCAATACGCGGCGCGGCACCTTCCCCTTGCGAAAACCGGGGACGAAGACCTCCCGGGAAATATCTCGAAAGGCGCGGTCTATGGCTTTACTCACGTCCTCAGCGGGCACCTCGACCTTTATCAGCACCTTGTTCTTGCCGACTTCCTCCATCTCAGCTTTCACGGCCACCTCATGTGCTCCTTCCCATCGCCAATCTATGCTCTCATCTCTTACCGCTCGTAAAAAATCCCACCCCCGTGCGGGTGCGGGAGCTCCTGGTGCGAGAGGGGGGACTCGAACCCCCACGGTTTTCACCACTGGGTCCTAAACCCAGCGCGTCTGCCAGTTCCGCCACTCTCGCCCGTCTACCTGGGGCGTTTGAACGATAATTATGCTACTACAGGCACAGACACAAGGCAACGCGGGGGGTATTTACCTGCTCTAGCGTGTTTTTGCAACCCGGAAAACGTCTAGCTTGCGTGCTATAATTCACCTTGTACACGCGCCTGTAGCTCAATGGATAGAGCGGCGGACTTCTAATCCGCAGGTTGGAGGTTCGAGTCCTCCCAGGCGTGCCAAAAAGACTCGTGGTGGGTGTAGCTCAGACGGAAGAGCACTGGGTTGTGGCCCCAGAGGTCGCGGGTTCAAGTCCCGTCACTCACCCCAACTCAATAAAGCGGGAGCTTAAAGCTCCCGCTTCCATTTTCGAAAATCGAAGTTACATCGATGAATGAGAAAGGATTGCTTCTCGGGATAGAGGAACACCTGGACTATGGTAAGATACCAACATCAAGAAATTGACTGTGGATGACGCTGACACTGGGCTCTTGGTGCTACTAGGCAATGGGATGAAAAGAGTAATCGGGCTATTTGCAATCGTTATTACTATCTGCTTAAATGTCGGCTGCAATGAATCGGCACGCTTCGCGGAAATAAGACTCGTCTCAATCAATGAAGTCGCTGAAGAAGAAACATTATTTAGGGTGCCAAATGAGGGAGAAATATATCTCACGTTCTCTATAGAGATAAGTAATAATACGGATGATAAGCTATACTCGTCACCGGCTCCTCAGGGAGAAAAGTACTTGTCCTATATGCTCGTCGACAACATGGGAGCTGAGTATTTTCCGTTCGGATTCAAAAATCAGCCTGATCATTCTCATAACTACGCGGAAGCTCATGAGACTATCCGGCAGGATATCTATTTTGAAATACCTGAAGGTTGGGAATCAGCAACTTTTTCGGTTTCTCAATACATATTTAGAAAGGATGAGTCGAAGATCATCTTCACTCATGAGACCATTAAAGCAGACTTTAAACAATAACCCTTCAAATAACACGACACTTTTTTGAAATTCCAGTACTCAGTGCACTCAACCAGCAATACTCAATTGTATTAGTCAGGAGCTTCCCGGACAGTGCCCCCGCCCCTTCAGGCCTCCGGCACGTCCTTAAGCTACCTTCTTCACCTCCTTATC